>CAIVSQ010000525.1 GCA_903908605.1 uncultured Anaerolineae bacterium
AATCTGTTCCGATTTGTAACAGGTAAATAACCACCGTCACCCCAATCAGGATATAGGTGACGATCGGGCTTGAGAGGTTTTCATCGACAACCGGTTGCATGGGTGCCGCAGGTTGTGGCTCGTTAGTTTCGAACATTTCGCTCACAATGTCACTTTTCTTTGCAAAACACGGTGGTGCTCGGCAACAATAATCGCATGGATTGTATCCACGGTTTCGTCCACACATTCCCGCCGGTTGATGACAGCGTAGTCGAACTCGTGTGCACGTTTTAATTCCTGGCGGGCTGTAGCAATCCGCAGTTTAAGACCTTCCGGGGTTTCCGTCCGGCGCGTCTGCAGGCGGTCCACCATGTCTTCCTCGCTTTCGGTCGTCAGGAAGATCAGCACTGTGTTGGGGACCAACTTGCGGATGGTCGCAGCTCCCTGCACATCAATGCGTAGGATCACGTCATTGCCGCTGGCGAGTGCATCGCGCACCTGCTGTTTGGGAATACCCTTGTAATCGTTGTACACGATCGCGTATTCGAGCAGTTCGTTGCTCTCGATCATGTGCGCAAACTCATCACTGCTCAGGAAAAAATAATCCTTTCCGTTAATTTCATTTGGCCGTTTTGCGCGCGTGGTGGCTGTCACAACGAAGTGGAATGGTAATCCGCGTTCTTGCATGCGGTTTAGCACGGTATCCTTGCCTACCCCCGACGGGCCGGAGATGACAATCAATAGTGGTTGAGGGTGGATAATCTGGAAATCGGTTTCATTCATATGTTTATTTTACCCGACCCAATCATATCCGGTCGTGTTTTGGTTCCCTTTATTCCTCACACAACCTTGCCGGGCTGTGCATTGGCTGGTTTGACACCCAGTGATTATTGGGCGGGGCACCAGTTTCCATCGGCATTGAGCGCGGATTGCACGATAACCTTCGAAAGGTCAACCGATGAAAGAATACGAGTAGCGTTGTCCAGGTTGAAATCCGGGTTTTTTTTGAATATCCAGACCGGTGGATGATCATATATGCTGAAGGCTTCTTCTGCTGCCAACCAGCTGCTGTTGAAAAGAGGTAAAGCCGGGGTCTTGTTCCAGGCCATAGTACCACCAACATCTGAGATTTGCAGCGGACCCAGCTTGAGTGGTGCACTGAAACTGGCCACCTCGCTAAATCCCATTCGGCCATCAAACAAAGCCCGGTAATATTCCATGGTCATCGGGTAATTATTCGGCAGCCGGCAGGTGGACCAGATTGAACGCTGGCTGGGCAGTACCAGGTAATCGCTTTCGTCCAATATCTGCAGCAACATGGCCCGTTTTTCTTCGTTATCTGTCCAGCGAATTTGATTTGACCGGCCGCTGTAAAGCTGCCCAAATGGATCGTGTCCGTCAAACGGCATCGGCAGCCCCTCATCCCAATGTTCATTGGCAATCACAACCCTGGAGATGATGATTGACCCGCCGCTCTCAGCTGAGATAACAACATAATAAGGTACCCCGGCTTGCAGCTGCACCTGGTCAAAGCCAGCCGTTAGTTCGCCGCCTGCCGCGCCAGTTGCCAGGATAGCTTCAGCGAGTGGCATTTTTCCCTGTGGGTCGTTGGCAATGACCACGCGCATGGTGCCGGGTTGCGTTACGTGCACCTTTGGAAGCAGGATTTGGAGCAACCGCCCACTGACGGGTAGCATGAATGATTGCGAATGGAAATTAAATTGATTGATCCGTAAATTTTCCGGTCCGTTAACGGGCTCGGTCCATACAATTCCCTCGCTGTTTTCCAGGCTGAGCTGTATAGGGCCAGGCACATTCTGGTAAATCCAGCGTGCTGCCTGGATGCGTGTGTGGTTGTTTCGATACACTGCATCGACAAAGGCGTTAGCCCAGACCAGGCTGCCGAACAGGGTGATTCCCATCAACATGGCCGCAAAGCCCATTCGCGCGGGTCTTCCGGACCTGTTTTTCTTAATGGATGCCCATTTCCACAGCTCCAGTAGCCCCCAGGCGGCCAGCAGGCACAGGAACGGGTAAATTGGCAGGAAATACCGCACCGATTTTACCCAGCGAGTACCCATAAAAAGGAAATAACCACCTGCCCAAACCAACGGCAGCAAATGAGCTTGCCAGTTTTTGCCGTTGCGCAATACCTGCCAGAGCGCCACAGCAAAAGACAGCCAGGCCGCCACCCCCAGCGGCAACCCCATGCCCCATACGACCATGTTGGTCAACGGGAAAATGATCATCATCCGGTGCGCCCATTGTTCTCCGGGGGGGCCGCCGCCCTGTCCACTAGATTCCGCTGAGGCGGTTTTCATGCTTTCCACCCAGTCTGGGTTTGGATGCAGGTCAAAAAGCCCGGTGTTGCCAGTTTCGTTACGGAAGCTCATTGGTTGGGCCAGCCGGAAGATGATTGCACTGGTCAGGTAGCTTGCTGCCAGCAGAATGCTCACCACCAGCAAGATGCGAGTCAGATCGGCTTGTTTCGCGATTTTTAAATCCGTAATGCTGATAAAGGCAGCTACAAGCACAAGTCCACCTACGGGTAGCAGGTTGATCTTGCTGGCCAGGGCTGCCCCAAACGCCGCCCCAAAAAGTAAATACCAGCCCCATGGTTGCCAGCCGGGCCTGTATTGGCGGGTGCCCGAGGGTTCTTCGCGACGAAAAACGGGCGCGGTTTTGGCAATCCGCGCACAGGCATACAGGCCGATGGTGGTGAATAGTCCGCCAAAGTTATCCACTGTCATAAAATGCGATTGCTGGATTTGCATGACTGCCAGGGCACTCAAGGCAGTAGCTAATAACCCAACCCGGTAACCGTATAACGTTACCCCAATCAGGAAGATGAATAGCAGCGAGAGGGTGTCCGCTGTGGCAGAAAGTTGCCGGCCCAGCAGACGGATCTCGTTATAACCGGTGTTACCGGTCAACTCGCCCGCATAACGGATGATTGTTATGGGCAGCTGACCCCAGCGCATTCGGTTATCTGGTCCATTTTCGGTCGGGTCGCCTGCCAGGTCATATTTCTGATAAGGGCTGAGTGACGAAATACGTGTGTTGAAGTAATCCCTTTGGTTTTTAGGGATTGCCAGTTGTGTCAGGGTATTGGTTAACCCATATTCATCCGGGTGTAGGTTGGTGCCCTGGCTCCAGTTTATCCAGTTGGAACGGAAAAATACCCCGATCAGGATGAATATGATCAGGGTGAATTCAAATAGCAGGCCTGTCAACCGGGCCATGGATGATTGGTCGTGGGCGGGATCGGAAGGGTTGGTCATAGCGCTGATTATACCCTTCAGGTTCGCAAGTGTTGTTGCTTATTCCACCTGGCAGTCCCACAGGGTATTCCCTTGGTTTTCGCCGGAGGTGGGCAGCGGGATATTACTCACCTGGTTGCAGTTTTGCTCTACCCAGGTTGACAGGTCCTGTTGCAGGCTTTTCTCACTTCCCAGGATGAAACGCAAGTTGCCATCCTGAACAAGTGCGGCAACTTGCTCAACCGTGACCACCTGGTATTGGCCCAGAAATCCGCCAAATGTCAACACCGGTCGGCCGGTAGCCAGGATGTAAGCGGCGGCATCATTTGAACGTTCGGTCGCCAGCAGGTAGCTATCCGGTTCTGTATTTGCCAGCAAGTAATTTAGCAGTTGGTCGTCTTTAATATTGGTATTACCGCCCGGTCCGTCTGGCCCAGGGCCGGATTGCCCGCTGTTGTTTTGCACCGGTCCAGAGTTTGGCAAAGCTCCATTGGGATGAGCGTCCAATGTAGTCAATGTGGACCAGGCTGCCGGAGCCACCAGCAGCGAGATCAGCAGCAGGGTTAGCGCCCAGTACGGTTTTCTAAATGCCGCCAACATCAGCCCGGTCGCAAAAAATAATCCAGCAGCAATCAGTAGCCAGCTTGCCAGCATAGTGCCAGACCATAGTGTGATGCCCTGGAAAAGCAGGGTTACACCGGATAACAGGCAAGCCATCAATAAGCCGCTACGCAGATTTATTTGTATATGTTTCCATAGCCACCAGGCACTTATTGCAGTCAGCGCTGCGAGCGGAGGTGCCAGCATAATCAGGTAATATGCATGCATCAGCCCACCGCTGAAGCTAAAATACAGCATTTCAGGGATCAGCCAACCAGCCCACAAAACCAGGGTGGTTTGTTCGCCTCCGGTCCGGCTTTTCCAGCTCTTGAAGACTATCAGGGCCAACCCTCCCAGTGCAAATGGTAACAGCCAGGAAGCTTCGTCCGCCAGCGGGCTGGTGAACAGGCGCAGCGTGCCGGCGCTGCCAAAATCCATACTGCCCCCGCCTCCCGGCGGACCACCTTTTCCCATGGAAGGCGGGCGTCCCTGGTTTGCGCCTGTTCCACCAGGTGGGATGGGCGGCTGACCGCCAGGTCCACCGCCCCCAGGTGGTTGGAGTTGAATCAGACTCCCGTTGTCACCTCCGACCTGCACATGCGCATTTGTAAGGCGCGTCAGACCGTTGTGCCCGAAAATTAAACTCAGCACGCTGTTGTTGGCGGAGCTATCCACATAAGGTCGTTGATTCGCAGGTGTCAGGTCCACCACCACTGCCCAGGAGAGCGAGATTGCCGCCAGCAGAATACTCGCGGCGCTTAATTGCAACAGTTTTGTTTTCCACGGAAGTTTTGCACCCCACCAGTAGGCCGCATAAAAGGCTGGCAGTGGCAGGAAAGCCTGCAGCATCTTAATGTTAAAACCCACGCCCACCAGTGCCGCGCCCAGCAATACCCATCTGGTTTTTCCGTTGCGCACCGCCCTGGTAAAACTCCAGGCCGCCAACAGCAAGATAAAGATCAGCAGTCCATCAATGGTATTGTTTCTTTCTGTTGCGATCGCGATGGGCGTAATTGCCATGACCGTTGCAGCCAGCAGCCCTGCCCACTTGTTCGTAAAATCTCGTACCAAAACAAAAATCATCCAGGTCGAAAATACACCCGCCAGGGCGTTGGGTAGTGCCAGCGCAAATCCATTCACCCCGAAAAAATAGGCCGAAATTGCCTGGGCCCAAAAGCCCAAGGGCGGCTTATCCACGCTGACCGAACCACCTGGTTCAAAGGCCACGAAAAAGAAATTTTTCCAGGAGAGCAGCATACTCTTGACCGCTGCCGCATAATACATATTGCCATACCCCGCCATGCCCAGGTTATAAAACCGTAGGAAGATCGCTGTTAACATCACAAGCCCCAGCAGACAGGCAAAAATGATGCTTTGATGCTCCCCAAGTCGTTTTATAGTCCACCGGGCTGGTTTTTGATTATTCATCTGCCGATCCTTAATGTATGTGGTTTCTTTGCTCAAAACAGGAAATCTTCTTTGTTCCCATTTGAATACTTTCCCCATTGTAAATAACCTGGCTGTGAAATCCCCAAGAAATTCCTGTGAACATGCTGTGAACCCATAAAGGTACCCGCCAACATTGCCACAGAAAACAGGCAATGTTGGCGAGAAGTTATGTAAATTACTTGCAACCTTGCTTAGGTTCGCACCGTATAGCTGCCTTCGGCCACCCACTTGTAGGTTGTCAGCTCAGCAAGGCCCATCGGTCCGCGTGCGTGTAGTCGCTGTGTGGATATGGCCACTTCCGCGCCCAGGCCAAACTGCCCACCATCTGTAAAACGCGTGCTCGCATTGACGTATACTGCGGCGGAATCAACCTCGTTGATGAAACGTGCTGCGTTTTCATTGTTCTCAGTCAGGATTCCATCCGAGTGTGCTGTGCTATGTGTGGCGATATGCTGTATCGCTTCATCCAGTCCGTCTACCACCTTCAGACCCAGGATCAACGCCAGCCATTCCGTATCGAAGTCATCCGGACCAGCCGGTTGCACGAGTGCCGGGTCTTGCTCCTTTAGCAGCGCAGCTGCGCGAGGTTCGGCTCGGAAGGTTACTCCTGCCGGAGCCAGTTCCGCCACGATGCGCGCCAGGAAATTCTCAGCGATGTTTTTATGCACCAGTACTGTATCCAGTGAATTACATGCGCTGGGACGCTGCACCTTGGAATTGAAAATTACCGGCAGTGAAGCATCCAGGTTGGCGCTCTCGTCCACGTACAAGTGGCAGATGCCCATTCCACCGGTGATGACCGGGATCTGGCTGTTTTGCCGGCAGAAGTTGTGCAGATTGGCTCCGCCGCGTGGGATGATGATATCAATATAATCGTGCATCTTTAATAGCTCCAGCACCAGCGCCCGGTCGGGGCTGTCGATAAATTGGATTGTATCGGCAGGTAGCTGGTTGGCACCCAGGCTGATTTGGATGATCTTCACCAGGGCTCGATTGCTGTTAATGGTTTCGCTGCCGCCGCGCAAGATAGCCGCGTTGCCCGTTTTTATCGCCAGCCCGGCCACATCCATTGTCACGTTTGGCCTGGATTCGTAGATGACGCCCAGCACGCCCAGCGGGACGCGCTGTTTGCGCAGGGACATGCCGTTTGGCAGGGTCGTCGCGTCAAATTGCTGTCCCACCGGGTCTGGCAATCCCGCCAGGTGTCGCAAGTCCGAGGCCAGGTTGCCGATGCGTTTATCCGTCAACAGCAGCCGGTCGATCATCGCCTCGCTTAACCCTGCGGCTCGTGCGGCCTGCACATCTACCGCATTGGCGGCCAACAGCTCGCCGCTGGATACCAGCAGTGCTTCAGCCAGGCTTACCAGGGCTGCGTTTTTTGCTTCTGTGCTGATTAACGCCAGCGTCTTGGATGCCGTTTTTGCCCGGCGGGCGATTTCGAGGATCATATTGTTACCTTTCGTGTGTAAATAATCAGTGAAATGGCAAAGTGCGCCGGGTTAGAGCAGCACCAGGTCATTGCGATGGATGATCTCTTCCCCGTAAAGATAACCGAGGATGGCTTCAATTTCATCTGAGCGCCGTTTTGTGATTCGGGCCAGATCCTGGCTGGGATAGTTAACAATGCCTCGCGCAATCTCACGTTCGTTCTCATCGATTACGCGCACGGTATCTCCGCGTTCAAATTTGCCGCCAACGCTGTTGACACCAATCGGTAAAAGGCTTCCGCCGCGCCGCAGCGCTTGGGCTGCGCCTGCATCCACATTCACCTGCCCGGGTGCCCGGCGTGCCGACATGATGTATCGTTTGCGGCTCTCGATTGATGTCACCACCGCCGGGAAGAGCGTGCCAATTTTTTCGCCACCAGCCAGGCGAATCAGGATATCGGTTTCCATGCTGCTGGCAATCACGCAGGCCGATCCGGATCGACGTGCCAGGTCGGCCGCCTGTAGTTTGGTGGTCATGCCACCGGTTCCCAGCCCG
The DNA here is from genome assembly GCA_903908605.1 of uncultured Anaerolineae bacterium. Classification (GTDB taxonomy): domain Bacteria; phylum Chloroflexota; class Anaerolineae; order Anaerolineales; family Villigracilaceae; genus UBA5195. The sequence continues at coordinate 7,272 of CAIVSQ010000525.1, forward strand.
GTTTTGCTGCCGCCCGCTGCCTGCCAGAGCGCTTCCGGGATTTCGTCCTCACTGACCATCGTTACCAGCTTCGCATCCGGGTTGCTGCGCGGGTCGGCAGTGAATAACCCATCCTGGTCGGTCAGCAAGATGAGCAGATCGGCGTCGATCAGGTTGGCTACCAGGGCCGAAAGGTTATCGTTATCTCCCACCCGAATTTCCTCGGTGGCGACGGTATCATTTTCATTGATGATCGCCACCATGTTGTGCATGATCATCGCCATCAGCGTATTCCGTGCATTTAAATAACGTCTGCGATCCGAAAGATCAGCGCGTGTTAGCAGCACCTGGCCCACTATCATGCCGTACAAACCAAAGACCTGTTCATAGAGTGCCATTAATCGCAATTGACCCACGGCTGCCAGCATCTGCTTGGCAGGGATATTCTTGGGCAACTGTGGAAAATTTAGCTTTTCTCGCCCGGCCGCAATGGCGCCCGAAGAGACCAGCACCACCTGGTGTCCTGCAGCCTGTAATTGAACAGTCTGACGCGCGATTTCAATTAAAAAAGGCGGCGCGATGTGTTTTGTGCCGTTGGTGAGCGATGATGTTCCGAGTTTGACGACGATTCTCATAATAGTCAGTACAAATACACCAGGTTGCGGTGTTTGTCAACTCGAATTTATTCCTATGCCTCATCCTTAGCCTATTTTGCACGATAGCACAGCCTGGTTCTTGACAGTAGTCTCACCAGGTGTGGGATAATATCTCCTAACCAAAGGAAACCTCATGGAAATTCAAGCCGATTTAATCGTAGACATCTCCAAAACAATGGAAAATTTCTTTCGTTGCTCCGGAAAAATGCTCAAGCCTTCCCCCTTAACCATTGTTCGGTTGATTAACGAAATCCCGCCCAAAAAACTAATTACCACAGACCTGCTCCGCAAAGAGCTGGCTCGCAGGCACCAGGTCCAAATCACCTGCCCCTATGATACCCGTATGGCTCTGCGGGAAATCGCCAATACGCCGGGTCAAGATGTGGCTTGGTGGCGAGTGCTAAAAGCCAATGGTGAATTGAACCCTGGTTTCCCCGGCGGCACAGCTGGTCATGCCGCACACCTGGCAGCCGAAGGCTTCAATATCGAGCCTTCTGGTAAAAAGTTGCGAGTCAGTCGCTACAAGGATTACCTGGTCCAATTTGAAATCGAATTTGCTAAGGAATAATCAACCGTTATTAGAGTCGTTACATTGAACCAGTCTGCAATTCTAAAAGTATTTTTATTGGTATGGCACCAGTCCGTTTTTACAAACAAACATCCTTTCCAACCACGGGTTCAGTGCGTCTGATTTTCACACCACACTGGGCTATAGCACGATAAAAAACGAATTATTAACCGCTCAGCGAATGCGAACTGATGGCTCATCTGGTATGTGTTGTTGTAGAGTGAGGTCTTCGCAATAAGAAAATGTCAGTATTTGTTAGGAACAAGACGTGTAAAGGAGAGTCGTAATGGTCCACGGTTCAAAGATTTCCCGGCGGCAATTCTTGTCGCTTTCAGGTGCCACGCTTGGAGGGTTGGTGCTTACCGCTTGCACACGCACTACCGGCAGTCAGGCGGTCGAAAAGGTTACAGCGGAACCTGCCGTCAGGGATGCAAATGACGCGCTGCAGCGCTTGCAGAGCGGCAACTTACGTTATGCCACCAACAAAACCATTGACCTCAACCAGACCCCCAGACGCAGGGTCGAGGTCGCCCGTGGGCAGCATCCCTTCGCGACTGTCCTGGGCTGCGTAGATTCGCGTGTTCCACCGGAATTAATCTTCGATCGCGGCCTGGGAGATCTATTTGTCATTCGCACTGCCGGTCAGGTTCTTGATCAGGCTGTATTGGGCAGCATCGAATTTGGTTTCATGGAGCTTGGCATTCACCTGATTGTTGTGCTTGGTCACGAAAATTGTGGCGCCGTCAAAGCCACCATCGAAGCTGTCGAGAAAAAGTTGCAGGTCGAGGGTTCGGTTGGCTACCTGGTTCGCAGCCTCACCCCTGCAGTCGAAAAAGCAATGCAAGCCGAGCCAGCTGAGACGGGGGAGGAGCCAGATGTGCCATTCGATCTGGTAGCTGAAACGGTGGATACCAATATCAGGATGATCGTTGACCAGTTGGCTGCCTCAGCCGAATTTTCCGAAGCCATCGTCGCCGGTACCCTGCGCATTGTGGGCGGGCGTTATGATCTGGATACAGGCCTGGTCGAGTTCATTGCCTGAGATTGGCCATTACCTGCCAATACGACCTGTTCACCATCACTTGGGTTGTTTCCTCTGTGGTGAGGAAGGCAAAACTGTTACAGTATTATTTTTTCTGAGCTGGGTAGAGATTGGGTTCGTTTCGATAAAGTGGTCATTCTTATCGAGCGTAAAATCGCTGGGATGCTTGCCAATTAGCAATCATCGTTCTATACTAATTACATGGACTCATCACACATTTACCAACAAATCGTCGAGTCAATTCGCAATGATGTTCTCGCAGGCAACATAAAGCCAGGTACATCGCTTCCATCCATGCGAAAAATGACCGAACAATGGAATTGCACCACTGGTACCATCATGCGTGCCTACCAGGAACTTGCCCGGTTGGGCCTGGTAGTTAGTCATGTGGGTCAAGGTACCCGGGTGGTGGAACATCTCCCTGAACACAATCAGACTCCGCTGCGTCGTGCTGCTTTGTTCAATCGAGCAGAGGCTTTTTTACTAGAAACCATGACCTCCGGTTACACACCCGATGAAATTGAACAATCGCTTCGAATTGCATTGGATCGTTGGCGTATTCTTTCCCGAGAACCGGAACATGTCACCCCCGATGTTTTGCGCTTTGTTGGCAGTCATGATCCTGCCATGGCCTTGATTGCTGCTCACTATCATGAAGTCACCTCTGGTTATAGCCTGCAGCTATCGTTTACGGGCAGCCTGGGCGGTCTGATTGCCCTGGTAGAGAAAAAAGCAGATCTGGCGGGTTGTCATCTTTGGGATGAGAATACGGATACCTATAACGAATCTTTTGTGCATAAATTGTTACCTGGTCAAAAGGTAGCCTTGTTGTGCCTGGCACACCGGCGTGTGGGGCTGATCCTTGCACCAGGCAACCCCCTGGGGGTGACCAACCTTGCTGACCTGGTTTCCAAGCAGGTACGTTTTGTCAATCGGCAGCAAGGCTCCGGCACACGGGTCTGGTTGGATGCCCAGCTTAGCCTCGCGGGAATTAATCCCTCCCTTATTCCCGGTTATGAGGAAGAAAAAATGACCCATTCTGACGTCGCACGCGCCGTCAGCAAGGGTCATGCAGATGTTGGGCTGGGTGTTGAAACCGCTGCCCTATCCTTTGGCCTGGATTTCGAACTATTGACCACCGAGCGCTATGACCTGGTCATCCCGGCTGAAAACTGGGAACATGAATCAGTCCAGGCGCTGCAGGCCTGGCTAAGCACAGTCCAGGCCAGGGCAGCGATTAATCACCTCGGTGGTTACGATGTTACCGGTACAGGCACTGTCACGTGGGTCTCTTGAGTTTTGGGCAGCCCATGCCGGGCTGTCACCATTTCCGCCAGGATGGATAATGCAATTTCATCTGGCATCACAGCCCCTAGGTGAATTCCAATTGGCGCACGTAGTCGCTCGAGTTGTTCATCACTAACGCCCAATTCCCTCAACGCCGCAAAACGTACGTGAATTTTTTTACGTGTACCCAAAACACCCACGTAACGGGCCGGACTGGCAAGTGCCACTGCCAAGGCCGGGTTATCCAACTTTTCATCGTGACTGAGCATGGCGATATAGGTGGCTTCATCAGGCTGAAGTTTTTCCAGGGCGGTTGAAGGCCAATCAATAATCAGCTCATCCACATGCGGAAATCTTTCGCGGGTTGCGAAGGCTGTGCGCGGGTCAATTATGATGGTGTAGTACCCAAGTGCTTTGGCCAGGGTAACCAGCGGGATGGCGATATGCACAGCCCCAACCACTATCATGCGAGCAACCGGGGCGAAAACATCCGCGAATATCTCCACCTTTTCTCCGGCCTTAATAAAGTTTTTCCACGTAGTATCCTGGAGGCTGATTTGTCCCTCCAGCCAATCTGCAACCTCTGTGTTCAGCTGGTTATCACCCAGGTCACCAAGCGTGGAACCATCTGCTTTCAGCATCAATTTTTTTCCAAGTCCCGGGCCGGAAATAATTGTCGCCACCGCAGCCAATTGGCTCGTTGCCAGGCAGTTTTTTAAGGCTGGGTAAATTTCTCGCCAGGCTGGCGAATCCATGCTCTCCACAAATACATCCAGTGAACCACCGCAGCTTAGCCCTACTTCCCAGGGCGATTCTTCGCTGGTTACACCATAATGCAGCAGCTTGGGTTGTCCACTTTTAATCACTGCCTGGGCTTCCTCGTACACCACCCCTTCGATGCATCCACCCGTCACAGAGCCGGCAATCTCCGCGCCAATGCCGCTGCTGCCTTGGGGCATTGCCATTTTTGCCCCTAGCGGTCGCAGGGAGGATCCATCTCGCTTGACATTTGTCGCAATGGCGACTGTTTTGCCTTCATTTTTCCAGGCTTCAATTTCGACGATTACTTCACGCATATTGGCCTCGCTTGTCTGAAATGATTCGTTTTAATAAACTGCCCGGTTCACCCGGGTTGTGTCTGCTATGAATGGTCACCATAAAACGCTCGATGCCAGGCATTGTGTACAATGCTTGTTTCATAAAATTACTCTGGTCTATTTCTGTAAGCATCTGGGCTTCGATGACCAGCTCTTCACTCTCATAATCGCCAACCAGGCTAACTGAAAAATTGAGCAAACCAGGGGTGGGGAATAGGGCTTCGTCAAAATCGGGCAGCTTTAGCACAATTCCTTTTGCCAGTATAAAACTTTCATATCTCCCGCTGGCGCATTCCAGGGCTCGCAGTGTCGCCCCACATGGACATTCGCCCGGGATGAATCGGCTGCGGTCACCCATACGGTAACGGATCAATGGCATGCCGCGCCGCGTCAGGGTGCTGAAGACTACTTCGCCATACTCGCCATCTGCAACTGGTTTAGCGCTGACCGGATCCACAACTTCAAAATACAGATCAGCCTCACGCAGGTGATAACCGCGGTGGGCTGCACATTCGACCCCACCGCCCAAGCCCATCTCGGTTGCCCCGTAATGGTTGAAAACCTCGCAGCCCCAGATTCGTTCCAGTTGCTGGACGATTGCGCCCGGCACATAATCTGTTGAAAGTAGAATGGTCCGTGGTGGCTTGTGATTCGGATTCCAGCGGCGTGCCAGACCGAGTACCTGGGTGGGCGACCCCACCAGGCAATCAACCCCGTATTCCTGCATTTTTTCGAGAGCGTTCAGTGGATTCCGTACCGGGCCATAGGGCAGTGCCACTCTACCATGCCGTTCCAGCCCTTTGCGTAGCAGGTCTCCCACGCTTCCAGGTGTTTCACCAGGCAGCAGGATCAAAACTTTTTCGCCCACGTCGCACATGGTGGACATGCCCACGTAAAAGAAGTCGGTCGTTAATTCCTGGTCCTCGGCTGTAAAGTAAATTCGTTTTGGCTCGCCCGTGGTGCCAGAGCTTTGCAAGGTCACCACGCGTTCGATTTCATCCTGTGAGACGCACACAAATTGCAACGGGCTGCGGCGCACATCCGCTGGTGTCACAAACGGAAATTGATGCAAATCATCCAGCTTGCTAATGCACTCTGGCATCCCGGCCAGGTGTCCCCGGTAATATTTACTTTTAGCCCTTGCGAGGGCAAGCGTTTCATTGATTTTTTGCAGCTGCCAGGCTTCCAGATCAGCCCTGGATAATGCAGGTTGTGCCGAGTTGATTTTTGTGCGGATCCAGGCATCAAGCGGGCTGGTTTTCATGGTTTCCCCGGTAGAGTGAATGTCCATGACGGTCAGTCAGGTTATAAGCGCAGAAAGGCACCAGCCGCCCATCCGGGCTGGCAGTATGGATGTAACAATCCCTTAGCCGATCCAGGTCGAGAGTCCAGGCATCCTGGAAGGCCATGCCCGAAACACAAAATGTGTGAGTGCGTTTGCGTTCCAGGAACACATCCCATTCTCCCAGGCTCGGGCCGCTTAATATAGCCTGGCTTGCCGTGTCTGTTGCGGCTTGCACCGGCACAGCCCAGTGTTCGGCCACAAATTCCCGCGAGCGAGCAGCGCCCTGTGCGGCCTCCACGGGGGTGTGAGAGCAGCAGGCTTCGCCCTTGTGGCGGGTCAGGGCCTTCAATGAACCATCTGGCATCTGCACGTAATTTCCGTGGAATGAACACAGTGCGTTTTCGCCGCCGGGTGGGCAAAGTGCAAAAGCGGGCACCAGCCCCGCGGTTTGTTCCTCAATTGCGCGGATGACTTCAGGGATGGTAATGCGTGCTTCATTCGCCGGGTCTTGTGGGTATCGCCCAAAGTAACTGACTGGTTGAAAATGGACCCCTCGCACCGCCGGCATGTGCTCCAGTGCCAGTCGCAGGATATTGCCAATGTCATCCGTATTTATACCCGGTACAAGAGTCGGAACCAGTACAACCCCAATCCCCATTTCTGCACAGCGTTTAATAACCGCCATTTTTTGCTCAAAAAGTGCCCGGCCACGGATGGTTTTATAGATTTCATCCCGCGTGCCGTCAAACTGCAGGAAAACAGTCGATAATCCGGCCTCCTGTAACGCTGCCAGGTAATTGCCATCATGTGCCAGCCGCAACCCGTTCGTGTTTAATTGAAAAAAAGTGAAGCCGCGTGAACGACCATTGCGAATGATCTCGGGCAAGTCATTTCGCACGCAAGGCTCTCCGCCCGAAAGCTGAATATTAAAGGGTCCGCCTGCCGCCAACAGGCGGTCATACCAAGTATTGATTTCATCCATCGACCAATCTTGCGAGGCTAGGTTGGTCTTAATACTCGCGTTTCCAGCGTCGGCGAAACAAACCGGGCAGTGTAGATCGCAGCGTTGGGTAACTTCCAGCAGTACGCAGCAAGATTGCTGTTGGTGTTCCGGGCATAGCCCACAATCATATGGGCAACCCTGTTGAACACTGGTGAATGGGTTTTTGGGGTGAGTGGGAGTTTTAGGACGTGCCCACGAAGTGAAAGCTGGTTTTCCTCGCCAGATTATGGTACGAAAATCACCATGCTCAGGGCAGGTTTTTTCCAGGTATACATCGTCTTCATACTGCACCCGTGCTGCCGGAATGCGTGCCAGGCAATCCGGGCACACGCTTTTCGTTTGGGAGAGCACGCTGCGTGTAATAGTTTTCGTGCTAATCTCAATCATCGCTGTCCAACCCCGAGAGATCGTATCCGTTTTCAACCAGTAAGTTTTTTACTTTTTGGAGTACGCCTGTCACCAGGATGGGGCAGCGAATGTTTTGATTTTGATTGTTGCCTGCCAGGATTTCTTCGCAACGGATCCCGCCGAATTGTTCTTGGTATTCGGTTTTGAACCATTTAACCAGGTCCATGATCATGAAATCCAACCGCGGGTCCTCGGGTTGGTCCGCCGTGCCTTTACCTGCGTATAACCCAAGTAAAGAAGCTCCACCCGTTAGCGCACCGCACAACTCACCCGAAAAACCAAGCCCACCCGCCAGCCCGTGCATGGCTCGTACCAGGTCTGGGTTGCTCTTCCCCAATTGTTCAAGTCCTTGTAACATCAGGATCTGGCTGCAGTAAAAGCCTTGCTTGCGCAGCATCATTAATTGCTCTAGCTCGTCCATGCTTTACACCTTTCCTGCTACCAATATGAAGTAACCTAGCCTTGCCTTGCCGATGGCTATCTGTATGTCCAATGGATCCGCGACCGGCTCGGATTTGCTCCAATACTCATTCATCGACCCATGTGTCAGGATGATTTGTCCTGCCATGTATTTCAGGGTTTGCGAGTGATCTTCCCATACCCGGATTTCGAAGCCGCACTGCTTCAATAATTCTTCCAGGTTGGCCTGGGTCAGTGAGGTGCGTAAGCCGCAGCTCAGCGGCAGCACCTGTAAAGCTGGCAGGCCACCCGGGTTGCGTGCGTAAATATCGCTCAACGCCAGCTTACCGCCTGGGCGCAGTACTCGCCAAAATTCCTGCAGTGTTGCTTCCAGGTCTGAGAAGACCGATAAGCTGCATTCTGCCATGACCACATCCATGATCTCGCTTGCCACTGGCAGCGACCGGCTGCTGCCGCATGTCAGCGGCAGGGTGGGGCGCAGGTATTTACCTGTTTGTAATAACAACTCAGATCTATCCACTCCGAATGCGTGTAGAATACCTTTTTTGTGCAGGTCCTCGATCGTCCCACCTGTCCCACAACCTACATCCAGGATATTTGCTCCAACTGGTAGCTCACAAAGGTTTACCAGTCGTGCTGTCAGATCCAATCCGCCTGGGCGCAGCGGTCCGCCCGTTGCAGCGCTGAGGTACCCATTTTCGTAAGGCGCGCGAGCGATGGCTTGAGCGCTTCCCAGCATTACTTGTCCTCCAACGCTTTTTCCACTTCTGCCATTTTGCCGAGAGCCAGTTCCTCTGGGATCAATACCAGCCCGCATTTTGGGCATTTTAACAGTTCTACCGGAAAAGAGTTACCCAGGTATGAAATATCTACCTTACCCTTCACCAGAATTTCGCCGCACTCGGCGCAGGCCCACCCTTCATACATGGATAAATCGACATATTGGCTCATTTTGGACCACCAATGCCGATATCCATGCGGTGACTGTAGGCTTTATGCACCAAGAAACTGCCATCAGCCTGCGGACTGTATTCCACCCAGTAGGTTACACTGGTCGGCTTGAAGTAAGCCAGAAAATGTCCGTTCACGCCATTAATCATGTGTTTACCAGTACGCTCGGCATGTTCAAGCACTTTCTGCATATCCTCCACCAGGATTAATCGCTCTTCAACCATCTGTTTTACGCTTTCAGGTAGCTCCAAGCGAATGCTTTCATAGGATGCTTGTTCAGGCATGGTTTCGCTCCAAAATTCTTTCAGTAGTTTTTCCTTTAACCGCGCGCGGTTCTCGTGCCGCTGCGAAAAGCCCACAGCCGGAGCCAGGGCTGGGTCTGGCTGGTCGGGCTCTCCGTAAATATAATCAAACAGGTGTGCCGTACGTTTTCCACGCCTGGCGAAGAAATCACGGCACATGGCGCAATAGGTCAGGTAATCTTGCGGGCTTTCATTAATACGGCGCTGAACGGTTTGTTCCGCTAGGGGGCGGTTTGCCAGCCACATCAGGCCGCCGTAAGAACAGCATTCGGTTTTTTCGCGGCTCAGTTCCAGTTCCTGTACTTCACAGCCCATTTTTCCCAGGATATTTCGTACCGCGTTTTGTATGCTGCTTTCGTGTCGGGTGGAACAGGGGTCATGTATGGCAATAGGGGCTGAAAAGCTGCGACCTGCAGATAATTCTTGCGGTCCGAGCTGGTCGAATATTTCCCAGTAGGAAGTGATTTCAACGTCCGGGTAGTGTTTCTGAAAGACCTGGTAACAGCTTGAGCAGGCCAGGACCAGCTTGGGGCGGCCCATATTGTTATATTCAGCCAGGAACTCCTGGCGCGTTTTCTCAAACAGGTCTTTTCTTGCCGCCCATTCGGCCGGTGCGCCGCAGCAACGCAGCATCAACCCTACACTTTCGTTGGGCAGGGCTTCACGTAGGAATGCATATGCTTTTTCCACGTGCTGTGGCGTGGATCCACTTAATTGGCAACCTGGGAAGAACGCATACGTGCTGGTTGCGGTGCTGGGAGCATTGTGAGCCAGGGCGAACTTCCCACCGGGTTCATTGCTGAAAGCCATATCCTGCAGCGCGAAATCATGTGCGGAGCCGGGCATGCGTTTTTGTTCGACCATCAATTCACGAGCATTGTGGCAGATTTCTCCCATGTCCACATTGGTTGGACAGATTTCCGCGCAAAGCCCACAAGTGGCGCACGAATTGATGAATTGGTTGGAGTGGCGTGTGCCCATCACAATCGCAAGGTTGTTATAAATCTCGCGTATATATTTCTTAGGATAGCCTTTATAGTGTTTAAGATATTCGCAGTTTTTCACACATTCCATGCATTCGCATTGGATGCAGCGCCCGGCTTCAGTTTCGGCTACTTCACGGCTGTAACGGGTGGATAAATCCGTTAGCATCAATGGCGCCTGGATTGGAATACCGGCTGTGTTGGTATAAAGGCGGGTTGGGTAAGGTCCTTCGTTGATGCGTGAGGCTGTCAACGAGACTTTTTGTAAATATCGATCAATACTTATTGCGGCGCGACGTCCCTCCGAAATGGAAAGGATCGCCGAATGTTTCAATTCTGTATTGGGGTAGGTTGTCGATACGCGTAGGATATCGCCGCCGGCAAAGACTTTTTCATTGCTGGTCTGGAAAGTGACCGGGTCGATGGCAACACGACCGTTTTCATCAAACCGTATGTCGGGGAGATCACTGGAGTGCGCACCAATCGCCAGGTAAACAGCGTCGTATTCCTCGCACAAGCGTGCCAGGAAGGTGCTGTGCCCGTTGCCACCGGTCCTCCCCACGCTTGCGTTCAGTCGGATTTCCACCCCTAATGTTTCGATGATGCGTAAATCGTTGGAAAGGATCTCACGCGGCAACAGATCTGGCGGAGTTTGCCACAATCCACCGCCGAGGCGTTCACCAGCCTCAAAGATTACGACTCCCCAGCCTTTGCGGGCCAGGTCGTGTGCAACCGTCATTCCGCTGATGCCACCGCCAATCACTGCTACCGTTTTTGCTTTACGCGGTAGTGCCCGGGCTGGTTCAGCGCCCTGGCTGCCAAATTCCAGGCAGGCTCGTTCCAGGGCAGCGATTTCAATGGCACCGCCCAGGTCATTGCGCAAGCAAGCGGCTTGGCAGGGTTGGTCACATATTCGGCTGATGATACCGGGGAAGGGGATGCTTTTGCGATACAGTTTGTAAGCCGTAGTAAAGTCACCCCTGGCTATTTCCATTTCCATCCCGCGCACATCCACATGTACCGGGCAGGCAGATGTGCAGGCTGGAGCCTGTTCCTGGATGCAGCGATTTTCCTGTTCTCGTAAATCTTTTTGATCCATACAAGTTTTAACCCTGTCGATAAAATAAATTTCGAGTCTTGGTGCGCGGTAATCCTGAAAACAGTCGGGACGAAGTGTATTCACCCGATAGGTTGCGCAGATTGTACTTTAATTATATATTTTTTACTGATTGCCTGGAAATAGCAGGAGCGCCCGCGCTCACGCGCGAGCGCTCCTGAGAAAAATTTTGTTACGCGGGCTGCAATTCCTTCAGACCAGCCAACACCTTGTCGGGGCGGGCGGGCAGATGGCGGATGCGAACACCAGTAGCATTGTAGATGGCGTTGACGATCGAGACATGCGGTGAAGTCAGCGGAAGTTCGCCCACACCAGCCGCACCGAACGGACCGAAATCGCGTCTGTTCTCGAAGTAGATGATATTGAAGTTATCCGGGATATCCTTGGCATATGGAATGCCTGCGCCCAGCATGGTGCTGTGCTTTTGAATGTCCTCAAAGTCTTCTGTGAGTGCCAGGCCGATGCCCTGGGCTACACCACCATAGATCTGGCCGTCCACAACCAGCCGGTTGTTGATTTTGCCAATGTCGGCCATGACCGTCATGCCTTCGACCGTGGTCTTGCCGGTCTTGGTGTTGACGTTCACTTCCGCCAGAAAGGCACCATACATGTATGCTGCGAAGGGTTTGCCCTGGCCGTTCTCATCACAGTTGGTATTCATCGAGGCGGTCCACTTGCCGACATACTTCACCGGGATGTCGTTCGCGACCATTTCGTCATAGCTGCGATAGGTGCCATCTGGTTTCAGCATCGCTGCGATCAATTGTTCACAGCCATTGACGATGGCGTTACCAATCACCACCTGGCTGCGGCTGCCGCCGGAAGGTCCACCGTTAGGAGCCTTGCCGGTGTCATTCAGGATCAGCTCAATTTCGGTTGGGTGCAAGCCGAGCGGGCGCAGGGCTTCGTGGGCAGTGCCCAGTACGCCCATATCCGCGCCTTGTCCGTGATCTTGCCATGTGGCCGCTACGCTGACGCCCTTCGGGGTCTTGGTGACCCACACTTCTGCGCCGTCCTGGCCATCCAGGCCGCAGCCGTAGATACCGATTGAAATGCCAACACCCTTCTTGTTCTCGGGCGTGGATTCGCGTTCAGCCTTTTCCTTGGCAGCCTTGTAAAGCGGGCGGAGTGTATCCAGCATCTCGGGCAGCGAGTACACCTCCGGATCCTGGCCTGTTGGGGTGGTGGAGCCGGGGCGGTAAACGTTTTGATAGCGGAATTCCAGCGGATCCATCCCGACTTTTTCAGCCAGTTCATCTACCAGGCTCTCAGACGCCAGGAAGGATTGCGGTGAACCATAAGCGCGGAAGGCGGCGCCCCAAACATGATTTGTGGCAACAGTTCTACCGTGGCCGCGAATGCTGGGAATGTTGTAGCCAGCGCCGATGTACTGTGCGCCGCGCAGGGTCAGCAGGTCACCAAATTCAGAGTAGGGGCCGTGGTCAACGATGTAGTCATGTTCCATCGCCACGATCTTGCCGTTTGCGTCAGCGGCCATTTTGATATCGAGGAAGAATGGCGAGCGTTTGCCGGTGTACTGCATGTATTGTTGATAATCATATTCCAGGTAAACCGGGCGTTGGGTGGCGATGCAGGCCGCGCCGAGCAGGGCTTCCATGGTCGGGCTGAATTTGTAACCAAATGTACCGCCGGCAGGGTTCTGAATAAGGCGCAGCTTGTCCGGTTCCACACCCAGGCCTGGGGCAATCATGTACAGGTGCAAGTACAGGCCGATGCTCTTGGAGTGAATAGTCAGGACATTGTCTTCGCCGTAATAAGCAAAGCCCATGTCAGATTCAATCGTCAGGTGCGGCTGGCGCTGCAGGTAGTAGCTGGCGCTGGCAACAAAAGGCGCTGAGTCCATCGCGGGTTTGGTATCTGGGCCCTTGGCGATTTTCTGTTCGTAGTATACGTTTGGTGTGCCGGGGTGAATTTCGATGGCGTCTTCGGCCATGGCGGCAGGAGCGCTCATATAGGCGGGCAGTTCTTCCAGTTCCACCTTCACTTTTTCAGCGGCAGCCCTGGCTTCTTCGATAGTGTCGGCGCAAACGATCGCGATCGCGTCACCGTACTGGAAGACCTTGCTATCGCACAGGATCGGGCGATCCCAGCCATCTCCCTTGTTGGTTGGGAAGGTGATCAGGCCGGTGATGCGGTTCTTGCCCTTGATATCCTTGTGGGTGATAACCTTGAACACACCAGGCATCTTCTCGGCTTCTGAAGTATCAATCGAAAGGATGTTGGCATGCGATACCTTGGCCTGCACCAATGCAAGCTGCAAGGTGTTGGGTGGCATTTTTAACCCCAAGTCCTGTCCAAAATCGAGGGTGCCGGTGACTTTGGCTGTGGCGGTTGGGCGCGGGTATTTTCCACCCCATATTTTTCCATCTGCGGGCAGCTTATATTCCAAATCCTCGATCTTCATCTCACCGCGCATGACCTTGGCGGCTTCCATAATGCCATCTACGATCTGCTTGTAGCCGGTGCAGCGGCAGGCATTGTGGTGTTTGGTCAACCAGGTGCGCACATCTTCGCGCGAAGGGTTCGGGTTGCCATCCAACAACGCCTTGGCTGAAACCACCATACCCGGGGTGCAGAAACCGCATTGCGCAGCGCCATACACGGCGAACGCAAGTTGGATTGGGTGCATCTTTTCAGGAGTACCGATACCTTCAACGGTGGTGATGGCTGCTCCATCGGCGATGCGGCTCATTTTGGTAACGCATGCCAGGGTGAGCTTTCCATCGACGATGACTGAACACGCGCCACAATGCCCATCGTTGCACGATACTTTCGTGCCGGTCAGTAGCAGTTGTCTGCGCAATACATCAGCCAGGGTGGCTTCGGGATCAATGATGATTGCCTTGTTTACCCCATTAATTACGAGCGACTTCTTGAGCATATGCCTCCATGTATCCTTTCCAATTTGGGTTTTATGATTGCTTGGGGTTGGTGGTACTCTGTGGGTGGGTTTCGGCTATAGCATCCTGCATATTGCCAAACCGAATCACATCTTCCCACAAGGGCAGAATAACCTCGAAAACAATATTAGCACACGCTAATTATTGTTACAATTGTTTTATTACAAACGTCACAGTGAATCATGACGTCAATGTGACGTCATTTTTTGTATACTTAATTAATGAGTATGGAGATTGTAGACTGATATGAGCCCCATGGTCCGCCGCCCGCCTGGAATAGAATTAGCCCTGTTGGGATTCTTACAACATGGTCCTCAGCATGGATACCAGATTCACCTCTTGCTTGCAGATTCATCCGGCTTGGGTACTATTTGGCATCTCAAGCAAAGTCAACTCTATGCGCTCCTTGTGCGCCTGGAGAAAGATGGTCTTATCCGCGGGGAGCTGGAAAACCAAGAATCAGCCCGTCCTCCCCGCCGGGTTTATCATCTCACACGTGCCGGCCAGACCGCTTATCATAATTGGCTCAGGAGCCCGGTTGGAGTGCCACGCCTGGTGCGCCAGGAATTCATGGCCAAGTATTTTTTTGTTCTCCGGGAAAATGAGGACCTGGCGCGCAAGTTGGTAAATTTGCAGATGGTTGTTTGCCAGGCTTGGCTGAAAAAAATGTTAGCTGACCAGGTGGCTGACCAGCCATTTCATCAGGCACTTCAGTTATATCGCCAGGGACAAATAACCGCTACATTGAAGTGGTTGGAGAGTTTGTGAGTGGATAAATATTCTTCAGGAAAATGCTTGCCGGGCTGTTCGCTGTTCACTTGGTTGTTAGTGATTACTATCTGTTTGGGTGGCTATTCAAAGATAACTTGTTCCCCACTATGGCTGCTGTTGTAGCCTGCCAGCGATCCCAGCGCTGATCTAAAATCGCTACTCTGGATATAGTCCAGTAGTGGAGCCGCCAACTCCAGGTTTTCGCACGGAATCACAAGATCATATCGTTCTTCTAATATTGGGATGAAGCCGATCCCGGCATCTTGGGCTGCTGCCTGGATGCCGGCGCTCACATCGGCATTCCCCATTGCAACCAGGTTTGCGGCGGCGCTGTGTCCATAAACGACACTCTCGAATCCATTTATTACATTAATGGGGATACCGCGTTTGCCCAATTCCTGGTTTAACCAGACGCGCGTACCTGAACCAGGTTCCCTGTTAACCAGGCGAACATCTTCACGGGCCAGGTCATCGACCGACTTAATGTTCCTGGGGTTCCCCGCTGCCACTAGGAGCCCTTGCGTGCGGTGAGCCAGCGTAAATAGGCTCACCGTACGATCCATAAACAGGTTTCGCACAAAAGGAATATTGTATTCGCCGTTCGTATCGCGTAGGTGTGTTCCGGCGATGTGGCACAGTCCCTGTCGAAGGTTAATCAGGCTGTCCAGTGATCCCATCGGTTGTGTCAGTAGGGTAACTTTTGTACCCAGGCCATCAGCTACCAGGCGTATGGCAGGGTCCAGGCTGCCGAAAAAATTGATTACGTTTTTTTGGCTGTATGGCAGGATTAATTCTTGCAGTAACAGTGAGTGAGTCATGGCTCTATACTGTTTTTTTGCCGTGCGGCCCTTTATCGCCAACTGGGTCGGTTCTACCAACCCGGCCGCCTCCAACACCTTTAGATGGTGCCTGACCCATGCTGGCGTGCGCTTGAGCATTAGACCTAGTTCAGAAAGCGTGGCTGGTTCCGCCATTAATCTGCGCAAAATTTCCCGCCGATGTGTATCGCCGAGAATTTTGAGCTGACTTGGAGTGTTCATGGTATTAATTTGATTCATAGATGTTATCTTACGAGTGCCACTTCAGTTTAGCCTAGTCGTTCTAATGGAAGTGCTTCGCTTACCCGTTTCCACTCTTATGGCGGTTATGCCAACCCAATCATAACGTGCTTGGTAACCAGGTAATCACCGACAGCCTCTGCTGATAGATCCTTCCCAAAACCAGATTGTTTGAACCCGCCATGTGGGGCTTCAGATGCCAGCGGAATGTGATCGTTGACCCATACTGTGCCAAATTCCAGTTGCTGTGCCACGCGCATCGCGCGCCCAACATCCTTTGTAAACACCGAGGATGCCAGGCCAAAAACAACATCATTGCCCAAGTGGATGGCTTCGGCTTCATCTTTAAATGAATTAATGGTGATCACCGGCCCAAACACTTCCTGTTGAATGATTTCGGACTTTTGATCCGCATCAGCAATGATTGTCGGCTCGTAATAATATCCTTGGTCAAAGCCCTTCGGAACTCCTCCGCCGGTCAGAATCTTTGCTCCGCTCGCCCGCGCTCGTTCTACAAAGCCTGAAACCGAGCTGCGCTGGCTGGCTGAGATCATTGGGCCGATCTGGGTATCATCATCAAAAGGGTTGCCAATCTTGGTACCGCGCACTGCTGCCACCAGGGCTTCTTCAACCTTGCTGCGCAGGCCATCTGCAACGTAAACGCGTGTGGCGGCGGTGCAGTCCTGCCCGGTATTGATTGTGCCTGCCAGGGCTACCTTGGCTGCTACCAGTTCCACATCTGCGTCATCAAACACCAATACCGGTGCTTTCCCTCCCAGTTCCAGGTGAACGCGCTTGATGGTATTCGCAGCCGTACGCATAATCGACTGCCCAACCTCGGTTGAACCAGTTACGCTGATCATGCGAATATCCGGGTGTTCCACCAGCAGGCGACCGGCGCTGCGGCCGGTGATTATGTTGACCACCCCATCCGGGATACCCGCTTCCTTGATGATCTCCGCCAATAGCAGGCTGGTCAAGGGGGTGATTGAGGCAGGCTTGAAAACTGTGGTGCAGCCCGCAGCCAGTGCAGGACCAATTTTCCAGATACCCATCATAAGCGGGTAATTCCACGGCGCTATCTGGCCTACAACACCCACCGGGTCGCGTCTGTAAAGCGAGGTATAGCCCGGAAAGTACTCCCCGGCATGATTTCCATGTGTATCACGCGCCGCGCCCGCAAAAAAACGCAGGTTGTCAATCGAAAACATCAGGTCTGCGCCCAGGCTGACATACTTGTATGGTTTGCCAGTGTTTTCGCTTTCCAGCCGTGCGAACTCTTCCTGGCGTTTTTCGAGCAAATCCGCCAATTTCCAAATAATTTTGGAGCGTTCCGAAGGTACCAATCTCGACCAGCGACCATCATAAAAAGCAGTTTTTGCTGCCTGCACTGCCAGGTTGACATCCTCTGCGCTGGCATCCACCACCTCGGCGATTTTCTGACCCGTTGCAGGGTTTTCGACCGCCATCATGCCACCGCCTTTACTGTCCACCCATTGCCCGTTGATAAACAGCCTATGCTCCATTGCTTCTCTCCTTTGTTGGATGATTATGCGTTATTTAGCCGAATGGCTACCATTTGGATGTTGGTCATGTCTTCCATCGCGAACCGTACACCTTCCCGGCCAAGACCGCTCTGGCGATTGCCGCCGTATGGCATGTGGTCGGCACGAAAAGAAGGGGTGTCGTTTATGATCACACCGCCAAAATTGAGGTGTTTGACCGCTTTGAAGACACTGTCAATATCCTTGGTGAAAACGCCCACCTGCAGACCGAATTTTGAGTTATTTGCCTGAAGGAGCGATTCCTCAAAATCATCACATGAAATAACAGAGGCCACCGGTCCAAATACTTCTTCTGAGATCACCTTCATTTGATCATTTACACCGGTGAGCACCGTTGGGGAATACACCGTTCCGTCACGTTTTCCACCGGTCAGCAGGCTGGCACCGTTTGTTCTGGCTTCATTTACCCAACTTTCAACCCGGTCCACTTCCTTCGAGTCAATCATCGGCCCAACATCCACCCGCTCATCTAACGGGTCTCCCACGACCATGGCATTGCTCGCTGCAACAAATTTTTCGGTGAAGGCTTCGTAAACTTGCTTTTGGCTGTAAATGCGTTGCACGGATATACAAACCTGGCCCGAGTTGTAGAAAGCTCCCAGGGCACAGCGTTTGGCAACAAAATCCAGGTCGGCATCTGGCGCAACAATAACCGGTGATGCGTTACCCAATTCCAGGGTGACTTTCTTGATGCCGGCCACCGAAAGAATATGCCGTCCAATTTCCGGGCTGCCTGTGAAAGTAATTTTCTCAATTCTCGGATCCGTTATCAACCATTCGCCCACTGTGCTGCCTGAACCAACCACCAGGTTAATTGCACCTGCTGGAAGTCCGGCTTCTTCCAAAATTTCACATAGTTTTAAGGCTGCCAGCGGGGTTGTGCTGGCGGGTTTTAATACCAGACTATTGCCAGAGGCAAGAGCGGGTGCCACTTTGTGCGCCACAAGATTGAGCGGAAAGTTAAAAGGGCTGATTGCTGCTATGACACCCACTGGGCGGCGTGTCCAAAAACCGAAATAGCCATCCCCTGCTGGAACTGCGTCCAACGGGATGGTTTCACCATGCATCCGCTTGGCTTCTTCGCTCGCGATGGTGAACGTGCTTTGGGCGCGGTCTACTTCTGCGCGCGCAAATTTCATCGCTTTGCCTGCTTCCGCAGCAATGGTTTTGGCAAGTTCATCCGCGCGTTCACGAATGAGCGCGGCAGCTCGCCCCAAGATTTCAGCACGCTTATAGGCGGGCAGGTTTGCCATGCGTTCCCGGCCCTGTTCTGCAGCCGCGATAGCCATATCCACATCCTCGCGACGCGCGGTTGGCAATGCCCCAATGATTTTCCCGTTGTACTTGTTCTTAACTTCCAACAAGGGCCCGCCGTTGACCCATTGCCCGTCGATAAATAATTTACTTTCCATCATGTCACCATCCTGTTGTGTTGAATATGAGTGTTTTGCCTTTGTTGTGTTTACTCAATCGCGATGCTTGATAGTGTACCTATTGTAATACTTCAAATAACACAATGCGAGGTAGGTTTTTAACGAAATTACCGATTATCTACCAGATTCAATTACCATGATCATTACTAAAAATGATGGTTATCGGTTGAAGTAACCAAACATGGGCGAATAGACAGTGTTCATGTCTTTGCCTGGTCTTTCGATGAATAGTTTGTAGAAGGATGAATGTTTGTTAATGAGTCCGGTTACCGTCCAGGCTGCGCATCACCCCCAGCATGACCAGCGAAACCAGCACCAAAACTACGGAGAGAACCACTGCCACATCCAGGTTGTGTTCAAAACCCAGATAAATAGCCAGTGGCATGGTTTGGGTCGTCCCTTCCAGGTTACCCGCGAACAAGATCGTCGCCCCAAATTCCCCCAATGCACGCGTCCAGGCCAGGATCGCCCCGCTGATTATGGATCGGCTTGCCAGGGGTAGCATAATCAGGCTGAATAACTGCCATTGGGTCGCCCCTTCCACATGGGCAGCCTCCTCCAATTGCGGGTCGATTGCAGCGAATCCGAGCCGGGCCGAGCGGACAAAGAGCGGTGCCGAGACAAAAGTTTGTGCAATCACCACTGCTGCGGTTGTGAATGGCAGGGCGATCCCTAGTTTGCTTAGCCAGGCGCCAAAAAGTCCATTTCGCCCAAAGGCGATCAAAAGCGACAGGCCTGCCACTGAAGGGGGCAGAACAACGGGCAGGTCGATAAGCAATTCTAGCGCTGCCCGCCCTGGAAAATGCCAGTTTGCAAGCAAGTAAGCCAGAGGTGTTCCAATTGCGATCGAAATTATCACGCTGATCAGGCTGGTAAAGAGGCTCAGTCGCAATGCAAATAGCGCTGTATCTGAAAGGGCGTAAGTAAAAAAATCTTTTCCAATTGCGCGCAGGAAAAGCGCAGTCAGGGGCAGCCCAAGCAATAGCACGAGCAGAAGACCTGGTAGCACAAACAGCCAGGTAGATTGGCTGTTTGAGTCGATAATTGTTTGGTTGGAGATGCGTTTTAGCCGCACTAATCGTCCTTCTTGGGGTCGCACAATCCCAGGGAAATAAGTTTGCTTATTTTACTGGCAAAAAGCCCCATTTTTGCAAACTGCTTTGCCCTTCGGTAGATAAAACATATTCGATAAATTTCTGCGCCAGCTCGGCTTGTTTGGCATTACTCATAGCCGCCAGCGGGTACTTTGCAACCACATTGTTTTCTACCGGGATCTCAATTTTTTGTAGATCAGGCGCGGCCACGCTGTCCGATGAGTAAACAATCCCAGCGTCAGCTTCGCCCAGTTGTACTTTGGCGACAACTTGTTTCACATCATTTTCGTAAGAGACAACATTTTTTATTACTTTATCTTTGTAACCAGTCCCAAATGCGGCGTCCAATTTATCCAGCACCTGTAACGCGTAATTTCCTACCGGTACTTCTTTGGCAGCCAGTACGATCTTGAGCCCCTCCTTGGTCAACTCTTCCAGCTTGGTCAATTGAGCCGGGTTGTTAGCCGGGGTGATCACAATTAGCTGGTTGGTCAGAAAGACTTTTGCGCTATCGGCTGACACAAGATTGCCGCTCACCAGCGCGTCCATTTCCTTCATATTTGCGGAGGCGAACACATCTGCCTCAGCGCCTTGTTCTATCTGGGTCCGCAGGGCATTGGAGCCAGCAAAGTTAAATTTAACGGTTACGCCCGGGTTGGCTGCTTCAAAAGCGTTGCCAATTTCTTCAAAAGCGCTTTTCAGTGAAGCTGCTCCGAAGACGATCAGTGTTTTTGGTTCTGGGCCAGGCTCGGTTGTGGTGGTTGGGGCAGATGTTGGCATTTCGGTTGCACCTGCAGTGGCTGGTTCGGGACTGACCGAATTTCCTCTGATGGAGCTGCAGGCACTAATTAGCAGTGTCAGGGTCAATGCAAACAGGAAAAACCGTTTCATGGGGTCACCTCATTTTGTATTTTTTATACTCATTGAATGAGTAATACTTATTGAGTGAGTATAACAGCCGGCCAAAAAAAATCAAGTGGCAGCCACTTGATCGTTATTTTTTCAACTTGCAAACCGCTCGATTAAAACATTGGCTGGTAATCGTCCAACCACTCCAGTACACTGTTCAACTGTTTCAAACGTAAATCCACGCTCATCCGGTTGATGATTTGCTCATCAGGTAGTTCTTGGCGGGCAAGTAATAATCGTTCGATATGTTCCTTTGCCTCGCTGCGCTGCCGTTCAAAAGCTGCCGCGACTTTTGCGGGTAGGTATTGTTTTAGAAAGTAAATTCGGGTCACAAATTCCATTCGTATTGCGCGTGTACTCCCACCACTGGGTGCATCCAGCCAGGCTAGGAATCGCTCGCGCCCCTGTTCTGTTATGTGCACAAGTTGTCGAGGCGGCAGTTTTTCCTGGATGATTTCTTCAACGCGCACATCCGCCTGTGCTTCCAGGCGTTTCAGGATGGCATAGGCCTGGCTCTGACTGAGGTGCCATACTTGCCCCAAGTCGCTGTTTACCTTGCGGTGTAGATCATATCCGTGTCCAGTTGAATCATAAAGCTGCCCGAGCAGGGCCATTTCTGGTGAAAGTGTGCCAATGTGATGTGGTTTATTTGTCATGGTTATCGCTCGTAAAATTCCAAAATACTCAATAAATGAGTGTATCAAGTTGTCGCGTTTTGGGCAAGATGTACTTTTCATTCGCTGAAAGCACGAATTTCCCGGGTATGATTGAGGTCACTAGCTGAAAATTTCTTTCGAGGTGTTATATGGCTGAACAACCCG
Organism: uncultured Anaerolineae bacterium; assembly: GCA_903908605.1. Classification (GTDB taxonomy): domain Bacteria; phylum Chloroflexota; class Anaerolineae; order Anaerolineales; family Villigracilaceae; genus UBA5195. The sequence goes on from CAIVSQ010000525.1 coordinate 28,942, forward strand.
ATCTCCCATCTCCCGTGGCGGCCGTCATCCTGGCTGCCGGCGCTGCTTCCCGCATGGGGCAACCAAAGCTGTTGCTGCCATGGAAAGGCGAGGCTCTTATCCGGCACGCCGCCCGTACCGCGCTCCAGGCTGGTCTCGACCCGGTCGTGGTTGTCACCGGCGCTGCGTCCGTTGACATGCAAACCGCTTTGAGCGGTCTGGAGCTCAAGCTGGTTTTTAACCCTGATTGGCAGGCGGGTCAGAGCACATCTGTACGTATCGGCATCCAGTCTCTGCCTGCCCAGGCCCGCGCAGTTATTTTCTTACTGGGCGATCAACCCTTTGTCTCCGTTGAATTGCTCAAAGGTTTGGTTCGGGCTTACCTGGAAACTCAACCACTGATTCTTGCTCCCTTCGTCGCCGAAAAGCGTGCCAACCCTGTCTTGTTTGATCGCGCTGTATTTGGCGAGATGCAGGCATTGCAAGGTGATGCCGGTGCGCGTACGATCTTCTCCCAGCATCCTCCCACTCCATTTCCCTGGCCCGATGAACGTCTATTATTTGATGTCGATACCCCCGAAGATTACCAGCGCCTGGTGGGATGAGCCAGGAAACCCAATCATAAAAAAACTTCCGAGGATAA
>CAIVSQ010000526.1 GCA_903908605.1 uncultured Anaerolineae bacterium
GTTCCACAATCGGTTGCAGGGCGCGAGCTTGATCATTCAGATAAGCGCGTTCCAGGCTGGTGTAGTAATTTTTCAGCACCAGCAGCATCACTGAACCCAGCGAAAGGGTAGCCAGCAAGGCAATGGCGGCATAACTAAGCGGCAAACGCCAGCGAATGGAATGGATATTCATCGGGCACCTGGGTTTCTTCCCCCAGATTTCGCTTGGGGGAGATTGGGAGACAGTCTACTTATCGAAGATAATCGGATTGCTGTAAGAAATCACATCTGCAATAATTCTATCTCCATTTTTACGGCCCCAGACCATGACCATGCTTTGGCTTTTCAATTCATCGAGCGCGCCCACCCGGACAACTTGCTGGTCAAAAGTGGCATCCTTGTTTAACTCAGTGATGTCACGATAGATGAGCGTCTGATTGGTAGTCACTACTTCCACAATGGGGCCGGTATTTTCTCCATTGCCCATTTCTATTGAGACCGTTTGAATCTTGAGTGTATTATCGTTGCGTTCAGCGAAGGTGCCGATGGTCTCAGGTTGACGGGCGGGCAGTTCGGGCGCTGGGGTGATGGCGATAGGGGTCAGGTCAACCCGTGGTAAAAAACCAAGCGGGCCAGTCTGCCCGTTGAGCATCTTTCCGCCTACGAAGGCCGCCCCGGCTAAAAGGATGACAATGATGGCAAAGAGGATGTAGCGTTTTTTGTTTTGCATGAGAATCTCCTTCGGAATTGGTAATTGGTAAATTGAGGATTGGAAACCCTATGGTGCCCTTACTCGTAGCGCAGCGCTTCAATCGGGTCGAGACGCGAGGCGCGCAGGGCGGGGTACAGGCCAAAGAGAACCCCGGTTAGCAGCGCCACGCCAAAAGACAGTGGAATGCTTTCGGGCAGCAGCATGGCCGTACCCTGGTTAAGCGTCGCGGCGAGCGGAATGGCGAGAATGCCGAGTACAACCCCGGCCAGTCCGCCGCTGGCGCTGAGCAAGACCGCTTCCAGCAAAAACTGGCTGATGATGTCGCGCCCCTTTGCTCCGACGGCCAGGCGTACGCCGATTTCGCGGGTGCGCTCGGTGACGCTGACCAGCATCACGTTCATAATGCCAATCCCACCAACGATCAGCGAAACCGAGGCCATCGCCGCCAGCAGCAGCGAAAAGGTCTGGGCGGCTTCCTGTTGCTGTCCGAGAATATCCTTGCGGGTGGTCATTTCAAAGTCATCCAGATAAGCGTCGGTTTCATCCTGCTGGATGGCATGTTTTTCACGTAAATAGTCGGTGATTTGCGCTTTGGCTTCATCTATGCGGTTGGCGCCGCTGGCGTGCGCCACCATGAATATGGAGGGTTCCTCCTCGTAAAGGGTCTGAATCAAGGTACTGATGGGCAGGATCAGGGCTTCGTTGGGGTCAGATTGGTAACGTTGTTCCAGGTCGGTGCTTTCCAACTCGGCCAGTACACCAATTACCGTACAGCGCGTCCGTTCGAGCCAGATCGTCGCGCCGATGGGGTTATCGCCGTTGAACAGGTCAAGCGCCGTCTGATAGCCAAACACGCAAACAGGTGCGCCAGCGAGAACTTCATCAGCAGAGAAAAAGCGCCCTTCGCCGATAAAAACCTGCGGGGCGAGCGCTGCGCCCGCTACCCACCCCACAGGCTGGACGGTTCCATCGGCGGCGAGTGCGATCAGGGCTTCGGCGGTGTTTCCAGTCGCCCTGATTTCAAGCGAACTGCGCCCGTAACGTGTCTTGACCGTTCTGCTGACCGACATATCAACCCGCTCGATGAGTGGGGAGGCCTCGATCATCTCCATGCCTTCGGTGTAGGTCAGTTTGTGGCCGATCGGTTGGTATTCGCCATCCTGCAAGGCGAATTTTTGACCAATCTGAATCTGGTTTGCGCCAAGGGACTTGAAGGTGGCGTCTACGGCGGCGCGTGCGCCGTTGCCCAGCGCCAACATGGCGATGACCGAGGCGACGCCGATGACGACGCCGAGCATGGTCAGCGCGGCGCGCAAGGCATTGGCGGCCAAACTGCGCAGGGCGGTGCGAAATAAGTCGGAGAGGGACATGGAAAACTACTCCTCAGTCAACATCCCATCGCGCATGGTGCAGACGCGGTTGGCATGGCGGGCAATGAGCGGATCATGGGTGACCATCACAATCGTGCGGCCTTCGGCGTGCAGGTCGTGGAGCAAGTTCATAATCTCGAGGCCGGTGGTGCTATCCAGGTTGCCGGTGGGCTCATCGGCCAGGATGACGGCTGGCTGGGTCACCAGGGCGCGTGCGATTGCCACCCGTTGGCGCTGTCCGCCCGAAAGTTCGGTGGGACGATGCCCGGCGCGGTTGGCCAGGCCAACGCGATCCAGTGACTCCATCGCCATTTTCTTTTGCTCGCCGTGACCCACCTTCCCGCCGCGATAGGCCAGCGGTAGGGCCACATTTTCCCAGGCCGCAATCCGCGCCAGCAAGTTAAAGTTCTGGAAAATAAACCCAATTCTCTGCCCGCGCAGTTCGGCCAGCCGGTTGCGTCCCAGGGTCGAGACTTCCACATCCTCCAGCCAGTAGCTGCCGGATGTGGGCCGGTCCAACAGCCCCAGCAGGCTCAGCAGGGTGGATTTCCCGCTTCCGCTGGCGCCCATCAGCGCCACAAAATCGCCGCGTTTCACCACCAGGTTGGCCGCCCGCAGGGCGTGGACGGTGCTATCGCCCATGCAGTAGGTGCGGGTCAGGGCTTCGGTGCGGAGGACGATCTCCCGGCGTACGGGCGACCCGTCCGGGTCAGTCAGCACCGCATTTGGGCTGTGGCAGGTCACACCTACAGTTGCGGATGGATTCATTTCGTCACCACCTGGTCATTTTCCTTCAGCCCTGAGAGAATTTCCACGCTGGCATCGCCGCGCAAACCTATCGTCACCTCGCGGTTTTCCGTTTCGATACCGTTCCAGACCTTCAGCACCGCCTTGCCCTCCCCCGAAGCGCGCACCACGGCCCGGGGCAGGCACAACACCCCGGCGCGACTGGCGATGGTCACAGCGGCATCGGCGGTCATGCCATCGGCCAGGCCATCCGGCACTTCGCGCAGCGAAATGTAGATGTTGTAGAGCGGACTGCTGCCCTCGATGCGCTTGGGGACGATGCGCTCCACGCGACCTTTGACGGTCACATCCGCGCGGGCATCAAAATACAGTTCCACCTCCATGCCCGGCGCAAGCAGGGGATAGTCTTCCTCGGTAATGTTGGCTTCCACTTCCAGGGCTTTGGGGTCGGTAATCTGGAATAAATCCTGTTCGGGGTTGAAAACCTGCCCGGTATTGGCGTAAACATCCAAAATCATGCCGTCGAAGGGCGCAACAATCGCCAGGTTTTCCAGCGCGGCCAGCGCGGCATCATATTTGGCTTGCAAAAGCGTCAATTTGGTGTCCGAAGCATCTTTATCGGCCTGGGTGGGCTTGCCAACGTACCAGTTATATTTGGAAACCAACTCATCTTTTTGGGCCTGGGCATCCGCCAGGCTGGCGAGCGCCTGGGCCTTGAGCGCCGGATCCTCGGTGTGCTTGTACAGGTCAGCCATCAGCGCCACGTTTTCTTCGGCCATCTTAATCTGGCGCTTCAACTTTGCCAGGTACTCATCGGTGGCGCGGGGATAATCGAGCGAAACCCGGTATTTCTCGGCTTCCTCCAGCGCATTTTTGGCTTCCAGCAGGTTCACCTGGGCCTGGCTCTTGGCGACATCGTCCAAATCCGCCAAAACCTGCCCGGCGGTGACAAAATCACCCGGCTCGACGAGGACTTTTTCCAGTTTGCCTTGTACCGGCATCTTGACCATTTCCTCGCTGGTATTGACCAGACGCCCCGGAGCTGTGACCGTCTGTTCCACGTTACATTTTTCCACGCTGACAGTTTTCGGCGCGGGCGGCGGCGTGGGCTTGGGCGGTTTGGAACTGACAAAACCGGCATACCCGGCCCCGCCAATTATTGCCGCGAGGATGAGAACGAAAAAAATGATTTTGAGTATTTTCATGGATTGGCTCCGGTTTCTCTGGCTCCTTTCCCCAAATACGGACGATTTCCAATCCGTATTTGGGGAAAGGAGGGGGATGGGGGCTAATGATTTAATGTAAAAAAAAAACAGGCAAGGGGTTTTTCCCTCGCCTGTAAGTATAGTTTTCGCAGGTTTCAGCCAGATTGCAGGCTGATTACGGTTTCGTAACCTACCCCGTCAGCCGGTAGCCAACCCCCGGCACGGTCAGCAAAATGGACGGTTGGGCCGGGTCGGGTTCGATTTTCTCGCGCAGGCGGCGAATATGCACATTAACGGCTTTTTCGCTCTCCAGGTCGGGCGCGTAACCCCAAACCGCTTCCACAATCTGGGCGCGGCTGAGCGCCTGTCCGCGATGGTGGGCCAGGTACGACAGCAAACGAAATTCAGTGGGGGTGAGATTGAGCGACTTGCCATCTCGCAGGGCCTGGGCGGTGTTGGGGTCGAGCACAAGGTCGCCAACCAGCAGGAACGCATTTTCAGCCGCGGAATAATCCCCGTACACGCGGCGCACCTGGGCGCGAATGCGCGAGACCAGTTCGCGCAAGCTGAACGGTTTGGTGACATAATCATCCGCGCCCATTTCCAACCCCAGTACCTTGTCCAACTCATCCTGCTGGGCGGTGAGCATGATGATGGGCTGGCGCAGCCCCAGCGCTCGCATTTGGCGGCAAAAGTCAAAACCAGAGCCATCCGGCAGGCGAATATCCAGCAAAATCAGGTGCGGGGACTGGCTGCGGGCATAATCCACGCCGCCAGAGCCGGTTTTGCGCCATTCGGGCGAGAATCCGTGCTGGTGCAAGCCATCCACCAGGCTCGCGCCAATGGCAGGATCATCTTCGATCAGTAGGATGGTGTGAGAATTCATGGGTAGACAGAATATTTTGTTTTATCAAGATGGCGTACTAACCTTATCCCAAAGTTGTAGAAACCCTGGTTTTGTGCTTCTACAACTTCCTTCATGAACAAAACGATTCTTTGGTTATAGAGTCTGTTTCGCTCTTGGGACCGGTCAATGACTTCACGTAAATCTGATTTTCCCGCAAGAATAGTCGAAAGCGTTTCGAAGTAGCTTTTTGTCTGGTTGGCAATCACCTGGGCAAGGGTTGTTTTCCCTGTTCCGGGCGGTCCCCAGAGGATAACGGATGAGAACAAGCGATCGGTTTCGATTGCTCTTCGTAGCAGCTTGCCAGGACCGATCAGGTGTTCCTGCCCGATATATTCTGCCAGTGTGCGCGGCCGCATGCGTGCGGCCAACGGTGCCTCATCGCGTAGTCGTTCATTCATGGCATGGTCGAATAAATCGGGCATATACTTATTATAAAGCGCGCAAGACAAATCATGCGATCAGGTTGGCCAATGAAAATTTAGACAAGAAAGATACCATGTCTACCTTCTTGCCCAAGAATATAAAGTCACGTACAATGATAACTATAACTTCCTGACGTTTAACAGATGTGTTGTTTTAATAATATTCGATATTTATTTGGATTTAAAGGATAAATAATGATCGACGTTAAGTTGTTTGGTGAAGGTTTATTTGAAAACTTGGAAAAAGTTGTGGTGGGCAAGCGTAGCGCTCTCGAGCTTGTAACAATTGGTTTACTTTGCCAGGGACATGTACTCATTGAAGACGTTCCGGGCGTTGGGAAAACCGTCATGGCACGAACTCTAGCCCGATCATTAGGGTGTGCATTTAACCGTATTCAATTCACCCCGGATATGCTGCCTTCAGATGTGACTGGCGTGTCAATTTTTAACCAGGAAAACCGTAGCTTTGAATTTAGGCCTGGTCCCATTTTTGGGCAGGTGGTCCTGGCGGATGAAATTAACCGGGCTACACCTAAAACCCAGGCTGCCCTTCTTGAGGCAATGGATGAGCATCAGGTTACAGTTGATGGAAGTACTCATCCACTTCCCAAACCTTTTATTGTGCTGGCAACACAAAATCCAATTGAGTATGAAGGCACTTTTCCTTTACCTGAAGCGCAATTAGATCGCTTCATGATGCGGGTCCGTTTGGGTTATCCATCCATCGCAGATGAAATTCAGGTTCTCGAGTCTCAGCAATTACGACACCCAATTGAGGGGATAAGTGCTGTTTACAGCGCCCAGGAAGTCTTGGAAACAGCACAGGTCGTCAAATCCATTTTTGTGGCAGATTCAATCAAAAAATACATAGTTGACCTGACGCATCGCACCCGGACCAGTGGTGATGTTTACTTGGGAGCCAGCCCGCGTGGTTCTCTGGCTTTGTTCCGGGCAGGACAGGCAAGAGCGGCTTTGCAAGGTCGTGATCATGTTTTGCCTGATGACATCAAAGCTCTAGCTCAGCCTATTTTGGCCCATCGAATTATTGTTAATCCAGCCGCTCGCCTGCGGGAGGTCACTTCTGAACGGATTGTGCAGGAAATTATGTTGGCTACTCCAGTTCCCGGTGGCAGTTATTCCAGTTGATGGCAAGAACAGGCTGGTTTCTTTTTCTAATACTTTTCGGGGTGGGAATAGTCGGAATGTTGACCACTGGCTCGGCGTTATACGTGCGCCTTGCTTATATGGGCGGTTTTTTATTGGTTTCCACCTTTGCCTGGACCCGGATCTCTCTCTTTCAGTTGAGGATCACTCGGCGGGCGCGTTCATTACGTGCCAGCGTGGGGGATGTGTTTGAAGAATCATTTGAACTGAATAATCTAAGTCGTCTTCCCCGTTTATTTGTTGATATTCGTAATGAATCAACTTTGCCTGCCGCAGCGGGATCACGTCTACTCACTTGGATTGGTCCGAGGGAAAATCGCACCTATATTGCGCGAACCTGGCTGATTCGACGTGGCGCATTTCCCCTAGGTCCAACCACGCTAGCTTCCGGAGATCCATTTGGTTTTTTTATGCGGCGTTTGCGCATCCCTTCAAAAAATTCTCTCCTGGTTCTACCTCTGATTATCCCAATAACGGATTTTCCACATCCTGCCGGGTTATTACCTGGTGGTAAGGTTCTTCAAAGAAAATCCATGGAAGTTACTCCACATGCCAGCGGGGTGCGTGAATATGTAAACGGGGATGCGCTCAAGCGCATCCATTGGCCAAGTTCTGCGAGACGAGGCCGTTTAATGGTGAAGGAATTTGAGCAGGATCCTCAATCTGAGTTTTGGATATTCCTTGACGCTCAAAAAAATTCTCAGGCCGAACTCTCTATCGAACCTCCACGCTTCAAAGACAATTGGATTTTTACCCGCCGACCTGAAATTAATTTGCCACCGTCGACGATTGAATATGGTGTAAGTCTGGCAGCTTCGCTTGCGCATTATTTTATCGAGCAAAGACTTGCGGTCGGTTTTGTCACCGACGGTCCGGTCTACACAGTCATCCCGGCCGAGCGCAGCGAGAGACAGGAGAGTAAAGTTCTCGAAACCCTGGCATTTGTAACTGGGGAAGGGAATTTATCCCTTGCCAGTCTGGTGGATTTGCAGTCTCCACTAATGCCATTGGGATCTAGCGCCATCCTAATTACATCAAGTGTGGACAAGGATGTGATCTTGGCGGTCGACTTGCTTCAACGCAGAAATTTACGCCCGGTGATCATCTTAATGATGGCGCATAGTTTTGGCGGGCCTGAAGGCTCTGAATATCTGGCCGCCCAGCTGGAGCAGCGTAGAATCCCGGTTTGTAGGATTTATAATAATGTGAGTCTCGCCGAAGCACTGGCTGAATTCGCTGCACTTCATCGCTTACAGGAGAACCGATCATGGCACGCACTCCCATCCACACGCTAGATTTGAATTTTCAAGGACGCCCGTTGGCAGTGGCCGCCTATCTCTTGGAACATAGCAACGGGGTTGTCTTGGTTGAGTCAGGTCCCGGATCTACACTTGAGTCGCTTTTTCAGTCGCTCTCATCCCTTGGATACAAGCCGGCGGATATTACGCATGTTTTCTTAACTCACATTCACCTTGATCACGCTGGGGGAGCTGGGGAATTGGCGGGCTACGGAGCCCAGGTCATGGTTCATCCAGTCGGAGCTCCTCATATGCTTAACCCTGAAAAACTAATTTCCAGCGCCAGCAGGATATACGGTGATCGAATGGAAACACTTTGGGGCCGTTTTCTCCCAGTGCCCGCTGAAAAGCTGACGATTTTGCAGGATGATGATGAGGTTCAGGTTGGCAACCTTAGGTTTAGGGCAATCAATACGCCTGGACATGCTGAACATCATTATTGCTATCAATTTGAAGACCTGTGCTTTAGCGGGGATGTGGGAGCGGTCAGAATCCCTGGTTACCAATATTTGCGAACTCCAATGCCTCCGCCCGAATTTCACCTGGAAAAATGGCGTGAGAGTGTCCGCAAGCTGAAAAATTACAAATTTTCTCGCATAGCCCCTACTCATTTCGGTGTATTTGACGATGTTGATTGGCACTTGGATGCCACCTTGAATGCCTTGGATAAAGTAGAAGCCTGGATGGAAAAGGTCATGCCTGCCAATTTATCAATAGAAGTCATGCGGCAAAGCTTTGTATCATGGATGGAAGAACAAGCTCTCCGGCAGGGTCTGGATCCTAAGGTTGTTGAAGCTTTTCAACTCTCTAATCCGGTTGGCATGTCGGTTGATGGTCTTGCTCGTTATTGGAAGAAATACA
>CAIVSQ010000527.1 GCA_903908605.1 uncultured Anaerolineae bacterium
GTCTACCCGGCAAAAGGATGCCAAAAAGGCAGGTAAGTTGCTCCTTTTGGTTCATGCTTTCTATTATGGCCCATAACGAACCTTAAATACAATGTGTTATTAGGCTAAATGATGTCATGTTTTTTTGTTTCGGTAATATGACATCCATCCGTATTCTCTTCAGGCATTCCCTAAATACTAAATTCTGTATTCTCCACTGCCAGGCCCAGGTTGGCGGCCAAAATTGGTAATACCTGGTTGGCAAACTCATCCAGCGGGGGCATGCGCTTGTTCCGGCTCCATTCTTCCGCCAGCCCGTAAAGTGCCCAGCTTGCTGCAATCGCTGCACGTGCCCGCACATCGGGCTTGTCCATCAAGTTGGGTAAAGTTTCCACCCAGTGGCTGATCAAACCATAAATTTGAGAGCGCACTTGTGCTTCCACCAACGATTTATACTGCTGTTCGCTCATCACGCAGTGATTGTGTGATGAGTCCACAAACTCACATACCACTACAACCAGCGTTCGAAGGTTTTCCATTTTGAATTGGCATGCATTTAACATGCGGGAGTCGACTTCTTTTCGGAAGGCAATCTCAATATTGTGATCCAGCAGCGCGAATTTATCCGGGAAATGCGCGTAAAAAGTTGCCCGGTTGATCCCGGCCCGTTCGGCCAGGTCCTGTACACTCAGGCCTTGAAATCCTTTTTCCAATACCAGTGCATCGAAGGCATCCTCGATCATTTGCCGGGTACGCTTCACACGCGGATCTAATTTTTCGGCTTCAATTGGCGACATTTTTTCTCCAGTGTTGCTTAGACAACAGATCTGCCCGGTTGATGGTTGACCAGTGTGGGGCAGGGTGATAAATTAAGCAACGCATGTTGTTTATGCAACAACTGTATGTAAGATACCATTGATGATGGTTTCCGTCAACCGGGTTGGCGCTAAAATGCTGACCTGCCACCACACTTTTCAATGCTCAAGGAGAGTAAAAATGATCAAAGTAGGTATTATCCTCGCCAGTACCCGCCCCGGCCGTAATGGAGAAGCAGTTGCCCGTTGGGTCCTCGAAAATGCAAGCCAACGCACCGATGCCGAGTATGAGTTGGTTGACCTTCAATCCTTCAACCTGCCCCTGCTTGACGAACCGCTGCCGCCTTCGTTTGGGCAGTATACCCAGTCACACACCAAGACCTGGTCAGCCAAAATCAACTCGCTGGATGCCTTCGTTTTTGTCACCCCCGAATACAATCATTCCCTTCCCGGGGCACTAAAAAACGCCATCGATTTTCTGTATGGTGAATGGAATAACAAATCCGCTGGTTTTGTCTCCTATGGTACCGCTGGCGGTGCACGAGCGGTTGAAAGCCTGCGCCTCATCATGGCAGAACTGCAGGTAGCCGACGTTCGTTCGCAGGTATTGTTATCTCTCTTTACTGACTTTAAAGATTTTCGCGAATTTCAGCCCTCGCCCGTCCACCTGCCAGCCCTTAACACCATGCTAGATCAGGTCGTCGCCTGGGGTGAAGCCCTTAAAGAAATCCGCAAGGTACCCGTAGCATAAAAAAATGTGCTGCCCAGTATGATCTTGGGCAGCACATTTTTATTTAATTGAGGTCAATCTTTCTAATAAGCAGCCTGTTTTTGGGTGGCAAAAAAGTCCCGCACTCTGGCAGCAAGCTGGCGATTGGTTAGCTTATCTGCGTTTTCAACCCTGACAATTTTCTTTTCCAGCCCGGCGGCAGCCAGTCGTTTTTGCAATTCCAGTTTTGCTTCGCCCGGGCCCAGGATTAATATATTCCCAGCCCCTTTTAGGTGGGCGATCACCTCCATATAATACCTGTTCATGTACCCGGAAATACGCCGATCGTGCTGGTCCTCGGCCGGGTAATCCTTCGCGCCGGACTTCGTTTCTTCTGTCTCCAGGTTTGAGTTGAGAATGGTAGTGTCATGTCCGCTGCCATCTACGATCACGGTCTTTTTCTGATCAATCCATAAACCAATTTCATCTTTCATACGCTCTCCTTGCATGAATAAGAAGTTCTCGGTGGATATGTTTCGACCTTGCTAACTTGCTTTTATTAACCTCCATTTTCAGTATACGTTTTTTTTGCAACAAAACAATCACCCTTGCGGGTCACAAAATTGAATCAAAAACGCAATGATATTGGCTTGTGTTAGGTTTATTGCCGTGATAAACTTTATAAGATATGAAGTCAACCTTGCTTATCCTCACTCTTCAAGCAAGTTTTGGCGAACTTGTCCGCGATGGGTTGGATCCGGCGCGGTTTGAGGTATTTTTTACATCAAATTTTTCAGACGCGGTTCTCTACGTCCGCCATAATAGTTGCCCAACTGTTTTGCTGGATGTGGAACTGGATGATGTGCAGCTGTCTGTTTTGGATATCGGTTATGCTCTCCGTCAAATTCAACCCGATATCCAGTTTGTTGTAATTGCTCGCGCTGGTCAGGAACTCGATACTGCTTCCTTGTCCCCTGTTGCCACGCTCCCAAAACCCATTTCGCTGCCTGATTTAGGTCAGCTGCTAGAAAAACTAGCTGCGCCTCCTTCAGACACTGGCTCTCTGGAACCAATAATGCCCGATTTTCGTTCTTCAGAACATCCAATTGAAGATACTTCAAACCTTAGCTGGGCATCCGATGTCAGCCGGGCAGCTCAACAATTAACGCAGCTCACGCTCGAATCTTCTGCCCAGGCAGCTTTTATTACCCGCGAGCATGAGCTTTGGGCTTATGCCGGGCAGCTTTCACGCGAGGCGGCCCAAGAATTAACCGATTCGATCCAGCGTTATTGGAATTCTGAAGGCGAGAGTGATCTTCTGCGCTTTGTTCGCCTCCAGGCGACTGAAGCCCAGCACATGCTTTATGTCCGCAAGCTTGCCGGAAACATGACCCTGGCGCTTGTCTTTGATGCCGAAACTCCTTTTAGCACCATTCGCTCCCAGGCGGGCAAGCTGGTTAAGAATCTATTTGAAACAACCAGCCCGCAAGCAGCCAGGCCTGTCGCACCAGTTCAGCCAGTTCCTGTCCAGGAAGTCACCCCTGACGAACCGGATAACGGCGATGATTTTCATGAAATTCCGCCTATTTCCGAATTGTTGGGCGAAGTTCCACCCCCCAATCCTACCCGTCCCAACATCAACCTTAACCTGCCTTGGGATCAACCCTCCACCACCAGCGCTCCCATGCTGGTGGCTGAACCGCTCGATCAATCGCAGGGTTCCCCGCAGGTGCAAGCCCCTAGCCTTTCCGAAATTCCACAACCGGAAATGCCTGCACTGAATCAGCGCCGTCCCATGCCCGCCATGGATGAGACTTTCTCGGGCCAGCCTGTTCCCTATGAGGCGGATCACAGTATTGAAATCCCCCGTCGGTTCATTCCCGATGATATGCAGGCAACCCGCAAGCATTCTGTTACGCCTGATGCTGATCCGAATCGTACTCAATCTCGTGGGGATACCCCCATGGATGGTGCTCATCGTATCCTGCTCGAGCCGCCCTTCGCCACCCAGGTCAATCTAACCTATACCTGCGTGCTTATCCCGCGTTTTGAACACCACCACCTGGTTGGGAATGCCGCCAGCCGACTAAATGAATGGATCCCACAGTTATGCGTGGCCTATGGTTGGCGTCTTGAATATATTTCCGTCCGCCCGGATTATTTCCAATGGATTGTGCGCGTACCGCTTAACACGGCGGCTGGCAGTGTCATTAATGCCATTCGTAAACACACATCCGAGCGTTTCTTTAATGAGTTCCCGCGCTTTAAAGCCGATAACCCATCTGGTGAATTTTGGGCTCATGGCTTCATTGTTCAGGGTGGTTCGCAGCCGACCCCGCAAAAAGTGATCAAAGAATTTATTCAGACCACCCGCATGCGCCAGGGCTTGCGCTAATCATTGCTTACCTATTTGTGTTTTTCCCGGCCAAAGCGCCGGGATTTTTTTTACCCCATCTCAATCTGGCACGGTTAGGGTTTTGCGGCAGCGTTCCGTGGTTGGGGACGTCGTGTTCCTGGTTTGTACTTGCCCGGCGAAGGAATAGCTATAATTTGTCACAGCCAATTTATTTTAAGGTTGGTCGGCATCCCAGCAAGCACTAAAGAGTGACCTTCTTTCCCTATTTTTGTCTGGCCAACCAAACCACCAGGTTTGTGGCCCAAGAAAATATGGGCAATATTAGGACAAATGTCACATCGCACCTGATCTATGGTAAATTAATAACATGCCTGCCAAACTTTACCTTATTGATGGACATGCCCTCGCGTATCGCACCTTTTTCGCGCTCACCAGTGGCGCGGGTGGAGCACGCTGGCAAACTGCCACCGGAGAACCAACCGCTGGTATTTTTGGTTTTGCCTCTGTCTTAATGCGCCTGCTCGATATTGAGCGTCCGGAATATATTGCCGTCGCCTTCGATACCGGCAAGACCTTCCGCGACCAGCTCTTCCCCGCGTACAAGGCTACTCGTGCCAAAATGCCAGATGATTTGCGACCGCAAATTGAGCGCATTCGTCAGATGGTCGACGCTTTCAATATTCCCCGCCTGGAAATGGAAGGCTTTGAGGCCGATGATGTCCTCGGTTCGATTGCTCTTCAGGCAGCGGCGCAGGGCTTGGGTGTAAAGATCATCACCGGTGACCGCGATCTGCTCCAGTTGGTTGGCGATCACATCATGGTTAACCTGCCCGAAGGTGGCAAGCTCGCTGATGCCAGGGATTTCATCACCGATGACGATGTTCGCACCAAATTTGGTGTTCCTGCCAACCTGGTGGTTGATTACAAAGCTCTGGTCGGGGATACGTCTGACAATATTCCAGGGGTGAAGGGCGTTGGCGAAAAAACCGCCCAAGCTCTCTTCGCCACCTATGCTTCCCTGGATGATATTTACGCCCATCTCGACCAGTTGCCCGCCAAGCTGCGTACCAAGCTCGAAGAAAACCGCGCGATGGCTTACCTGAGCCGTGATCTGGCTCTCATTCGCACCGATCTTCCCATTCGGCTCGACCTGGAGCATGCTCGCGCGGACCAGTTTGATTATGCCACGGTCGAGAAGCTCTTCCGTGAGCTGGAATTCCGCACCCTGCTTCCCAAGGTTGCCCAGCTGCCCGGCGGACCGGCCTTTAACGTCGCCAGACCGGGCCCCGCATCCAAATCATCCGGTTCCTCGCGTGGCGCGCAGATGTCTTTCTTTGCGACTGAGCCTGCGCCTGTCGTTGAGTCAACTAGAGCGCCTTCCAATCTCAATACCGTTGTGGTCGATACCCCTGAAAAATTAGCCGACCTGGTTGCCGTGCTTAACCAGGCTGCGCTCATCTCTTTTGACACCGAAACCACTTCCACCAGCGAAATGCAGGCTGCCCTGGTTGGTATTTCCCTCGCCGTCCAGGCGGGCAGTGCTTATTACATCCCCGTCGGCCATCTTGCTGGGCCCAATCTGCCAGTGGACCAGGTGCTTGCAGCTCTCACTGCCCCGCTCACCAACCCTTCCATCCCCAAAATTGGTCACAACGTCAAGTACGATTATCTAGTGCTTGCTCGTCATGGTCTGCCCGTTTCCCCTTTATCCTTTGATACCATGATTGCCGAGTGGCTGGTTGATCCTTCCTCTCACAACCTTGGTCTAAAAAATCTGGTCCTCGTTCGCCTTGGGGAAGAAATGACCCACATCGAAGAGTTAATTGGCAAAGGAAAAAAACAAATTTCCATGGCTGAAGTATCGGTGGCCCAGGTGGCTCCTTATGCCGCCGCCGATGCTGAAACCTGCCTGCGCCTTATGCCCCAGCTCCAGGCAGAAATCAAGCGCGATGGTTTGCAGCACCTGATGGACGAGGTTGAGATGCCATTGGTCAGTGTTCTGGCTGGCATGGAGCTGCTTGGGGTCCGTCTTGACCTGGATTTCTTCCATAATTTTTCACGTGAACTGACTTCTGGTTTGGCTGACCTGGAAATGCGTATTTATGAACAGGTTGGCAAGCCATTCAATATCAATTCCACCCAACAGCTTTCAGATATCCTCTTTAACCGCCTTAAACTGGTTCCACCCGACCGTGGTCGCAAAACGGCCAGTGGTCATTACTCCACCTCCGCCGATGTGCTTGAAGAACTTCGTGGTCAGCATACCGTGGTCGACCTGGTGCTTGAGCATCGTGAGCTTGCCAAGTTAAAATCCACCTATGTTGATTCCCTGCCGGCTGCTGTCGATCCCAATACCGGGCGGGTGCACACCTCTTACAGCCAGACTGGCTCGGTCACCGGGCGACTCTCCTCCAATAACCCCAACTTGCAAAATATCCCCATCCGCACCGAGACAGGCCGACGGGTGCGCAATGGTTTCATCGCCGAGGATGGATATGTCCTGCTCTCCGTTGATTACTCCCAGGTGGAGCTTCGCCTGGTGGCACTCATGGCGGGTGACGAAGCCATGCTGGATGCATTCCGCGCCGGGCAGGATATTCACACCACCACGGCAGCGGCCATTTACAACCTGCCAATCGACAAGGTCACCAAGGATATGCGCCGGCATGCCAAAGCCATCAACTTTGGTCTTATCTACGGTATGTCGCCTTTTGGCCTTACCCGTACCACCGACCTTACCCTGGGCGAAGCCGAAAATTTTGTCAAGACTTATTTCACCCGCTTTCCTGGTATCAAGCGTTACCTCGATGACACCAAGAAAGTTGCCGCCCAACAGGGTTACGTCACCACCTTGCTCGGCCGCCGCCGTTATTTCCCGGCACTCAAAGGCGTGCTCAATGCCCAATTACGCAATCGCGAAGAACGCGAAGCCATCAACGCGCCGATCCAGGGCACTGCGGCCGACATCATGAAAATGGCCATGCTTAACATCTCGCCAGCCTTTCAACAGGCCGGGCTCAAGGCTCGTATGCTGCTGCAAGTCCATGATGAGATTGTGATCGAGTGCCCCCGGTCTGAGCTACAACAGACAGCCCGGGTTGTCCAACAAGTGATGGAAACGGCTTATCCGTTGGGTATTCCGCTCTCAACAGAAGCCCGTTCAGGCATTAGCTGGGGTGGGATGCAAGTCCTGTCCTGAATGGATGTTCCGAATTCCGCGCTGTTTATTCAACGATAACTGGTGAAATTATGGCAGGACGTGAAGATATTTTCCAGAAGACAATGAACGAAGGCCACTCGGCCGCCTGGGATAAAAACTGGGCACAGGCTGCCGCTGCCTATCTGCGCGCGCTTGCTGAATTTCCTGAGAGTCCCAAGGCTCTTAATAGTTATGCCCTGGCACTATTCCAGCTCGAGAAATACGATGAAGCGCTCACACCATACATGCGTTCCGCCCGGGTTGCCCCCGAGGATCCGCTCCCGTTTGAGAAAATTGCTCAGATTAACGAGCGCATGGGCAAGACCAAAGAGGCTGTACAGGCCGCTTTGTATGCTGCTGAGTTGTACCTCAAACTCAAGGATGTCGACAAAGCCCTTGAGAACTGGCTGATTGTTATTCAACTCAGCCCCGAGAATCTCCAGGCTCGTTCCCGATTGGCGCTCATTCACGAAAAAACTGCCCAGACTCGCCAGGCTACCATTGACTACATCGCAGTTGCCAGCATTTTACAAAACAGCGGTAATCCGCAAAAAGCCCTCGAAATCCTTGCGCATGTTGCCCAGATCGACCCCGATAGCAGCGAATTACAGCATGCACTGGCCATTATTAACAAAGGCCAGGTTCTGCCAAGACCCATGCGCCCCACCGGTGGGACTGGCCCCCTGCGCCTGGAATCTGCTCGTGCCTCCGCCACTCCCCAACCTGATCAGGAAAGCCCCGACCCGATTGCGGAAGCCCGCCAACACGCCATGAAGGTCTTTGCAGATGAGCTGTTCGATGCGGATGGCGATAATTCCGAGACTGCTCCCAGGCGAGGTTTGTCCGTCATGTCCAGCGCACCCTCAGGCGCTCAAGATAATTCAAGCCTGCTGCTCAATATCGGTGCCGCCATTGATGCCGACATGCGCGCCGATGAGACGGGTGTCCAGGTTGCCCTCAGCAAGGCTCTCGAAGCTGGTTTCAACCACCCCGCAGCCAATTTTGTCGTTGGGCAGATCCTTTGCCACACTGGGGATTTTGAACGCGCCCGTGCTTACCTTCAACAGTGCCTGCGCTTTGATGATTATGCCCTCGCTGCCCGTCTGCTGCTCGGTAAGAGCTTGCGTGGCCTCAAGCGTGAGTCCCAGGCGTCTATTGAATATCTCGAAGCACTAAAGATAGCGGATGTATCCGTCGCTCCACGCGAACAGGGCGTGACCCTGCACCAGGCCTATGAGCCTCTTCTTGAAACCGTCCGAGATGAAAAAGATCTCAAAGCGCATCTCAAGCTGTGCGAAAATGTGGAAGAAATGTTGATTCGCGCCAACTGGCGTAAACATCTCCAGAAAATGCGCTCCGAAATGCCCAATAACGAAGGGCAGATTCAGCCACTGGCAGAAATCGTCATCCAGGCCCAATCCAGCCAGGTGATCGAGTCGATGAAAATGATCAACGAACTCGCCCGCACCAACTACCTGCGTTCTGCCATGGACGAAGCCTTCCACATGCTTTTATCCGCGCCGACCTACTTGCCTCTGCATATCCTTATCGCCGATTTACTTGTCCGTGAGGATCGCAAGCAAGAGGCCATTAGCAAACTGAATGCCGTTGCCGCCGCCTATGCCGCTCGTGACGAAGGCACCCAGTCGGTCAATATCCTGCGTCGCATTGTCGAGCTTGCTCCCATGGACCTGGATGTTCGCAAACGTTTGATCAAACGCATGGTCGATCGCGATCAGTTGGATGAAGCCATTGGTGAGTATGTTGACCTGGCAGATATTTATTATCGTCTTGCCGAACTTGACCAGGCTCGCAAGACCTTCGCCACCGCCCTCGATTTGGCCCGCCGGCCCAACACCAACCGCGCCTGGAGTGTCAAATTACTCCAGCGCATGGCTGATATTGATTTGCAAAGCCTGGATTGGCGCCAGGCAATTCAAGCCTATGAGCAAATTCGCGCCATTGCTCCTGAGGATGCCTCCATTCGCGAAACCCTGATTGATCTCAATCTTCGCCTGGCCCAGGTTCCCCAGGCCCAGGCTGAGTTGGATTCTTTCCAGGCTTTCCTCGAACAAAACCAGCCCGCTGGGTTGCTTCCCTTCCTGCAAAAAATGGTTGATGAACATCCTGGGCAGGCCATGTTTGCCCGCGCCTTGGCTGCCCAACTGCATAAAAATGGGCGCACATCCGAGGCTATTACCCTGCTTGATGCCCTTGGAGAAAAGCTGATGGACTCCGGCGATCTCACCTCACTAGTGACAGTCGTAAACCAGATCCTTCTCATGAATCCCCCTAACGCCGACCAGTACCGCGCCTTGCTGAGCCAAATCTCAACTTAATCTTTAACCTGTATGAATCAAACCAGGAGACGTATCCAGCGTCCCCTGGTTTTTTTATCCTGATTATGCCCGTATTCTACGGACACCTGGTTTATCCAAACTGGGTGTCCTCCGCTCTTTTTGCGGGTGTGGCAAACAAACCTCCAGTGCTTAACAAATCACTGGCAGTGGTTTTATGACCATGTATCCGACGTTTGGGAAATCAAAAACCTATTTCGAAGCTTCCGTGCTGTACTTCCGCTCCGTGCTGATCCACAACTGCTGGCCATTGCTGGCTAACTCTACCCACCCGAGCTGGTCCGTGCGCAGCAGGGTCGCCTTTTCAAAAAAGGTCATCACTTCTTTCGATGGCAGCCCATCCGGGTTGTTGGCCGAGACCGAAAGAATTGCTACTTGTGGGTTGAGATTCTTCAACCATGCCGGTGGGTTGGCAGGTCCGTAACCGCTTTCAGCGAGCAACACACCTGTCACCGGGCCCATCCCTTCCCCATTTTTCAATTCTTCAAAAGTGTCAAGGTTGACCCCCACCGGTAAGATGGTTTTGAAATTACCCATCTCCAGGCTCAGGACAGCTCCGCGTGCTGAAACTGCCAGTACTCGCAGGATCACATCATCCCCCAGGTTCAATTCCTGGCCAGCCTCTGCAAATTCCACCGGGATCAGTGCATCTGTCAGGTACTCTTTCAAACGCTTGGAAGAAAATGAGGCCTGGATATTTCCTGACCACAACACAGATTTGGGCCGATACTGCTCCAGTGTGCGTGGCAAGGCTGCCACCTGCTTTTCTTGGGTTGAGGCGATCACCAGCATATCTAACCCTCTGCTGAAAGGTGGAATCCGCCTGCCGAGCTGGTTGACAAGCGTGGATGGGCTTTCCCCACCGTTGATCAGTACATAGCGCCCGCTCGGTGTTGTTACCAGTACGCTATCGGCCGAGCCTACATCCAGGAAGAGCACGTGCAGCCGTCCATCGGGGGTATTGAGTGCCGCGCGCCATGTCAAAAAAGCCAGCACTGCCAGCGCAGTTACCAGTAAGGTTGGGGTAGCCACCGTTTGAACCTTGGGCCAGGCCAGCGTCAGGCCAAAGAGGACCACGTAAAACATCACCGCCGCCATCAGGCTGAATTCGCCCAAGATCAGCGTCCCGCCTGGGAAGCCGTTGAAAAATTCCACCATGCGGATGGTATAAGCTGCGAATGGCCACGCCAGTGCTGCAACGATCTGCCCCAGCGGCATATACAGCTTGCTTAGTACAACCGCCAGGCCGCTCAACACCATCGCCGCGGGTTGGGCTGGCAGTACGATTGGGTTGGCAATGAGTGAAACAAGTGAAATGCGTCCAAAATGGTATATGCTGACCGGCAGGGTGGTTAACTGTGCAGCGAAAGTGATCAGCACATAACTGGAAAACGGCCCAATGAATTTCTCCACGTTTTCAGGCGAAAGATAGCGTGATAGAAATCTGCTGACCGCGTCTTGCATTGGCTGGGCGTAAAACACCAGCCCCAGTGTGGCGGCAAACGAAAGCTGGAAACCGATATCCCATAATACCAGTGGGTTGAAAGCAGCCATGAACAGGGCCGCTGTTGCCAGGGCGGTGGTTGCCAGGTTCCGCCTTCCAAATTGTGCCGCAATGACGGACATGCTCCCCATAATTGCAGCACGTACCACCGACGCGCTCGCACCGGTCAGGAAGGTGTACAGAATGATTCCCAGGATCGCCAGCAGCGAGCCCCATTTTTTCCCAAACGCACGGCTGAACAAGGCAACAAAAATGGCCGCCACGATGGCGATGTTGAACCCCGAGATTGCGATGATATGTGCTGTGCCTGTGTTTACAAAAGCCTGTTTGACCTCGGCCGGGATGGCCTTGTCTGACCCAAGTAAGATACCTGCCAGCAGCGAAGCTTCTGGCTCAGGGAACAGCATATAAATACTTTCAAGCAGGCTGTCATGGACCCGGTACATCAAGCCCTGGAAAGGCTCGATCTCCGTTCCGGGCAGGATTGTGATTTTACTTGTTTGCAGTGTGGAGAGAATGCCCTGTCGTGCCAGGTAATCGCGGTACGAAAACTCTTCATTTTCGCTAGGAGTCCGCAGGAAACCGCGTACCCGGGCGTGATCTCCGTATTTCACCTCGTACTCGTTCGTCATGGTCACCAGCACATCCCCCTGCACCGGGATGTCGCCGTCTCCCATATCAATCGCGCTCACCCGCAGCCGCAGAAAAATACTTGTGTCTCGCACGTCCGGCGGTTCTGCGATCGTGCCGGTTACATACATACTGTTTTCATTCGCGTTGTAATACGAGACAACTTCAGGGGTGATGACTGGCCTGACCATCTCATAACGCGCCGCACCCAGGAAGAGTACGGCCGGTAGAATCAGCAGGCCAATCTGCCAGCGTGCACGCAGACGCCACAATCCCAAACCTAACAGCAAGCTCAGGAAGGCCAGCTGTAGCCAACTCAGCCATGGCAAGACCAGGAAACTGGCTAATAGGATACCCGCCAGGAATGCCGCAGCGATCCAGACCAATGGGGAAATCGAGAGTTGTTCAGGGATGGATGATTTCACAAAGTGATTTTACATCAAAAATGAACCTGGGATTCATTCTGTGTTGCGCGGGCTATTTTTCACCATTATCGTAAGGGTTTTAGATTATTGTCAACCTGGCAAGCACAGCAGCAATACCTGTTCTGATAATAACGCTTCACATGCTGTGTGTTACCGGATTGCTTTGATTATGCTCTGGGCTCTCGCCATAAGAGCTTGCCTTATCCCACAAAACTCTTTTTAATACCAGTTTTGTCGCGAAGGGCCCAGCTTTTAAGGGAAGGTCCCGGTTTTACCGGAAATCGGGCCGCTTGTTGATAAAATAGACAGGCGTAGGATTACTTTCCTAACACTTTCTTATCAATATTCAAATACGTGGACCCTTCATTATGCCTGATTTATCCATTCCCAATCCATCCCCAAAAAACCTTGTCCTGGTAACCGGGGCAACAGGATATGTTGGTAGTCGCCTGATTCCTCGCCTGTTGGATGCCGGTTACCCGGTGCGTGTTCTTACGCGTGATCCCGCCCGCCTCCAGGGACGTCCCTGGCTCGACAGGGTCGAAGTGATGCAGGCAGATGCCCTCTATCCCGATACGCTGCCCCAGGTGTTGCAGGGAATTTCGGTGGCTTATTTTCTTATGCATGGTATGCAGGGTGGCAAAGTGAATGCTGCCCGTGATATGCAAGTCGCCCGCAATTTTGCCCAGGCCGCAGATGCAGCCGGGGTCAATCGAATCATTTACCTGGGTGAGTTGGTCGATACCACCGCCCGGCTGTCCCCCTATTTGCGTTCGCGTCATGAAACAGGCTATATCCTGCGTCAGGGTGGCGTGCCGGTCACTGAATTTCGTGCCGGCATGATCGTCGGTTCGGGCAGTGTTCTCTTCGAGATGGTTAGCTACCTATCCGAACGCGAGCCATTGCTCATCTGTCCGCGCTGGTTTTTTTCCAAGGCCCAACCGATTGCCATCCGCAATGTGCTGGATTACCTGCTGGCGGCTCTTTCCCAACCTGAAAGCACCGGCAAGCTGATTGAAATTGGTGGCGCCACCCGTCTCACTTACGCCGATATGCTGCTCGAATACGCCCGCCTGCGTGATCTAAAACGTTACCTGCTGCCCACCCCTGTCTATGCTCCTCGTCTCTCGGCTTACTGGGTTCATATGGTCACCCCGGTCACCTACAACGCAGTCCTGCCCCTCATCGAGGGTCTCCATGCTGATGCGGTCGTCAATAATGATCTGGCCCGCCGGCTTTTCCCATCCATCGATCTACTCGATTTTGAAACCGCCGTGCGTTACGCCTTCAAGAAAATAGAAGCCGGGGATATCGAGTCCTCCTGGAGTGATGCGCTTGTCACCAGCGCTGGAGACATCCGCCCCTACAGCTTTGAAGTGGTCCAGGGTATGTATATTGAAAAACGCCAGCGCCTGGTCGATTTGCCCGCCGAAGCTGTGTTTCGCTCCTTTAGCGGCATTGGCGGTGAGCGCGGGTGGCTGTACATGGATTGGTCCTGGGGCATACGTGGTTGGATGGATAAAGCCATTGGTGGGGTCGGGCTGCGCCGTGGCCGCCGTCACCCCGATGAAATCTGGGTGGGCGAGTCCCTTGATTTTTGGCGAGTTGAGGCAGTCACCCCCAACCGTTCCATGCGTTTGCGAGCTGAAATGAAACTGCCTGGCAAAGCCTGGCTTGAATTTCATTCCCTGCCCCAGGAAAATGGCAAAACCTTGCTAACTACCACCGCATATTTTGACGCTCATGGCCTGTTCGGTTTTCTTTACTGGTATGCCATGTGGCCTTTTCATAAGTTCATTTTTGACGGCCTGACCCGCGAAATTGCCAAACGCGCCGCGCAGATCAATAGCGCTGCCTGATCTTGCTACCCTTGGCTACAGGTTTTTTATTACCATAACAGCCCAGTTCTTTTGATTTGTTCGCTTTTCTTTAAGGGAGCCTGATGCCAGAGACGATCCTCGTAACCGGTGCCACAGGGTATATTGCCAGCAAGTTGATTCCCCGCCTTCTCCAGGCTGGGTACCGTGTTCGATGCCTGGCGCGTAATCCCACCCGTTTGCAAGGGCGCGCCTGGTACCCCCTCGTCGAAGTCGTCCCTGGGGATGTCACCCGTCCCGAAACGCTGCAGGACGCCATGCATGGGGTCAGCGCAGCCTACTATCTCATTCACAGTATGTCTGCTGGCCATGGCTATGCCCGCCTGGACCTGCAGTCTGCCCGAAATTTTTCGCACGCCGCTCGTGAAGCTGGTGTTGGGCACATCATTTACCTGGGTGGACTTGCCAATCCACGCGATCCTCATCTGGCCCTGCACATGCGCTCCCGCCTGGAAAGTGGTGATGCCTTGCGTGAGGCTGGTGTGCCCGTCACCGAATTCCGTGCAGGAGTCATCGTTGGCCCTGGTTCGGTCTCTTTTGAAATGATCCGCTTTATTGCCGAGCAATTTCCCCTCATGGTAGGTCCCACCTGGCTTCGCCACCACTCTCAGCCGGTTGCAGCCCCCAACGTGCTTGAATACTTGCTCGCCGCCCTCACCACTCCGCTGGCGCGCGGTCAGATTGTTGAGATCGGTTGCCAGGAGACCTTTACCTATATAGAGGTAATGGCACATTATGCGCACATTCGCGGTCTGCGGCGGCTGCCACTGTTGCTTCCCTTTGTTCCAACCTGGTTCATGGCTTACTTTATCGACCTGCTTACCCCGGTTGAGCGTTCCTACGCTTTTCCCCTGGTGGAGGGCTTGCAAAACGACAGCCTCGTCCTCGACCGTGCTCCGCTGGAACTCTTCCCCGCAATTCAGCCCATGGACTATACATCATCTGTTAAGCGCGCCCTTCAGGATACTCACCCCGCCCAAGTAGAGCGGGTCTGGCTCGATATGGATCACGATGTCGCGCATCTTCGCCATGAAGGCATGTTTATCGAATACCGCCGTACTCAGCTAACCGCACCTGTTGGGCAGGTATTTTCACGTATTGTCAGTTTTGTTCAGTCTCCCGCTCTCCGCCTGGGATTCGTGCGCGGTTTTCAGCTTGAATTTCAAAGCGAGGATACCCTGCGCCTGCGCGCTACTGGTCCCATCCCAGGTGATGCCTGGCTGGAATGGAAAGTCAGCCCTCACACGGATGGTACCCAGCTTGAACAAACTGCTTTTTTCGCCCCTTTTGGCTTGCCGGGCTTCCTGGCCTGGTATTTCCTTGGTTTCTATTACCGGCGTATGTTTGACAGTCTTCTCAAACGGATCTCCCAATTCGCATGAAACCTCTCGTTCGCCCCCTGGTCATTTTTCTGGCGTTTGGCTTGCTATTACTTGGGCTTGCTTATCTTGTGCCTCTGCAGGTGCCTTATTACCAGGATTTTTCAGTTTCCTATTTCACTGAGCGTGGCTTGCTGCAAGGCATCTCCATTTATGATTATCCCGCCCAATTGGAATTTGTTGCGGCTCAAACACCAGCGGGCTTTAATTTTTTCCCCTACCCGTACCCACCCTGGTATGCGCTAACCACCCTCTTCCTTGGTTGGTTTCCCATCCAGGTGGCGGCTCGTGCCTGGTTTTTCCTTAATATCTCCATGCTCAGCCTCTCGGTCTGGTTCTTGACACCCAACTTGCAGATTCTCCGGCGCGGTCTGGCAATCCTGGCTGCGCTAATGTTTGTTCCTGCCCTCGGGCTCATATTCGTGGGTCAATATTCCGCCCCTGTCCTGCTCGGTGCAGCTCTCTTTGTTCACGCTGCCCGGCACGAACGCCCCACCCTGGTTGCGCTTGCCTTGCTCTTACTGACTTTCAAACCACACATTGGTGGCTTTCTTTTCCTGGCGGGCTTTTTTTGGCTGGTCTGGCGGCGAGCGCCCTTTGCATTGCGGGCGCTGCGCCTCACCTTGGCAGGCGGCATGCTCATGCTGGCAATCGGCTTCCTGGCGGACCCTGCCTGGCCGCTTACCTGGCTCCAATCCCTCGCGCGCTATCGCGACTTGCCGGGTGTGCAAACCTGCGGCCTGTGTGCCAGCCTGCCTGGCTGGTTGGCACGCCAGGTCACTGGCCGTTCCAGCACGGCCGAAGCGGCGTTGTTTGGGTTGCTGCTGGCCTTGCCAGTTGTTGCCCTTTTATTTACCCGCTACCGGTCTTGCCTGCGTGATCCATTTATATTAATGAGCATGTCGGCCATCCTTACCCTCATGCTGGATCCATACCTGCTTAATTACGATTACATTTTGTTGCTCATTCCCTTGTCTTGGTTGGTACTGCGCCTGCCCTGGCCCAGTCTGCTCATATATTTACTCTCCTGGACTGAGTTGATCCTGGGGCGCGGGCAGGTGCTTGGCTTGCTTTCATCCGCATTACTGGCCTTTGGTTTGATGTTGTTTTTGCTCGCTTCCAGGATTGACTCCCCTCTAAATGAGGCATACAATCAACTTGAAAATTAAATAAAGGTCAGGGTTGCCAATTCCCCCGGATGGGATGGCACAATGGCGAAGCCGGTGAAAGTCCGGCGCTGTCTCGCAACTGTAATCCAGGAGTTTACCTGGAAAGTCAGGTCGCCCGCCCTAGCCTTGGTATTCCACTCTCTCGCAGAAAGGAGGTGGGACCGGCGTAACTAATTCTTGTGCCCTTCCCCCTCCCCTGTCAATTTGACAGGGGAATTTGATTCGTAAAACAAATGTATTGCACTACCTTTTTTGGTTTGGCTCTTTGCAAGGCTGGCTATTCCAGCGTATCGAATACGAATCGATCGTTAGCTCAGCGAATGTTTTTTTGGAGCGAGATTTCTGCTTCAGGAAAAAAATCATCCTTGTTCTGGGTATTACCCAGTCAGAGATAAGACTCTGGTAAGTAATTAAAATGGAGATAACGCATGTTGCGTAAACTGCTCTACCTGCTTTTTTGTACCGCTATCTTGCTGACCGCCTGTGGCTCCCCTTCCGCAGCTTCCGCCGAAATGAACCTGGCTGATGGCCTGGGTCGCGCTATTAAGCTGGCTGGCCCGGCTCAAAAGGTGATATCCCTGGCCCCGTCCAACACCGAGCTCCTCTTTGCCGTTGGCGCAGCCAAACAGGTCATCGCCCGTGATGAAATGTCCGATTATCCCGCCGAGGCCGCTGCGCTTCCTGCTGTTGGTAGCTTTGACAAGTACAACCTTGAGCAGATCGTTGCACTCAAGCCCGACCTGGTTCTGTTAGCCGAGATCAATAATGTTGAGCTGGTAAAAAAGCTTGAAGAACTCGGCCTGGTGGTTTACTATCTCAATAACCCCAAAACCCTCGAAGATCTCTACGCCAACCTCGCAATTGTTGCCGGGCTGACCGGTCATCAAACCGAATCGGCTGCCCTGGTCGAAACGTTAAAGCAGCGCGTTGCCGCGGTCGATGAAAAAATCAAGACCGCCTCCACCCGCCCTGTCATCCTTTACGAGCTGGATTCCACCGACCCCGCCCATCCCTACACCGTTGGCCCCGGTACGTTTGTGGATCAGCTTCTCGTCCGCGCCGGTGGCGCGAATATGGTTACCGTCGCCGGTATTACCGATCAATACCCCCAGGTCAGCATTGAGCAGGTTGTCACCACCGACCCAGCCATGATTATCTTGGGCGATTCGATGTGGGGTGTCACAGTCGAATCAGTTGGCCAGCGCCCAGGCTGGGAAAAACTCAAAGCGGTTAGTTCCGGCCAGGTCTACCCCTTTGATGACAACACCGTCAGCCGGCCTGGTCCTCGCATGGTGGATGGGCTCGAAGCACTTGCCCGCCTTATTCACCCCGAACTGTACAAATAAGATCATTCACCAGGCCGGTTTCCATCCCGGTGATCGGCCTGGTCAGCCTCATGAAAAAACCGCAGCTGCCTTACTTCTGGACCGGATCTTTCTTCCTTGCCGCGTTGATCCTTAGCATCGCGATCGGCTCGGTTTTCATTTCCCCCCTCGAAGTAATCCGCAGTTTGTTTGGTCAGGCGGTTCAAGAAACCACGACCACCATTATCTGGAGCATTCGCCTGCCCCGCACCATCCTGATTGCCCTGGTTGGCTCAGCCCTGGCGGGTAGTGGCGCAGCCTACCAGGGTCTTTTCCGCAACCCCCTGGCTGACCCTTACCTGATCGGTGTCGCTTCCGGTGCAGGGCTTGGCGCTGTTCTCGCCATGTCGCTAAACTGGCCTTACTCCTTCCTCGGTTTATTTGCTGTTCCGGCCCTCGCTTTCATCGCCAGTCTGTTGACTGTTGCGCTTGTCTATGTTTTTTCCCGGGTTGGCGGCAGCGTGCCGGTAACCAACCTGATCCTCGCCGGTGTTGCTGTCTCCTCTTTTACGGGCTCACTAACTTCCTTCCTCATGCTGCACTCCACCGGTGAACTACGCCGTGCCCTCAGCTGGTTGTTAGGGGGTGTCAGCCTGGTGGGTTGGCCTGCCATCCTGGCTCTGCTGCCTTTCCTGTTGGTTGGTTTGACCGTACTTGTGCTCAGTGGTCATGCCCTCAACCTGCTCCAGTTTGGTGATGAACAGGCCGCCCAGTTGGGCTTGGATACCCGCCGGGCCAAATTGGCCATCATCATCGCTGCCTCGCTGGTGACGGCAGCGGCCGTCTCCTTTGCCGGCATTATCGGTTTTGTAGGTCTCATCATTCCGCATATTATCCGGATATTCTTCGGTGCTGATTATCGCCGCCTGGTGCCGCTATCCATCCTGGCCGGCGCCGGTGCTTTACTGCTGGCCGATGTACTTGCCCGCGTGGTCATTGCCCCGCAGGAACTGCCGGTCGGCATTATCACCGCCCTGGCAGGCGCGCCATTTTTCCTGTGGGTTTTGCGCCGCGGGAAATCTTTTGGAAATTGGTAGGCCGCATGTCATATCCTTTTCGCCTGGGCGCTACCTCCTACATTATCCCTGCGGATATCATTCCGAATGTTCGTTATTTGGCTGGCAAGGTCAGTGATGTGGAACTGGTCCTTTTTGACCTACCTGACGGTCCCAGCAACCTGCCCACCCCGGCCCAGCTGACCGAGCTTCGCGCCATTGCGCTGGATAATGACCTGACTTTCACGGTCCACCTGCCGCTCGATTTGCGCATGGATTCCTCTGGCGGCCCAAACCATCCTTCGCTTGAAAAAGCTCGCCGTGTGATCGACTGCACAAGCGATTTGCAGCCCTTTGCCTATGTCGCCCATCTGGATGGCCGCGAGCTAAGCCAGACTGGCCTGCTGCGTTGGCAGGAGGATTCCATCCGCGCCCTGCGCCTGGTGGGTGACTGGATTGGCGACCTATCCAAACTCGCCCTTGAAAACCTGGAAGGCTTCGCGCTCGATCTGCATGCGCCAGTCCTGGATGCCGTCGCAGTCAGCCGCACTGTGGATGTAGGCCATCTCTGGCTTGATGGGCACGATCCCATTGCCTACCTGCGCGCCGCCCTTCCCCGTACCAGGGTCATCCATTTGCATGGAATTTCCGAACATGACCATGTTTCCCTGGCCCATCTGCCCGTTGAGAATGTGTCCGCTGTCCTCCACGAGTTGCTTGACTTTAATTACACCGGTGTCCTAACCCTCGAGATGTTTTCCGAACAAGATTTTCTCTCCTCTCTGGCGGTTCTGCAGCAGGTGAGTGGCCGCTCGGCTACTGATGTATCGCGAATTGCGCATAGGTGAATAATGTTGCTTGCCCATAATCTATATGTCTCGTACGCCTCGCGTCAGGTCCTGAAAGAAATTAACCTTGAAATTCGCAAAGGTGAAATCCTGGCTTTGCTCGGCCCCAACGGCTCGGGCAAATCCACCTTGCTGCGAACCCTCAGCGGCACCCTCATCCCGCGTTCTGGTACTGTCACCCTCGATGGTCGTTCTCTTCATTCAATTTCTGCCCCTGAGCGCGCGCGTCTGGTTTCCGTTGTTCCCCAACATGCCCTCATGCCACCCGCCTTTACCGTTTGGGAAACCGTCTTGTTGGGGCGTACACCCTATATCAACTTCCTCGGTCAGGTCTCTGCCAACGATGAAGAAATAGCCCGCTCAGCGCTTCAAAAAGTGGATGCTCTTTCCCTGCAGGATCGTTATATCGGTGAGCTTTCAGGCGGTGAACAGCAGCGTGTTTTGCTGGCCCGTGCCCTGGCCCAGGCTGCACCCATCCTTTTGCTGGATGAACCCACCACATTTCTCGACCTCTCCCACCAGATGAGCCTGCTTGACCTGGTTCTTCGTCTTGCGCGTGAGCAGGCCCTTACCGTTGTGATCGCCCTGCACGATCTGAACCTTGCCGCCCGTTACGCTGACCGTGTCGCCCTCTTGGTGGATGGTCGTTTGGCAGCCCTCGGTGACCCACGCCAGGTCCTCCAGCCAGAAACCATAGCCCAGGCCTATCATTGGCCCGTGCGCGTCGTCGATCATCCCTTTATGGACAAACCCCTGATCTTGCCTGAATTCTTACCTTGAACTTTTCTGCTCACCCCATCCTATCCAGCGGACAGATACATGGCACACGCCAAAATCTGTCCACTGTTGAATCTCCCCATTGACAGTATACCAACCCTAATAATCTGACCCCACAATTGAAATTCATTGGCATTCTTTCTCGATTCTGCCAATAAACAGTACATTTGTCTATTCACACCCAGCCCAATCGGGCAGATAATATTGTCAGCCAAGGGAACAGTATCGATCAGGCAAGCGCCACGATATTATTCCCGGGGGGCTGGGGCACGGCAGCGGTGGGGTCCGATGCGCTGCGAGAGGAGGGTTTTCCCTGGTATTGAACGACTGGGGCCACGCATCTGGGGAAGCGCGGCCGGGGAAAACCCTCCTTGTCATTTAAATTAACCAAAAACCAACCCCACATTAACCAAAAACTAACCCAAAAAACTTGACAATATATGGATAATCGGTGACAATATAGCCACTGCTGATTAGAGTGCCCCCCTCACTCTGATCAGCAGTATTTTTATTCTTGGCTTCACCCACGGGCCAGTCCTCGCTTTTTCAGACGATATGGAGGTAGGATGGGAAAACTTTCAGGCAAGGTTGCACTGATTACCGGCGCCACCAGCGGCATTGGCCAGGCCGCCGCCATCCTCTTCGCCGCTGAAGGCGCCACTGTTGTCTTTAGCGGTCGCCGCTCCACCCTCGGGCAGGCTCTTGAGACTCGTCTCATGCAGTCGGGCGCCCGGGCCTTATTTGTGCAGACCGACCATACCATTCCCGCCGAGTGTGTTCGCCTGGTTGATTCAGCCGTTCAGGCATTTGGCGCCATCCACGTACTCTTTAACAATGCTGGTATTGTCACCAAGGGCACCGCAGAGACCACCACCGAAGAAGATTGGGCCGCCACCCTGGCCCTCAACGTCACCGCTGTTTGGCGCATGTGCCGCCTGGTGATCCCCGAGCTGCGCAAAGCCGGCGGTGGCACCATCGTCAACAACGCCTCAGATTGGGCCGTGGTGGGCGGCAAGGGTGCCTTGCCTTATGCCGTCAGCAAGGGTGCTGTCGCCCAAATGACCAAAAGCATGGCCCTCGACCATGCCGCTGAGTATATCCGTGTCAATGCTGTCTGCCCTGGCGACACCTTTGTGGAACGCTGGTTGGAAAAAGGGTATTTTGAACACTCAGACCCGGTCACCCTGGAGAAAGCCAAGGCCGAATCAGCCGCCTACCTGCCCATGCAGCGCTTTGGCTACCCCGAGGAGATTGCCCGTGCTGCGCTCTTCCTGGCTTGCGACGATTCCTCATTTGTCACCGGGCACCTGCTGCTGGTGGATGGCGGCAATACTGCCCAGTAGCTGATGAACCAGGATGGGGAAGTGCTCCAATTTCTACCACCCGCCCTATGCCCGTCCCTCTGCCTGAAGATAAGCTTTTTATAAGAGACCTGTCTCCGGCTTCATGATTCCCTTGACAAATGCTTTAGAGAGGTATATAGTTTCGTCCGCTTAATAAATAAGCAGGCGAAAAGATGTTGTGTTTCAATACATGAACCACCATCCCCATCGGTAAGCATAAAGCAGGGCTGTATGAATGACACGGTGCATGCAAATGATTACTTTGCCCCGCCCGTATTTCTTTCAGCCTGCTCCTGGCTCAAACAATCATCTTATCGTTTGCTCTACCTGCCAGGTTTACCCTCGGCGAATAAATAAATCAATCAACATGGAGTACTGCTATGCAATTGAATCTTAATAATAAAGTTGCCGTCATCACCGGTGGTTCCCGCGGGTTGGGACTGGCCATTGCGCAGGTCTACGCCCGTGCAGGCGCCAAAGTGGTCATCGCCTCCCGTTCCCGCCAGTCAGTTGATTCGGCCTTGCAAATTCTTGCAGCTGCTGGCGCTCAGGCAACCGGTTTGGCCTGTGATGTCGCCGACCTTGCCCAGGTGGAAGCCCTCGCCGCGCATGCCATCGACACCTTTGGCCGTATTGATATCTGGGTCAACAATGCCGGTCTCTCCTCACCTTACGGACCCACCGCGCATATCCCAGCCCGTACCGTTACCAGCGTGATTAACACCAATATCCTCGGCACCTACAACGGCTCCATGGTTGCAATGCGTTATTTTATCCCCCAGGGCAGCGGCAAGCTGATTAATCTTCTTGGCCGCGGCGATACCGGCTCAATCAAATACCAAAACGCCTACAGTTCCAGCAAAGTCTGGGTGCGCAACTTCACCAAAACATTGGCATCCGAATACCTCAGCAGCGGCATCGAAGTGATTGGGTTTAATCCTGGCCTGGTCCTGACCGATATGCTCAGCCAGGTTCACGCGGTTGCCGGATACGAAGAGAAAGTAAACGTCGTTCGTTATGTCGCTGCGCTGTGGGGCAACGAAGCCGAGGTCCCAGCCCAAAAAGCACTCTGGCTGGCTTCCTCCGCCACCGATGGCAAATCTGGCCTGATGACCACCGTCCTCACGCCTGGTTTTATGCTCAAGCGTCTCTTTACCACTGGTTTTAAAATGCTGCTGCGCCTCCCGGTTGAGATGATGGACCTGAACATTTCCTCTGTTGAGCCCGTCATGGCCCTCGTCCCCGTCGTTGCCGAAGAAATCATCGATCCACGCGCCTAGGCTTATTCGGCTCCAGCGAGACCAATAATAGGCAGGTAGCCTGGCATCATCCCGGGCTGCCTGCATTAATTTCATAACAACCTCTCGCTGCGAACCCTGTACTCTTGTTGAGTCTGGCCTGCTAGTGGCATCCCAGGGTCATAATTTAACCTCGCCACGACCAACGAACCTGACCCTCTGGCCTTAAATGGAATTATGTTATAGTAGGCCACGGTCAAACATGGCGCCTCCCTTCATGGGAAACATCGCCACACATTGCTCACCTGGCCAAACCAATCCACGCAAAGGACCCTGCCATGATCTTTGACACCCTCGAAAATATGCACCGCTATGCCGGCCTCACCCCTGCCCGTCTCTACCGTGGCCTCCAGTACCTGCGCGACACCGATCTCACTGCGCTGGAAGTTGGGCGTCACGACATTGATGCTGATAACCTCTACGCGCTCGTCCAGGAATACACCACCCGCCCGTTTGAACAGGGCAAATGGGAAGCCCACCGCAAGTACATCGACATCCAGCACATGGTTAGCGGAGTTGAGCGCATGGGCTTTGCCAACCTGGCGTTCACCCAGCTTGGCGAGTATTTCCCTGACCGTGATTTCCAGTCCCTCTCTGGCATCGGCTCCAGTGTGGATGTCTTGCCCGGCGCTTTCACGATCTTCTTCCCTCAGGATGCGCACATGCCCTGCCTGTGTGTTGACCAGCCCGTACCGATTCGTAAAGTCGTTCTCAAAATCAGCGTCGACTGAACCGCCCACAAAAAACTCCCGCGTTCGCTAATGAACACGGGAGTTTTATTATCGTTTTGCCCTTACTTGCCTCAATGTGCGGCGATGTATTGCATCGATGACCGCTCCACCTTCTCCAGCGGTAGTACATCCACCAGCTCATAATCGCGGCTGCCCATACCCAGCTTTTCGCCATATTCCATCGCGATATACGGATCCTTCAACGGCCCATGCAGCCAGCGGAAGGGATGTCCTTCGCGTGTGTGCACTTCCATCGAAGTGGGCAGGTTATCCTCAATCAACTGGCTCTTACCGGTCACATCCAGCACCGCCTGATCCAGCGCCACAATATCATCCGAGCCAAACACACCGGCATCTGGCAGCACCTGCATCGAGGTGAACCCAAAGCAATCGCACACCGGCGTCATGTGAGTCGCCAGCGCCATGTGCACCGTCTTGCCTGGTTTGAAAGTGGACATCACCACATCCGCCGCGATCGCCACCGCCTCCTGGAAGCTGGAAAAATTAGCCGCATCAATCTTCAGGCTGCCCTTGGGGGCCACCTGCAGGCAGCGCCCGCATTGGTTGCATTGTTCCATGTGCAGGTGCAGCTGGTCTGGGTCTTTCTTATCCTGCACCAACGCCTCAAATGGGCAGGCTTGCATCATGCGCTGCCTGTCGGCCGGGTCCGGGCATTTTTCTGGGAACCAGTAACGATCATAATGCATCACATCGTGCATAGCCCCGCGGGTTTCACCCGCCATGCAGCCCAGTGCGATATTCTTAAACGCACCGCCAAACCCGCAGCTCGGGTGTCCCTTGATATGGGCAAAGTTCACCATAAAGCTCGAATCCTCGATCAGCCCCGCCACCTTCCAATTCTTGATGCTTTTGTACGGTCGTTCATGGCTGTAGAAATACTTCTCTTCCGGTCCTGCCGCCGGGTAGACCGGGCAGCCGATCACCTCAGATGCGTACCCGCGCTGTTCAGCCCCGGCTGCATCCCAGTTCACATCCACCACAAAGGGCTTGCCGCCCCCGTCCTTGATGGCCTGCACCACCCGCCGCACAAACACGGGGTGAATGGTCGAATACACCATGTTGTTGCCGGTGTGCATCTTAATCGCCACCATCTCATCTTTTACCCGCTCGCGCAGCTTCAGCCGCTCGATGATCAGATCCAGCTTGGCCGGCAGCGTTTCCTTTGCCTCCAGGCGTGATTGCCTGGCCGATCCGAAAAACACAGTACTCTTCATAAAATAGTTCCTTTCGCTGGCACATCAGCGCCAGTAAGAAAAATTGACAACCGGGAATGGGATTTCACCTTATTATAGGCCCTCCCCCTCGTATTTCCCCGGCTTTTACCAACAACGTGAGATTCGTCATGACATCCATCCCCTATTCGAGCCGGTTTTTGCCCCCATTCTGTGGTTAAATACAATCGCAGAGTTACGGTCTAGTCTCGCACTGCCATCCTCTCATCCCACGGCCCCAGGAGTGTCACATGGACACCTATTCTGATTTTCTAAATAAATATCCCGAATATGAAACCACCCAGCATATCGACCGCTTGCGTGCCGACGACTACCGCCGTATTGACCAGGCCGGGCATGTCTATCTCGATTACACTGGCGCTGGTCTGTACGCCGAGTCACAGGTTTTGCGCCACCAGCAGATTCTGCTCGAAAATACCTTTGGCAACCCTCATTCCACCAACCCTACTTCCATCGCTGCCACCCGTTATGTTGAATCCGCTCGCGCCTTCGTCCTCGAATATTTCAATGCCGACCCGGCCGAATATGATGTGATTTTCAGTGCCAATGCCAGCGGCGCGCTCAAGATCGTCGGTGAATCTTACCCGTTTGGCCCTGGTGACCAATACCTGCTCACCTTTGACAACCATAACTCAGTCAACGGCATCCGTGAGTTCGCCCATGGCAAGGGGGCCCAGGTGACCTATGTTCCGATGGCCTTGCCCGACATGCGCATCGATGAGAGTCAACTATTCTCCGCGCTGGAAAAAGCCCGTCCAGGTGGGCACAATCTCTTCGCCTACCCGGCTCAGTCCAACTTCTCTTCGGTCAAGCATCCCCTCGAATGGATCGAGCGCGCCCACGCTCGTGGCTGGGAGGTACTCCTGGACGCTGCCGCCTTCGCCCCCACCAACCCGCTCGATCTATCGCGCTGGAAACCTGATTACGTCCCGCTTTCCTTCTACAAGATTTTTGGCTATCCAACCGGCCTGGGTGCTCTCATTGTCCGGCGCTCCGCCCTGCCCAAGCTGCACCGTCCCTGGTTTGCAGGCGGCACCATCACCGTCGCCTCCGTCCAGGGTGATAAATTCTACATGGCCGAGGGCCACACCGCCTTCGAAGACGGTACCATCGACTTTCTCAACATCCCTGCCGTAGAAATTGGCCTCAAACATATCCAATCCATCGGCATCCAGCACATCCAGACCCGCGTGCGCTGCCTGACCGGTTGGCTGCTCGAAAATCTCACTGCCCTGCGCCACTCCACCGGTGTACCCCTGGTTCGCCTGTACGGACCTCTCACCACCGAGGCCCGCGGTGGTGCGGTCACCGTCAACTTCTACAGCGCCAACGGGCAGACCATCGACCACCGTTCAATCGAAGAGGCCGCCAACAAGGTCGGCATCTCCCTGCGCACAGGCTGTTTTTGCAACCCGGGCGCTGGTGAATTGGCCCTCGGCATCTCCCGCGTTGAACTGGATGTCTGCTTCAATGGCCCCGGGCATGAAAACCGCCTGACCATCGACGACTTCCGCATCTGCATCGACGGTAAATCCAGCGGCGCGGTGCGCATCTCGGTGGGCATGATCACCAATTTCGAGGACATCCAGGCCCTGCTGCGCTTTGCCAGCAGCCTGCTGCGCTAATCCGCTTCGCTCAGCTCACCAATTGAATAACGTTCAATTCACACCCGGCGAAGGTAAACAGCGCCGGGTGTATATTTTCTCAACAGTCAACTATGCCAGCTCTGCCTGTGTACACACGATATTCTCCCGCCAAAAACTCCCCAGCCTGCCGCCATGGAATCAAAAATCCGGCCAGCTGCGACTACCATCGTCCAGGGGATAACCACTTGCTTTCAATTTTTTTAATCAATGTTCTTGTTTGCCAATACTGCCCCCGTGGCTTTTTTGCAACTAAGGCACGCCCAGCATCACCACGGTGATATTGTCATGCCCGCCGCGTGCGTTCGCCAGATCAACCAGTGCTTGCGCCGTCGCGTCTGTGGCGACTCCGTTCTTCTCCCGCACAATTTGTAAAATTTCGCTTTCGCCAACCAGGTCTGTCAGTCCATCTGTGCACAGCACCAGCAGGTCACCTTTTTGCAGGTTGCAACCCTGGTTGGCCAGTGCCTGCCGGTCGGTTTCGCCCGCTTTCAGGAACATGCGCAGGTCTGCCTCTGCCGGGCTGACTGAGCCCAGGTAACGCCTAATGACATGCATGTTCGGATGCGTCTTCAGCCCGGTCTGGTCCAGGATGCCTTTCTCCAGCGCTTCCTGTACCCAGGTGTGATCCTTGGTCAACTGCCGGATCTGCTGCCCCCGCACCAGGTAAATGCGCGAGTCGCCCACGTAAGCCGTGTAGAGCTGCTGCCCGATCACCCACGCGCAGGCCGCCGTTGCGCCCATTCCCTCGAAGCGCATATCCTCACGCGCCTTTTCCGCCACCGCTTCGCTGACCTGCCTGAAGCAGCTCTCAAAGACCGCCGTTGGATGCCCGCCCTCGCGTTTTTCCACCGCCGCGCTGATCAGGTTCACCGCCATCTCTGCCGCCACCTCTCCGGCCCGGTGCCCGCCAATCCCATCTGACACCACGGCCAGGACCGAGGGAGTCGGGTTTTTGGGGCTCAGCAGGTAGGCCGACACCGCGAAGTTATCTTCATTATTCTTGCCAGACATCCCTGGGTGGGTTTGCGCGGCGACGTACAGGTGGGAACGGTTCGTTCGGATCATTTTTCTTTATGTAGGGTAGTGACTTTTGGTTTGAGGGCCACCGGCGGCTTGGCCAGCACAAACCGGTAAACCAACACCCCAAAGTGTATCATGTCGCCGTGTTTCAAAACACGCCCCTTTGGGGGCACCAGTTCGTAATTTACCCACGTCCCCGCGATCGAATTTTGATCGAGCAGCGTGAATTTGTCATCTTCCCCTCGCCGCACCCGTGCATGCAGCGCCGAGATCGCAGGGTGATCCAATATCACCGTCGCCTGGGTCGGGTCCGTGCCCAGGGTCAGTTCGCGCCCATGCAGCCCGATCGGGTCGCCCTTCATGGGCGTCCCATCCCCGGCCAATCGCACAAAATATGCCGGGGGCGGCGCATCCCTGCGCAGCAGCCACGGGAATGGGTTTCCCTTTGGGTTGCGCGGGGCTTCTACAATGCTTTTTACCGGTTGAGTCAGCGGGTCAGATTTCGCCGCGCGCGACTTGCGCCACTCGGCCAGTCGGGTTAGTCCACGCCGCCCGCCCAGGATGATCACACCCAGCAGTACACCGGCTGCCAATACCATAAAGCTGATCGTTACCGCCGTGCGGTTGCGCAAGATCAGCCCCGCCATCCCGCCTGGTGGTTCTACGATCGTCACCACCACGGGCACCTCGCTGCTTTTCTGCATCAGCCCCAGGTCGTCTTCCACTTCCACCTGCAGCGTATGTTCGCCGCTTACCTGGTACCCGCTCAGGTCCCAGCTAAAACTGGTGAACGGTTCCCTAATGTGTTCGCTGGCTTTTTCCCCATCAATGAACAGCGTTGAGCGTACCAGTCGCCGCTCACGTCCATCCGGGAACTCCACCAACAGCGAGATCTCCTGCTGCTTCGGCAGGAAGGTGGACACGTCAAAAGGAGTCTTCGCGTTTTGTCGCATAATCTCAATCGGTGGTGATAGCAGCGCCACGCTGGGCGCCTGTATGTCAATCGCGAAAGTCACCGCCGGGCTTGTCAGGGTCAGTTTGTCTTTATTGACCTGTACCGAGAGCGTATGCGTTCCGGCGGTACGCACCTTTGAGGTGTAACTCAGCTTGTAGACATTGCGCAGCGGTGCCAGCCACTCTTCGGGGTCTGGCAGGGTTTCCCCACCGCTGAAAAACACATCACGCCCGTTGGTGGCTGCCGCCAGGTCTTGCAACGCCAGCGTTCCGGCGTTATCCACAAATGTATTTGCATCCGTGATCCATACATACACCCGCACCCCGGACTGTTTCGCCCGGCTGATCAGATCGTCCAACCCTTTCAGGTCCTTGCTTGCCAGGTGAGGTGAAACCAGCAGTACCGCCTTCTTGACCCCTGGCCCGACTGGCACATCCAGGGCCACATCCAATGCAAAGGTCAGCGCCGAAAGCCCACTGGTTGACGTGCGCAATGCCGGGTCAAAACTCTCCAACCTTGCCTTCCAATCGGCCGGTGTCAACTTGTTGGCGATCATGCCCCCGTTCCAAACCAGCCCCAGCCGGTCCTGGCTGTCGGCTGGGCGTTCCTCCGCCCAATTCGTCAGGGCCGCCAAAATCTTCTCATAGCGAGCATCACCCTGCGCGTCGCGGATGCCCAGGGCTGGGTCCGAATTGATCGCCAGCACAAAGCTCATCGGCGTCACCTGCCCCACCAGGCTGTCCGGCACAATCAACTCACCGTTTTCCAGCACAACCACATCGCCGCTCTTGAGGTTGGCCAGGAAATTCCCCTGGTCATCAAACGGATCCATGTAAGTGCTGATCACCGGGAAAGCGCTTACATCCGGTTTCTCGATCTCCGCCAGCCCCCCACCCCCCGACTGGGCGCGCGCCGAAATCAACGGGGCCAACAGGGCCACGATCATCCAAACAACAAAACAGCGTTTACAAACGCGAAAAAATTCCAAAGAAACAATTCCTATATATATGGAATCATACCCGAAAAACCGCCTCTCGCGCACCCAATTTTTCCTCCCTAAAAAATACCTGCCATCGCGCCAGTCTCACCATCCATAACATCACTGCTTGGCTTTCAGCTTTTCGTGTATTTCGAAAACAAAAAGGGCGGGTCAATTGACCCGCCCCAACAATTCTTCATTCAATCACGGGACTTCTAGCCCGCGTCCGTACCGATAACCGCCGCCGGTTCCACCACCACTGGCTTCACCGTTAAGCGCCGGTAGGTTAATGTCCAGGCGCTCTGCACATAGGTCTGCAGCATACCAC
The DNA here is from genome assembly GCA_903908605.1 of uncultured Anaerolineae bacterium. GTDB lineage: Bacteria > Chloroflexota > Anaerolineae > Anaerolineales > Villigracilaceae > UBA5195. The sequence continues at coordinate 29,937 of CAIVSQ010000527.1, forward strand.
TCAGCGCAATCATCACCGGCAGGTACAGCACAAAGCAGCCCCCCGCCAGGATCAGCGGTAGTACACCAACTCCACTGGAGACCGCGCTGGTTAACCCCAGCCCGACACCCAGCGCAATGGCTGGCACGATCAACGGGATCGCCATCACCAGGCCGGCACCAAAGCCCAAGATCCCCAGCAGTACGGCCATCACCACCACGGTAAACCAGGCCGATTTGAAGACATCCCAGCCGCGCCCAAGTGCATCCAGGACACCCTGCTCTTCCAACACCAGCGCATTTTCAGCCTGGCGAACAATCAAGCCTACGAGCGTCGCGATCAGCCCGATCACACACATCAGGCCTATAAAAACGCCCATCATTCCCAGCAACGCTGCCACTGCCCCGGCTCCCGCTGTTGTGCCGCTATTAATGGCATTAATCACACTGAAGATGAAAATTGCCACGATCACCAGCACCCCCAGCGCAATCGGCAGACCCACCAGCACGTTCAGCCCGGTCATGCGCCAGAAATACGGCAGGCTCTCCGTCCACAGCTCGCCAAACGTCATTTGCTCAGCGCCTTCATCACCCTTGCTGGCACCCTTAATCAGGCCGATCTTGCCCATCATGCCCAGGAAATAAAAGACCAGCCATAATACGCACAACAGCGTGATCACCAGCGCGATCACCCACACATACTCCCCAATCTTGCTCTGAAGCGCTTGCCAGGGTTGCATGTTGTCAAAATTTTTGAAAAAGTCCGGCATACTATTCGAACCGTTCCCTATATTTCGGTTGCCTGAGCCGGAATTAAAATTAAAGTTGCTCCCATTGCCGCCTGCGCAGCCCGCCAGGATACCAAAAATCCACAGCACCTTGAACTTCCAGGTGATCTTCCATGCCTTCGTAATAATTTCACCAAAATTAATCTTGATATTCATTCTTTCTCCTTATCCTCAATAGCTGGTACATCCTTTAAGATGCTGTCCACCAGTTCGTTATTACCTCTGCCGGGCAGCTTCGCCCAGCGGTGCGCGCCAGCCCACACCAGCAGCGGCGCTCCCACCAGCGTTCCCGCCACCGGGAACGGTACCCCGGCCAGGATACCCATCACCAGGCCCTTCGCCAGGGCCGGCCCCCACTCATCCTTCTGCAAATAGCGCTGCACCATGCTGGTGGTGATGAACCCCAGCATCCCAATCCCGGCGCTGATAAAAAACAGCATCAGCGGATCCAGCACCTCGAACACGCCAAAGAAACCATCCAACGCAATGGTCGCCAGCGCGGCCAACGGGTGGATGGGCGGGGCAGGGATAGCCTCTCGTTTTTCAATACTCATTGGTGATCCTCCGCGCGGTGGGGTAACTTATTAAACATATACGCCGCGCGGCCCAACTAGTTGCATTATTCCCACTCAATGGTCGCCGGAGGCTTGCTGGTAATGTCATAGACCACTCGGTTAATCCCGCGCACCTCGTTTACGATCCGTGTTGAAATCCTGGCCAGTACATCATAAGGGATGCGCGCCCAGTCTGCTGTCATAAAATCGTCCGTCACCACCGCCCGGATTGCGCAGGCCTCCTGGTAGGTGCGTTGATCGCCCATCACGCCCACCGAACGCACCGGCAGCAGCACCACAAAAGCCTGGCTCGTGCCGGCCCCCTTGCCCAGCAGCCCCGCCGTCGTCAGCTCCTGCAGCAAAATGGCATCCGCTTCCTTTAAACGCGCTGTCCGTTCCGGCGTCACCTCGCCCAGGCAGCGTACCGTCAGCCCTGGCCCCGGGAAAGGTTGCCGCCAAACCATCGCACTGGGCAGTCCCAGCGCCTCGCCCACTGCCCGTACTTCATCTTTAAACAGGTAACGCAGCGGCTCCACCAGGGTGAACTGCATATCCTTTGGCAGCCCGCCTACATTGTGATGCGTCTTGATCTTATCGGCCTTATTGCGATCCGGCGCCGAAGACTCGACCACATCCGGGTAAATCGTCCCCTGCACCAGGAACCTTGGCTGGCCCAGCGCCCGTGCCTCGCGCTCAAAGATGCGGATGAACTTCTCACCCACAATCTTGCGCTTCTGCTCCGGGTCGGTCTGCCCCTCCAATGCCCTGAAATACTCCTCTGCCGCGCTCACCGCCACCAGCTCCACGCCCAGCATCTCGCCGAAGGCCTTCACCACCTGCTCGGGCTCATCCTTGCGCAGTAGCCCGGTATCCACGAAAACCGCCACCAGCTGATCCCCGATCGCGCGGTGCACCAACGCCGCTGCCACCGACGAATCCACCCCGCCCGAGACAGCCGCCAGCACCCGTTCCGACCCCACCTGCTGCCGGATGCGCTCGACGGATTGCTCGATGATCGACTCGGGTGTCCAATCAGGCTTTGCCCCGGCGATCTCGGTCACGAAGCGCCTTAAGATCTCCTTCCCACCGCTGGTGTGATTCACCTCCGGGTGAAATTGCAGTCCATAATAGCCGCGCTTCACATCCGCCATCGCCGCAAACGGGCTGTGATCGCTGCGCGCCACGGTGCTGAATCCCTCCGGCAGCCGTGTGATCCGGTCCCCGTGCGACATCCACGCCTGGAACTCACCCCCCGCCAATAACCCGCCAGCCTTCAGCGGCTCCACCATCGCCTTGCCATACTCCCGTTGTGCCGAAGCATCCACCTGCCCACCCAGCGCATGCGTCAGTGCCTGCATCCCATAACAGATCCCCAGCACCGGCAGCCCGCTTTCCAGGATAAACGGCTGGATAAACGGAGCCCCCTCCGCATAGACCGAGTTGGGCCCGCCCGAGAGGATAAACCCGCGCGGCTCGATCGCCATAATCACCTCGCGCGGCGCATCCCACGGAAACAGCTCGCAGTACACCTGCGCCTCGCGCACCCGCCTCGCAATCAACTGCGCATATTGAGAACCAAAATCTAGGATTGCGATGGAATTGGACATGGCAAAATTTCCTCTATCGATTGAATCTTAAGGCCATTCAAAAAACAGCCCGCATGAAATTAAAAAAACAACCACAACTCTGCGCCCCTATTTTACCCGCCAATTGCCCCCGTCCCCCGTCCGCACGTCCCCGTCCCCCGTCCTCCGTCCCCCGTCCTCCGTCCTCCGTCCCCCGTCCTCCGTCCCCCGTCCCCCGTCCTCCGTCCCCCGTCCCCCGTCCCCCGTCCTCACTCCCCCGTCCCCCGTCCTCCGTCCTCCGTCATCACTCCATTTCTTTGCCCAAGGTTCACAC
>CAIVSQ010000528.1 GCA_903908605.1 uncultured Anaerolineae bacterium
AACTCATTTGGGTTTGGCGGGCATAATGCCACAGTCATTTTTAGCCGTTTTGAGAATTAGGTGAACCCCACATCTGCTAATTTCCAAGTGGGTGTTCCTGTTGAGGAGCGATAATGCCATACGCACATATCACCGGTTGGGGAATGGCTGTTCCTCAAAAGGTTTTAACCAATGATGACTTGAGCAAGTTTGTGGATACCAATGATAAATGGATCCGCGAAATGACCGGTATTCATGAACGGCACATTGCAGGGGAAGGCGAAACATCCGCCACCCTGGGAACCGATGCTGCTTATGAGGCCATCAAGATGGCAGGAATCTTGCCAACTGAATTGGATCTTATTATTTGTTCGACGTCATCCCCAGAACACATCTTCCCAGCAACCGCCTGTCTTATCCAGGATAAACTTGGAGCAAGTAACGCAGGTGCATTTGATCTTTCGGCGGCTTGTTCCGGTTTTATTTATGCCATCAATATGGGCGCTCAGGCGATCAAGTCGGGTTCGGTAAAAACCGTTTTGATTATCGGCACCGAAACACTCTCTCGATTTGTAGACTGGAAGGATCGTAGTACTTGCATCCTGTTTGGTGATGGCGCCGGTGCTTTTGTACTGCAAGCCAGCGACAAGCCAGGGGGTATCATGGGATGTGTTATGCACTCGGATGGTTCGGGTGGGGAGTTCCTTTCTGTCCCTGCCGGCGGTAGTGCTCATCCGGCCAGTGAAATTACCTTACATACTGGTCAGCATTTTATTCATATGAATGGCAAGGAAGTTTTCCGTTTTGCCACACGAGTCATGGCACAGGCCACCATAGAAGCTACAACAAAATCGGGTTGGAAAGAAGAAGAATTAGCGCTGATCATCCCCCATCAAGCAAATTTGAGGATTATCGAAGCTGCAGCACGAGGGTTGAAAATGCCGATGGATAAATTCATGGTCAACCTTGATCGTTATGGGAATACCTCCACTGCTTCGATTCCGATTGCCACCGTGGAAGCCGTGGCGAGTGGCAGGTTGAAGGCTGGCGATAAAGTAGTATTTGTCGGTTTCGGTGCTGGACTTACATGGGGCGCATTAGCAGCTGAATGGAGTGGGCCAGTACCTTCAGATCATTTCATCAAGCCAGAATGGTTTAGACCCTGGGCACGCCTTCGTTCCATCTTGCGCAGAATTTTGCGTATTCTTGATGGTATTTTCTTTGGCAGAGGTGCCTAACTGGCCTTTTTGTTTCAGGTGTGATATTATTAATTATGCGTCGTAATCACAGACGTTACAATAGGAGAATAATATGAGATTTGGTGTCCCCGAGTTACTGATCTTGCTTGTAATCGTAGTTGTCCTGTTTGGGCCGGGCCGGTTTGGCAAGGTACTTGGCGAGCTTGGCAGTGGGCTGAAATCTTTCAAGGACAACATCTCCGGTGACAAACCGGAAGAAGAACCAAAAACCACGAACAACGAAACCAAGTAAATTTTACAAATATGCCGGAAAACCAACTTCTCAGCCGTGTTATTTCGGATGGGGTTGTTTTTCAGGCATTTTTGTTTTAATCTACAAGTAAACGTGGCAGGGATGATATCAAAGCTAAATTACCTCGATCCCCACAAATATAACCAGCGCTCAGTCCTTATGCTGCATGGTTTGGGTGCCAACTGCTCCTCTTGGACATTACAATTTGAAGCGCTTGGTGATATGGGGTTTCGTCCTATTGCCCCGGATTTGCCAGGTTTTGGTTCTTCCGCTTATGATGGTAAAGGCTGGAGTATCAAACGCTCAGCTTCATTGCTGGCAGAATTAGTAGATGAATTGGAGGTAGGACATGTTGACATAGTCGGTCTGTCCATGGGCGGGGTGGTGGCGCAACAGTTTGCTCTGGATTTTCCAGCTAAGGTGCGAAAATTGGTGTTAGTAAGCACATTTTCCGCATTGCGTCCTTCAAGCCTTTCGGAATGGGTTTATTTTTTTCAACGCGCCTTAATTGTTCACCTGCTGGGGGTAAAAACACAGGCTTCCTTCGTCGCCCGCCGAGTATTCCCGCACGAGAATCAGGCCGGGCTACGGAAAATGGCCGAAGAGCAGATTGCTTCCGCGGATCCCCGTGCTTACCGGGCTGCGATGAGTGGTTTGGGTCTATTTAACTCTACTGGCATGTTAAAGAGCATCCATATCCCGACGCTGGTGGTGAGCGGCGAGGATGATAGCACGGTGCCACCCGGGCGTCAGGCTGTTCTGGCAAACTCCATCCCTGGTTCCAGGCAAGTGATTATTAAACAAGCCGGACACGCACTCACGATTGATCAATATGAAGAATTTAATGGCTTGTTGTTAAAATTCTTGGTCGAATAATAGGTGTTAATATTTTTCTTATATATTTCTTTCTGGGGAATTATGAAGCAAAGGTAAAATTCTTTTCGAAATCAGAAAATGGATCATCCTCATTCCGCCTGGATCCTAATCAAAATTGGCTTCAGGTAGTCTGAAGCTTTTTTTTATACTAACCGCAGGAGCAAATAAATATGGACGCCGATCAAACCAACCCTAATAGTGACAATTCCGTCTCATTTTCCTTTAAAGCAGAAACAAAACAACTGCTGAATATCCTGATCCACTCGCTTTACAAGGATAAGGAAGTTTTTTTAAGAGAACTTATGTCGAATGCATCCGACGCTCTCAACCGTCTGCGATTTGAAAAACTAACAAATCAAGAAGTATTATCCGCTGATTCTGAATTGTGTATTCGTATCAGTGTCGATAAAGATACCCGGACCCTAACGATCGTGGATACGGGTATTGGCATGAACCGGGATGAAGTAATAGAAAACCTTGGTACCATAGCCCAATCTGGAGCTCGAAAATTCCTTGAAATGACCCGTGATCAAACAGGTGATTTCTCGCAGGTCATTGGGCAATTTGGAGTGGGATTTTATTCAGTCTTCATGGTGGCCGAGTCTGTAAGGGTTACTTCACGTTCATTTCGCCCTGATGATGAGGCTGTGACATGGTTTGCAACTGGTGAGGATAATTATCAGGTAATGCCAGGTGAGAAAGCCGACCGCGGTACGGTTATTGAAATAAAACTTAAGGAAGATGCGGCAGACTTTTCCAATGATTATCGTGTAAAGGAAATAATTCGTAAACATTCGGACTATATTGGCTTTCCCATTTATGTCGGCGATGAAACGGCTCAGGTCAATAAGCAAACCGCAATCTGGCGCACATCCAAGCAGGATGTCACTGCCGAACAGTATCAGGATTTTTATCGTCAAATGACTCTTGATTTTGA
>CAIVSQ010000529.1 GCA_903908605.1 uncultured Anaerolineae bacterium
ATCGACTGGAAAGCCTTTACCCCAATAAGGATTGATGATGACTGACATAGAAAATCTGATTAGTAAAATGACTCTCGATGAAAAAATTTCGCTCCTGGCTGGAGCAGACTTATGGAAAACCGTTGCCATTGAACGCCTGGGGATACCATCTTTCAAAGTTACGGATGGACCGAATGGCAGCCGGGGCACGATGGGTAACCTGGGTGCAGCCTCAGTGTGCACACCAGTTGGGATTGCCCTGGGTGCCACCTGGAATACAGAGTTGGTGCAGGAGGTGGGTGAAATATTGGGCGATGAACTCAAAATGAAGGAAGCTCAAATTTTACTTGCCCCCACGGTCAATATTCACCGCTCTCCAATTGCAGGCCGAAATTTTGAGTGTTACTCAGAAGATCCTTACTTGAGCGGTGAAATGGCAACCGCTTATATTAACGGTATCCAGGCGAAGGGCGTTGGCACTTGCATCAAGCACTATGTTTGTAACGACCAAGAGTTTGAACGAAATTCGATGAGCTCAGAAGTGGAGGAACGTCCACTGCGCGAGCTCTATCTAGAGCCATTCCGTAAAGCCATTAAAAATTCCAAACCCTGGTCGATTATGTCTGGTTACAACCGAATTCGCGGAACCTATGCCGCGGAAAATGATTACACACTAAATGACATCCTCCGAACCGAATGGAATTTTGATGGTCCAGTCATCTCTGATTGGTATGGTACCTACACAGATGCCACTCCAGCTGGCGGATTAGACCTTGAAATGCCCGGCCCTGCTCGTTGGATGGCAGCAGAAAAAGTTAAAACAGCGATAGATTCTGGAAAAATGTCACCCGCACAATTAGATAATAAGGTGAGGCGTTTACTTGGCATCATTGACAAAGCGGGGCTGTTTGAACATCCTGCTCAACCCCAGGAACGTGGTCAGGATCGGCCAGAACATCGCGAGGCAATTCGCAGAGCTGCCGGAGAGGCCATCGTTTTGTTAAAAAATGAAAACGCTATCCTACCAATAAAGCCTGCTAAAAGTATTGCCGTAATTGGCGAAAATGCCCGCTGGTCACAAATTTTGGGCGGTGGCAGTTCATCGGTAACCCCTCACTATGTCATCTCACCGCTGGAAGGCATTCGATCCCGCGCGCCACAGGGTACAACCGTTGGTTATGCACCAGGATGCTTTATTCATCGCAGCCTGCCAGCCCCTGATCCTGATACATTAACGAGTAATGACGGTCAGGCAGGCTTGCTGGTCGAAATTTTCGACTCGCTTGATTTTTCCAGCCAACCAGTCTTCACCCAACAGAATAATCGCCCGCAATTTGGATGGTTCAGCGATTCAGTACCCAACGTCAACCAAAGTAAGTTTGCAGTGCGTGTTACAGGCTTCTTCACACCCAAGGAAAGCGGCCAGCACACCCTTAGCCTGGGAACGGTTGGACGTGGCAGATTGTTCGTCGATGGGCAGGAGGCCATTGATAACTGGACAGAACCAGCTCCCTATGGGCAAAAAACCACCACAATGGCTCTTCTCGCCGGTCAAAAATACGCCATCCGAATTGATTACAACTGGGAAGGCAACCCCATGTGGCGGTCATTAAGTTTTGGACACCTGCCTCCGCACTCAGCTGACATGATGCTTGAAGCGGTAGAGCTGGCACGTCATTCTGATATTGTGGTCGTGGTTGCCGGCCTGACCGCCGAGTGGGAATCAGAGGGTTTTGATCGGGTAGATATGAAGTTACCCGGCCAGCAAGATGAACTCATCGCCAGGGTTTCGGCTGCCAACCCGAATACCATTGTCGTATTGAATGCCGGGTCCCCACTTGAGATGCCCTGGATCGAACAGGTAAAGGCTGTGGTCCAACTCTGGTATAACAGCCAGGAACAAGGCAATGCCCTGGCAGACATCCTATTTGGGGATGTTAATCCTTCAGGAAAACTCCCCATCACTTTTCCGCGCAGGTTGCAGGACAATCCTTCGTACCTAAATTTCCCAGGTGAAAATGGAAAAGTGTTTTACGGTGAAGGCCTGTTTGTTGGCTACCGGTATTACGATAAGAAGGAAACCAAACCGCTATTTCCATTTGGACATGGATTGTCATACACATCCTTTGCTTACACGCAGCTCAAGATAAACAGCGAGTTCACCCTTCAGGCTGGCCTGGATGTCAGCATTACAATCACAAACACGGGTAAATTGGAGGGTAAAGAGATTGTCCAACTGTATGTAACTGATCTTCGATCGAGTCTGGTAAGACCTATAAAAGAATTGAAGGCCTTTAAGAAGATCTCACTGCAGCCAGGCGAGGAAAAAAATGTAAGCTTCCACCTGGACCAGGAAGCCTTCTGGTTCTACAATCCAGCTGTAAAAAATTGGGTCACAGAACCCGGAGAATTCGATATACTTGTGGGCTCATCGAGCCAGGATATCCGGCTTACAAGCAGAACCATGCTCACTGTAACTAAAGCTCAGAGCAATTCTCGCTTAAACACAGGTCTGCCTTTGCGTACCATCCTGGATGACTCGGCTGGATATGCTGCTTTTGCCAAACATTTTGGCGAGTGGATCAAGGCCCCTGAACTACAAAATATCCTCGATATGAGTATTGATCAAATTGCATCGCATGCCCCAAATATCGTCACAGCCGATAAACTACTCGCCCTTTCCAACGACCTAGACCTGGTATAAACAATTCCAGCAATTCATCAGGAGAATTTGAATGAATAATAATGAAAACATGGCTTTCCCGAATAATTTCGTGTGGGGTGCGGCAACAGCCTCCTACCAAATAGAAGGCGCCTGGCAAGCGGACGGTAAAGGTGCCTCCAACTGGGATAAATTTACCCACACTCCCGGCAATATCCACGAAAATGATACAGGTGATGTAGCCTGTGATCATTACAATCACTGGAAAGAAGATGTTGCCATGATGAAAAAGCTAGGGCTCAAAGCCTATCGTTTTTCGATCAGTTGGCCCCGCATTTTTCCAAATGGACGTGGAATCATCAATGAGCCCGGGTTGGAATTTTACAGCCTGCTGGTAGATGAATTGCTTGATGCCGGCATTACCCCTTATGTCACCCTGGAACATTGGGACCTGCCTCTGACATTGGAAGAGGAGGGCGGTTGGACGGTTCGCTCAACGGCGGAGGCCTTCGTAGATTATGCCGATATCGTATCCAAGACCCTGGGTGACCGAGTAAAAAACTGGATCACACATAATGAACCAGCCGTCGTTTCGTGGATGGGTTACTCAACAGGTGTACACGCACCTGGTCTGAAAAACTTTGCCCTGGGAGTGCTAGCCTCGCATCACCTGCTATTGTCACATGGCTGGGCAGTACCAGTCATCAGACGAAACAGTCCCGGTGCTGAGGTAGGCATCACACTTAACGCCAACTGGGCTGTTCCTGCATCAAACAGCGTTGCC
>CAIVSQ010000530.1 GCA_903908605.1 uncultured Anaerolineae bacterium
GGCCCAGGTGGAGCTGGAAAAGTAAAAGTAGGTGACAGGGCTTCATTTGCCACCCGTTTCCGCCGCACAGGTGCAAGCATTTTTGCCAAGTCCATAGACAATCGCATTGGGGTTGCTCTTTTGATCGAGCTGCTTAAGAACGCTCCTGAGAACGTTGATCTCTGTCTTTCATTTTCAGTTCAGGAAGAGATCGGATTAAGGGGAGCCAAGGTAGCGGCTTTTCATTTCCAACCAGAACTCGCTATAGCAGTGGATGCCACACCCGCCAATGACCTGCCAGTTTACGATGATTCAGAGAATATTTTTTATAATACCAAGCTTGGGGCTGGGCCAGCCATTTACACCTTTGATGCTGGTACCCTAAACGACCCCCGGTTGATCCGTTTTCTTACCGGTGTTGCGGCTGACGCTCATATCCCGTTCCAATATCGCCAGCCAGGTGGGGGCGGAACCGACGCAGGTGCCATTCATCGGGCTCAAGCGGGCATCCCAACCGTGAGTGTATCTGTTCCGCACCGGTACACCCATTCTGCCATCTCGATTTCCCGAATGGATGATTGGAAAAATAGCCTGGCATTATTGCACACTGCCCTGACCCAGGTTACTCCGGAAATACTGATGCAGGAACGACCCTGAGAAACCAACGGTCTGTCGGTATGTTGTTATTATGCGTGATGAGAGAAAAAATTAGATGAATGGTATTGTTGCTCTGCTGGGTTCAGGCGAATATTTACCGGTGATGAATGAAACAGACACGTATTTGTTGCGCCAAACTGTCCTTGATGAGCGCAAGCCTCGTGTTGTCTGCATTCCAACAGCAGCCGGTATGGAAGGCGATGTTTCGGTAGATCGTTGGCTGCGAATGGGTAAAGATCATTTTACCGGACTTGGTGCCGATGTCGAACCTGTTCGTATAACCAATCGAGGAGAAGCTGATGATCCTGGGTTGGCCGTTATTATCGAATCCGCTGATTTGATTTATTTTTCAGGTGGGAACCCATTATTTTTGTATGAAACCATGCGTGACACCCGCGCCTGGCGGGCGGTTCTCACTGCTACTGGTCGTGGGGCAGCCCTGGCTGGATGTTCTGCCGGTGCGATGTTTATGGGAGAATACTTGCCTGATTTGAGAGCTTTTAGTCTACGACACCAAAAAGCTTTTGGTTTACTACCAAAGTCCCACATCTTTCCTCACTTTGATCGTATGTTTGCCTGGCGAGGTGTTACCATGCCTGTTTTGCAAGGCTTGTTGCCAGAAGGCGATTATGCACTTGGGTTGGATGAGGATACTGCAATGGTAGGGAAATTTAGCGGCGAATGGAAGGTGATGGGGCGCCAGCGTGTGCATGTCATCACCAGGAATTCGATCAAATCGTTTTCTGCTGGAGAATTCGTCGGCTTGCCGGTCTAGTAAGTGAACCCTGACAACTGATTATAAGGATATGAACATGAAACAACTTATTCAGAAATTGACCGAAACATTCAGCCCCTCTGGTTATGAGTCTGCCATCCGCGATGTTATTCGCGCCGAAGTAAAAGATTTGGCAGATGAAATTCGCGTAGACGCGTTGGGTAACTTGATTGTAAAAAAGGGTCCCGGAAAAAACGCTGGAAGTGAACCAGTCAAGCGCATTATGATCGCAGCTCACATGGATGAGATTGGAGTCATCGCCACCCATGTGGATGAAAACGGTTTTGTTCGTTTCACTGGCATTGGTGGGGTATATCCTCGCAATTTGCCGGGTGGCAGAGTTCGTTTTGTGAATGGCACTCGCGGCGTGATTGGTTTGGAACCTACCGATAAACCTGGTGACAGCCAACCTTTGGAAAAATGCTATATTGATGTTGGCGCTTCTAGCAGTAAAAACCACCCTATTAAAATCGGAGATGTAGCCGGCTTTGACCGTGAATTTTTGGACCTGGGTGATAAGCTGGTAGCAAAATCGATGGATGACAGGATAGGTTGCGCGGTGGCCATTGAAGTGCTCAAAGCGCTGAAATCCACTCCTCACGAAGTATATTTTGTCTTTACTACCCAGGAAGAAGTGGGTACTCGCGGTGCAGAAACATCAGCTTACGGTATTGACCCTGATCTCGGTTTCTCAATCGATGTAACCGGTTGGGGTGACACTCCCAACCAGAAGGGTTTGGAAATTAGCCTCGGTAAAGGCCCGGCCATCAAGATCAAAGATGGGGGTATGTTGTCTGATCCGCGTATTGTTAATTGGATGATCCGGAGTGCCGAAAAAGCCAAGCTGCCTTACCAGCGTGAAGTCCTGCTGGGTGGCACAACAGATGCGCGCGCCATGCAGCTTGTTCGTTCCGGAGTTCCTGTCGGCTGTGTTTCCATTCCCTGCCGTTATGTTCACACTCCCTCTGAAATGGTCGATCATCGCGATGTCCTCAATGCCGTCAAGTTGATCGTTGAGATGCTCAGCCACGAAGTTGAGTTGTAAATCACCTGAAATCAAGTGGAATAAGGTAACCGCGTTCCTGTCAAAGGGTGCGCGGTTTTTTATTCAAAAAAGATTTCTTTACTAACCGAAGTTCGTAATTCTTGGTTCATTTGTTCTAATTAACTTGATTTTTTTCGCATTCCAGAGTAAATTTTAACAATATTAATGCGAGCACACCAGGAGTTCCATGACAGACAAATTTTATCTAGGACGCAGGTTCGATCTCGGAAAATCCAGCTTGAGTAGCGATGATCTATTCTATGATCCCGTCGATCTGACCACTCATGCGGTCATTACCGGGATGACAGGCTCGGGTAAAACAGGCCTGTGTATAGCCCTGATGGAAGAAGCAGCGCTTCAGGGCATTCCTGCCATCCTGATTGATCCCAAGGGCGACCTGACCAACCTGTTGCTGCATTTTCCCGAATTAGCTTCCTCTGATTTTCAACCATGGTTGGATGCCGATACAATTCGCCGCCAGGGAAAATCGCTTGAGGATGTGGCTACCGAAACAGCTGAGCGATGGAACAAGGGCTTGGATGAGTGGGGCCTTTCCAAAGATGATATTGAGCGCTTGGCAAAATCAGCTCATTTTTCAGTTTACACGCCCGGTTCTGATGCCGGGCTGCAAATTAGCGTCTTATCATCTTTGCAGGCTCCAGAATTGGCCTGGGATGGCAACAAGGAAATCCTGCGTGAAAAAATTTCCAGTACCGTGACTGCTTTGTTAGGTCTGGTTGGCTATGATGATATTGACCCGCTGCGTTCCCGTGAACACATATTGATGTCCAATTTATTCGAGGCCACCTGGAGTAAAGGTAAAAGCCTGGACCTGACCGAACTGATCTTGCAGGTTCAAACACCTCCTTTTGAGAAGCTCGGTGCCTTCCCTGTTGATCATTTTTTCCCTGCCAAAGATCGCAATCTGCTGGCAATTACCCTCAACAATATCCTCGCGTCACCGGCATTTCAGGTTTGGCGTGAAGGCGCACCCATGGATGTGCGTTCTTTATTATTTGATCTGGACGGCAAACCACGTCACAGTGTTTTTTACCTTGCACACCTCAGTGATGGTGAACGCATGTTTTTTGTCAC
>CAIVSQ010000531.1 GCA_903908605.1 uncultured Anaerolineae bacterium
TGGCAGATATTGTTCCAACTGTAACCCCTACTTCAAATGCCCCATTGCTACCGAGTGTCGAACCCACAAAAGCAGCAACAGCCTTTAAGACATTAGCCCCGGCACCACCTCCGCCAGAACCAACCCGAAAACCAAAACAACCAAAGCCAACAGCTATAGCTCCACCTGGCCGCCCATAAACCTAATCATCAGGTAGTGTTGATATTGAAGAAATAATCATAAACATAACCGGTTGAAACATTTATAAGAAGGTATGGCTTAAATGTCGCTACCAAAAGAAAATTCTCTCCCCCAAGTTGAGAAGCACGTTCCACGCAACGGAGCTCGAAGACAAATTACCCCGGCGCAAAGGGATCCTGTTCGCCTGCCGAATGGAACCTATGAAATTCCCAAGCCACCGCCGTTGCCAGGGCCTCCCCCCACAATTAACCTAATATCCTCCATACTTCCACCAGTCATTATGATTGGTGGAACTTTGATATTTTCTTATTTTTCAAAAGACGGGTTTAATTGGACATTGATGGGACCCATGCTTATCATGAGCATGGGCTTTCCGCTCGCCAATGTTTTTGGTGTTGCTTTTCAGAAGAACTCGTATAAGAAAGCACTGCTCAAGCGTGCCAATGAATACAGTGCCACCCTGGCTGTTACCCAGCGAAAATTCGAATCCCTCATCGCCAAACAGCGAGAAAATCTGGATGCCGCTTACCCAACAATTTCCGTCATTGTAAATGCCGCCAGTTTTTCCCAGAAGCTTCTGTGGGCACGTCGTCCAAGCGATGAAGATTTCTTGTTTTTGCGCATGGGCCTGGCCCCCGGGAAACCATCCTTTACCATTGCAAAATCAAATTATTCCGACCAAAACGACAACCTGGCTCCAATGGCTGAGGCGCTTGCCGACCATTACCGAGATATTCCTCAACTTCCCTGGTTGTTTCCGTTGGGCAAAGTAGGAAGCGTAGCCATCACAGGTGATAAATCAACGCTCATATTTGGACTTACCAACCGATTGGTACTCGACATTTTATTTCACCATACCCCCAAGGATGTACATATTTTGGTGCTGGGTGATACAGCCAGCGCCATAGACAACTGGGCATGGTTAAAATGGCTGCCGCATACCAATTCATTGGATTTAAACAAGAGAATTAATTACCTGGCGTTCGATGCCTTTAAAGTAAACAGGTTAATCGAATACGTATTCAATGAATTTCGTTCTCGCCGAAAGAAAACTGATAATTTTCGACAAAATGATGGTGGCAAAAATATTGCCATGGTTGTTATCCTTGAAGATAGTGGCAATATCCGGCAACGAGCCGAAATTTTGCAACTCGCTGAATTCGGCCATGAGGCAAATATCTTTTTAATATTTGTTGGCGGTAAAAACTGGCCGAGGGAATGCCGCTCAAGAATTGAAATCATTGATGAAATAAATTATAAATATATAGAGAATTGGACAAAAGATGGAGAAATTTATGCGGGCGAATACGAACGCGCAAATGCGAATGATTATGACGTTATTAAACGAGGTCTCGCCAGCCTTGACGTGATGGGAAATGAAACCAGTGCTCAATTACCAGATAGTGTCAAATTATCTGAGGTAATCGGTTCGAATTCAATAGCGTTGGACGCCATCAAAAAACAATGGACACTGGAGTTTAGAGACCAGGACTTACTTCAATTTCCGATCGGTGTTTTCGCAAAACGTGATAATCTAGACAATGCCATTATCAATTTATTACCTGCTGACCGAGGTGGGTATGATTCATACCATACCATCCTGATCGGGACAACCGGCAGTGGCAAAAGCGAATTCATGAAATCGATAATCATTGCTGCTGCAATGAAATATCCACCGAACCAATTAAATTTTTTCTTTATGGATTTCAAAGGTGGGGCAGCGTTTAGTACATTTGAAGATCTTCCCCATTTAAGTGGTATTGTTACCAATATGAGTCCCGAATTGGTAAATCGTGGGCTTGAATCTGTTAAAAATGAAATTAAGAGGCGCATGGATTTATTTTCACGCGCAAAAGTACAAAACATTTGGGAATATAACCGGGTAAATCCTGGCAATCGAATGCCACACATGACGCTCCTGCTGGATGAATTTGCCCGAGGCCTGGCTGATTTTCCTGATTTACGAGAAATGTTAGACTTGCTTGTCAGGCAAGGTCGATCTCTTGGCATGTATCTAATTCTAGCCAACCAGGATGCTAACTCTGAAGTTGAAAAATTACTCAATAATGTGGGCTGGCGAATTGCTCTAAAAGTTGCCAAAACGGAAGAGCTCAGTATTATTGACCGAACCTTGTCCAACGCCACTCGCGCAGGTCAGGGCTATCTACGCAGCGCCAATGGCGATATCATTGAGTTTCAGGCCGGCTATGGTGGGCTGCCATTTCAATTAAGTAAAGCAGAAGATAATGGCGAATTCACAATTTATTCCATCGAAACCGATGGCAGCTTTCTTAAGTTTTTTCAAAAAATTCAA
>CAIVSQ010000532.1 GCA_903908605.1 uncultured Anaerolineae bacterium
TGGCCTTATCCACATCCATATTCAATCGATCAGTTCCCACTTGCACGCTCAAAATCCCTGCCGCCTGGGCAGTGATCAGCTTGGTCAAGTCATCCTTCTTCATTGAAACAGGTCGGCTGGCTTTCATCATGCTTCCATCTTACCAAATCAGCTCCCCAAAAAACAAGCACTAATTTCTCGCACAGATCATCTGGCACACGCCTTCAAAGAAGGAGCCATTTCCTGCACCCAGACCGCCACCGATGTCTATAACAACATCAAGACTGCCAACGCTTCCGGCGCCTCCAACAACGCCATGCTCAAGGCCCAGATGCTGACCTACGCTGCCAGCCAGTCCAACGCTGGTGGTTCAAGCTGGTACGCCAACGTCAAAACCACCCAGGAATTGGCCAAGGACGCCTTCGACGCCATCAACAACCAGAAGGTCTTCAACCCCTAATCACAACGCACCCCCATCATTAACACTGCAGGCGACGGAGCCAACTCCGTCGCCTGTTTTTTTTCCAAGATCGAGCCTGGCGCACATCCTCCCCAGGCACCGTCAAGCAGTGCTTGCGCCTCAACCACGGCCCCCCGCCCTACCGGCCGCTTTTTATTCTCTGCATCCAGCTAAATGCAAACACAAAAACCCACGCCATAAATGGGATGATCAGCGTTCGTTGAATCAGCCCAAACCAGCCGGCAAAGCTGGTCTGAATCTGCGGCGACTTGGTCACCACCGATAACACCACCAACCCGGCGGCACTCAGCGAACCCAGCCCCAGCGACCAGCCGCGCAGCGCCGCCCAGTTCGGATCCGTTCGAAAACGGCGCAGGAAAACAAAAATACTGATCGGCATCAACATAAAGGCAATCGCCCCCAGGATGCCGTGGATGGTGCCGTGAACGCTGACCTGGTTAATCGGCGTGCCGCCTGGGTCCATCACAAACGGGCCTGAAAAGAAGAAGCAGAAAGAAATCACCGTCAGCAGGTTAATGCCCCCGCGCGATGCCTTGCCGCTGCGAAATTCACCCGCCAGCCCACGTGTAAAAATAAAGAACAGCAGCCCAAACACCAGAAAATTGGTCACCTGCACCCAGCCGCGCGGACCCAACGACAGAGCGCTCACATAGCTGCTGAGAGCGTTGTAGCCCGGCCGCAGCAGGCCCTCAAGCGAAAATACCGCCACAAACAGCGCTGCGCCAAGCATGCCAGCCCAGGCAGCCACCATCGGCTTCACTTCAATCATCTTTTTCATTCCAGACTCTCCATCACCATAAATTAACCATCTACAGACTCACCTGCCGGTCTTGCCCTGCCCGGCGTTTTGCGCAAATACCAGGCCTGCCGCCCAGCCCCGCTCGGAAAGCTACCGCGACCAGAACCGCGTCAGTTTATCTTCCAGCTCGTTAATGTTCTGCACAACCTTCACCCCCCGCCAGTGCGAGGGGAACAATTGGCGGTAACGCCCATGCGCAAAACGATCATCGATCAGCACAATCACCCCGCGATCGGTCTCGGTCCGAATCACCCGGCCGGTGGCCTGCTGCACCCGGTTGAAACCCGGGTACTGGTAGGCATACGCAAAGCCGCTGTCCGCATGCTCATCAAAATAATCCTTAATCAGTTCTCGCTCCAGCCCAATTTGGGGCAAACCCACCCCAATCACCACCACCCCAATCAGCCGCTCACCCACCAGGTCAATCCCCTCGCCAAAGATGCCGCCCATCACCGCCAGCCCCACCAACGTCTGCTGGTTCCCGGCCGAAAACTGCGCCAGGAACTCATCACGCTGCTCCTCGGTCATGGCCCTATCCTGCACCAGCAGCTGCTCCTGCGGCAGGCGCTCCTTCAGCTGCTCAAAGACATCCTGCAGATACAGGTAAGATGGAAAGTACACCAGGTAGTTGCCCTGGTGTGTGCTGCAAATCGTTTCGATCACGCTGGCAATCGCCGCATACGATTCGGCCCGCTGTGAGTATTTCGTCGAGATCTGGTTGTGGATCAACAGGCACACATTTTCTTCGGGGAAGGGCGATTGGAACACCCGCCAGGGGTGCTCCGCGCTGCCGGTCAGCAGTTTCATAAAATAATCAATCGGCAGCAGCGTGGCCGAGAAAAAAATAGTCGCCTGGGCCCGTTCCAGCGGTCCCGCCAGCATCGGCGCCGGATCCAGGCAGAACAGCTTCGTCTTCAAATCAGACTGCCCCACCCGCTCGAAGTAGGATACATAAAACGTGTCAAAATATTCGGCCGTGCGCAGGTAGTTACTGCACAGGAAATAAAAGTCCAGCAGCTGCTGTCGAAACTCCGCCGGCTGGTTGAGCGCCAGCCAATCTTCCGCCTTCTGGCTAAAGGTCCGTACCGCTTTCAGCAGGTCCTCGGGCAGCGCGTGTTCAATCTCCACATCCTGCTCCCTGGCCTGCAGGTCTTTGCGTATCCCCAGCAGGATCTTGTTAATGGCCGCCAGCTCCTTGCTCAGCGCCGGCAGGTGCGGTTTTAATGCCCGCTGCAGTTCCACCACCGTCTTTTTTTCCAGCTCAGCCGAATACATCGACCTGGCCCGGTCGGGCAGGTTGTGGGCCTCGTCAACCAAAAAGACGTACGGCTCGCTCGGGAAGTCAAAAAACCGGTGCAGGTACACCCGTGGATCAAAGACATAGTTGTAGTCACAGATGATGCAGTCCACCCACAGCGCCAGGTCCAGCGAGAACTCAAACGGGCACAGCTCGCCCCGCCGGGCAATCTCCTCAATCACCGGGCGGGTGTACGCCTGCTGCTGATCGATTTCAGCCAGCGCTTTTTTGGCCTTGCTGAAATAATCACGCGCATACACACATATTTCCGGGTCACAATTGACCGGCGGGCAAAAACAGATCTTCTCTTTGGCCGTCAGGGTCACACTGCGCAGCTGCAGGTTGGCCCGGCGCATATCATCCAGCGCTTTTTCGGCCACAACCCGCCCCGGCGTTTTGGCGGTCAGGTAAAAGATGCGCGCAACCAGCCCCTGCCCCAGCGCCTTAACCGCCGGGAACAGCGCAGCGATGGTCTTGCCCACCCCGGTTGGTGATTGTACATACAGGCGCTCGCTGCTGCGCATGGCTTTGTACACCTCCACCGCCATCTCGCGCTGCCCAGGGCGGTAATCGCCGAAGGGGAATTCCAGCTGCTGAATCGATTGGTCCCGCCGCACCTGCCACGCGCTGACCATCCGAAACCACGCCAGGTAAGGGATCATCAGCCCATCAAAGAAAGACTCCAGCTCGTCCATGCTGAAATAGCGTTCAAAGGTCTTTTCTGTGCGGCTGTCCAGCTGGTAATAGGTCAGGTGAATACAGATGCCGCTCAGCGCATGCCGGCGGGCATAGATGAAGGCATACACCTGCGCCTGCGCCCAGTGCAGCCGGTTGTGATCCTCATGGACCAGCTCCAGGCTTAGCGTGGTGGTTTTGATCTCTTCAATCACCACCGGCTCGCGGCTGGCGTACAGCCCATCCATCCGTCCGCGCACCTCCAGCGGCGGGTCGGCCCCCACCACCGGGTAGGCCACCTCCACCTCAGGCTGGTAGTCGGCCGGGCGCGAGCGCTGCACCTGCTTGTGCCCCTGCGTGCCCGCCTGGGCGCGATCACGCTTCTGAAAGCCCCCCGCCGTCAGGTCACCTTCTATCAATACAAATTCCACCAGGCTGTGAACAGAGACAATCTTCGGCCGGGCGGTGTCATTGCGTGGGGCAGTTTCGGTCTGCATAATGTCCCCAGATTCTAGCATGGCTTGAGCAAGTTAGGGAAAGCCCACCCGCGCCCGGCCCGCCTGACATTTCTGTAAAGCGATTCAACCGTTCGGTACTATTGCCCGGCGCGCGTGCCAGCCTATAATGAAAATATAAGCCGGGCCGCATCACAAACCCGGCGCCCCACCCGGCCCGCCAACCCACCCGCCACAGCCTGCTGCCCCTCACGACCGGACCATGCCAGAAAGAGGCTGATGATGAACCCCACCCTGCCCAATTTCCTCAAGCTCCTCAGTGCAATATTGATCTGCGCCAGCCTGGTGTTGACCCCTGGCCAGGCCGCCCTGGCAAATACAACCAGCGCGCCGGCCGCCACCCTGGCCGGCCCCTTTGCCAGTGAAAAAACCGCCAGCTGGGGCGGCCCGGGCGATGATTTCGGCCTCTCCAGCGTGGTCGATGCCACCGGTCATATCTACGTCAGCGGAACCTTCACCGGCTCGGTCGATTTCGACCCCGGCAGCGGCAGCCGCATCCTGGCCTCAAACGGCGGCCGCGATGTCTTCCTCAGCAAGTTCGACGCCAACCGCACCCTGCTGTGGACCAAAACCTGGGGCGGCAGCGCCGACGAGCGCGGCGAGGGTCTGGCCCTCGATAGCCTTGGCAACGTCTATGTCAGCGGGCCCTTCCAGGGCACCGTCCAGTTCAACCCGGCCGGCGGCGCAAGCCACACCTCCAACGCCGGCCTGGCCAACAACATCTTCCTTTCCAAATTCACCCCGGCTGGCGCCTTTGTGTGGGTGAAAACCTGGGGCCCTGCCGATGGCGGCGCGGAAGGCTACGACATCAGCATCGACGGGCAAAACAATGTCTACGTCGTCGGCGATTTTTCCGGAACAAGCTGCGATTTCAACCCCTGGGGCACCCACGATATTCACATCAACCACGCCCCGGCCCCCGGCAACCCGCGCCTGTTCTACGCCTTTCTCAGCAAGTTCGACCTCAATGGCAATTTCCTCTGGGCCCGCACCTGGGGCGGCGACGGCTATGACGATGGGCCCGGTGTGGTCACCGACAGCCTCGGCAATGTCTACGTGGGCGGCATGTACCAGAGCCAGCAGATCAATTTTGACCCCTCCGGCGCAACCAACACCGGCGGAACCACCCATCCCGCCCACGACGATCCCGGCATCCCCGTCCATGTCGATGTCTTCCTCAGCAAGTTCGATAAAAATGGCAATTTTCTGTGGGTGCGCACCTGGGGCGGACGCGGTACCGATGAAATCGGCGCCCGCCTGGCGATCGATTCCCTCAATAATGTCTACCTCAGCGGCCGTTTTGGCTGCAGCGCCTGTGACCTCAACCCGGATGGCCCCAGCGATATCCGTTCCAGCCACGGCGACCTGGATGCCTTTGTCAGCAAGTACGACTCAAACGGCACCTACCTGTGGGCCCGCACCTGGGGCGCCACCGGCATGGATGCCGCCGCCGGCCTGCTGACGGATGCCGCCAACAACGTCTACGTCACCGGTGTCTTCTCGGGCAGCCCGGCGTTTGGCCCGGGCAGCAGCGCCACCTCCAAGGGCGGCCTGGATGCCTTTTTGACCAAGTTTAGCCCGGCCGGCACCTTCCTCGGCCTGCAAACCTGGGGCGGCAGCGGCAGTGACGGCGGCAACCGCCTGGCCCGCGATGCAGCCGGCTCCATCTACGCCGTCGGCTGGTTCTCCGCCTCGGTCGATTTCGACCCATCGACCCTCGCCGACACCCACCTTTCCAACGGCCTGGCCGATGCCTACCTCACCGTCCTCAAACCCGGCCAGCCAGCCGCCCCCATTCAGCGCATCAAAAACGGCGGCTTTAACAACTACCCCGTCGCCTCCACCATCCCCACCAACTGGAGCGCCGCCCAGTTCGCGCCCACCGACGGCAAAAACACAACCGCTGTTAAAGAAGGCAGCGCCGCCTTAAAAATCAGCGGCGCCGTCGGCAAAATCAAAACCCTCACCCAAACCCTGGCCCTGGCCGGCAGCAGCGCCGAAAGCTTCAACTTCAGCTTCTACCTGCGCGGCGCATCCATCCCCACCGGCGGACTCTGCCAGGCCCAGCTCCTGTTTTATTCAGGCACAACCCTGCAGCAAACCAAAACCATCAACTGCCCCACCGGAACCTACACCACCTACATCAAAAAAGCCCTGCTCTTCACCACCACCGCCCCCTACACCAAAATCGTCATCAAACTCACCTACACCAAACCCACCGGCACCGCCTGGTTCGATGCCATCAGCCTGCTCCGCTGAGCCGGCAACCCGCCTGAAGTGATCCACTGCACAAAATCCGCTCGCGGATGGAAATCAACATCGATCACGATGGTGAGCTAATCGAACAGACTCCGCCCACCATCGTGATCGACGCAGGTGAATATTTGTGATCCCAACCTGGCTTATCAGGTCTCGAAAATATTGGCGGTGGCAGGATTGGCCAATGTGCTGATCGGCAATGTTGTAATATTATCCGCAAGTGGATAGATTTTTTCTCCCGGGTAGATAACATACAAGTGTTCCAGTTCAAGGTTTTGAATTGCAATTCGCATCGATGGTGTTTGTCTCGGTGCGTCTGCCCTCTTGCACTCTACCCCAATTCGACGGCCGTTTTTCATCAAAAGCAAATCAAGTTCCGCATCATTGTGTGTTCCCCAAAAATAAGCCTCATCCGGGTCAACGGCTTTTAAAACTTCTTCTATTGCATAACCTTCCCACGATGCTCCACTTTTGGGGTGGGTATAAAGTTCATACTCATTACGAATTCCCAGGAGAAAGTGAAGTATCCCTGTATCGCGGAAATAAATTTTGGGGGCTTTGACCTGGCGTTTTTCCAGATTGGCATGCCAGGGTTGAAGAACCCTCACCATCAACACATCTTCAAGGATATCCAAATAGCGACGGGCAGTTGGTTCGCTCACTCCCAGGGATTGTGCAGGTTCAGAGCTTTTCCATGTTTGTCCATGATAGTGAGCAACAATCGTCCAAAAGCGCAACAATGTAGACGCCGGGGTGCGAACACCCCATTGAGGCAAATCACGCTCCAAAAGCGTTTGGACAAAATTTTTCCGCCATGCAAAGCTGTCCTCGTCTGAATTCGGCAGGAAAGAAAGTGGGAAACCACCACGCAGCCAGTGGTTAGTCATTGAAACAAATCCGACTTCGGATAAGCTCAACCCACTAATTGGAATAGTTTCAATTCGTCCAGCCAAAGATTCTGAAGATGAGCGCATCAAATCAGGAGTTGCACTCCCTAAAATGAGGAATCGGGCGGGCAGGGGATCCCGATCTGCAAGAACGCGCAAAATTGGAAAGAGATCCGGTCTTCGTTGGATTTCATCGATGACCACTGTTCCGCGTAAATTCTGTAAAGCGGTCATCGGCTCATTCAATCGCCCAATGCTTACCAAATCTTCCAGGTCAAAATAATTGAGCGACTCTGGCCTGACAAATTGCCGCGCCAGAGTGGTTTTACCAGATTGACGCGGCCCAATCAAAGCCACGACCCGGCTTCGTTTTAATGCGGTTTCTATCCTTTGTAAATATTTCGCTCGTTTGATCATAGGACTATAGTACCATGAAATCCTAAAATATATTTTTAGAATTTCATGGCATTTCAGGACTTACCCTCTTCATTTACTAAACACCTGGCGGTTTGGCAGCAACCATGCCATCTGGGGCAACCTGGTCCACCTCGTCAACAGTATGCGCATCGGGTTTTATGGGGATGGCTTAGCCTCCTTTCATGAGCGCCCACGCAAATATGCCAGCGTCCCGCCATTTTGAAGCCCAAACCATCAAACGACTGGTTAAATTCGAGATTGCCAAAGCCAATCCAGACCCTGTTTTCATACAACCGGTTTTATCGGCCATTGTCAAATCGCTCTTTTTCCAGCATGCCAAAGAAATTGGCTCCAGGCCGATCGTTAAGCGATAAAATCAAACCATGTCGTCCATCCCGGTTACCCTTGCCCCGTTCTTCCAGGAATATGACCTGGCGCAGATAAACCTGCAGCGACACGCAGACACCATCATCGAACGCACCCTGCAATTTGGCAACCGCGCCGAAATTCACTGGCTGTTCACCCAATATTCCCGCCCCCAAATTGCTGCCTGGCTAACCAGGTACGCCCCTGAACGCCTGCCCGAACCTCACAACACATTTTGGCGAATAATCCTGGAAGTCAACGCATGACACCCCTGTTTTGGAACACCATTACCGAAAATATGCGCCAGGTGCTGCACCATTTTTCGCACACCGGCATGGGTGCACGTTTTTACCTGGCAGGAGGAACGGCGCTCTCATTACAAATTGGACACCGCCGCTCAGTGGATTTGGACTTTTTCTCACCCACTGAGGATATTCCAACCAGTCGACCCCGTCTGGAAGAGTCGCTGACCCCATTCCAGCCCACCCTGGCAGATTCCTCCTGGGGCAACCTGGTCTACCTCGTCAACGGTGTGCGCGTCGGGTTTTATGGGTATGGCTTTCCGCTGGTAACCAATTTGGTTGAATCTGAAGATGCCCGGCTTGCCTCCATCGAGGATATTGCCCTGATGAAATTGGATACCCTCCTTTCACGCGCAGCGCGCAAGGATTTTTACGACCTGTATTTTATCTGCCAGCAAATTCCCTTGCGCACCCTGCTGGATTTAGCCCCCCTCAAATATGCCAGCATCCGCGATTTTGAAGCCCAAACCGTCAAACGACTGGTTTACTTCGAGAATGCCGAAGCCGATCCAGACCCCGTTTTCATACAACCGGTTTCATGGGCCAGTGTCAAAACCTTCTTTTTCCAGCAAGCCAAAGAAATTGGCTCCAACTGGCTGTAAGGTTATTGGATTTCGTTTTTTTTCTACTTCACATCATATCGAATAATATTGTTTTTAACCAATCAAAGCACTATTCATATTCTCCACATCCGCATACTTCACCGCCGCAAACCTGGCATCCACTCGCTCCGAAACCACCCATAGAGCTGGCTGATAACGCTTCCAGCATTGGTCCAGGTTGTCAGTATCGACAAAAGAGTCTTCCAGCGATTGATTAAAAGCATCCAGGTCCACCTGCGGTACTGGATTAAGGTTCCACAGTGCCCAAAAAGCCAGGGGGAACACCTCGGGGCCAAGGATCAAACGCTCAGATACGCGATACTGACCAGTTGCCCTAGCTGGTTCGAGTACAGAAAAATATTGCAGAGTGCGCAGAAAGGCGCTGGCTGCATTGGTGACAACCTTGCGTTCGCCGTATTTACTGATGACATGCGTGCGAATGTCACCTGCATTAATGACATCCCCTGGTGAATAACGGCGGTTGACGAAACGCACGATTTCTCCCGCCATTTCGTTATTGGCAATCAGTTGAACCAGGTAAGCGGGTGCAAGCGTGGTGGCTGCGTATTTACGTGAGTAAGCAACCCATAAATCTTGTGCGAAGGTTCGACGAGACTGGCCACCACCGCTGGTCGCGACAAAATAACGCAAGAGTATGCCCAGGCTGTTGCGGCGCGTTTTTTCTCCACCCAATTCTTGCATGCTGGATGCCAGCGCGCGGGCCACGAGACCAGAAATGGGCTCATCCGGCTGCCAGAGCTGGTGGACATCATGGATCCACTCTGGTTTTAATGGGAAGTCTAAACCAATCATGAGCGCGTGACCTCGATAAATGGAACGATTAATTCTTCGATGGATAAGCCCCCATGTGAAATCTGCCCGGCTTGGGACCTGTCAAACATGGCATTGCCTTTGGGATAAACCGGGTGCAGCGCGGGCGGCAGCGACTTTGTTCGGAAGTAGATGGCATCATGTTGATCCGCAAATTCACGCGCCAGAACCTCGCTGTCAAAGATGGCCACGCGCCTGGCGTATGTTTCGATCAATGCTTTTGGTGGCTGGACACCATTTCCTGGCCCTGAAATATTGCCATGGTCAGATGTGATGAAGATTCGGTAACCACCGCTGAGCAGCGCTTCGATGATCTTTGCCAGCTTGCCATTTTCAAGGTAGCTGCGCAAAGTATCATAGAAAATGCGCTTGTCTGATTCCGGAGGCAGTTGGCTGACCGAGTGCATCACGTCATCAAACAGGTTGACCAGGATGCCAAGTCGAACATTTTTGCTGGTGATGACTTCATTGAGGCTGGTCAGATCCGGGTCCGAGGCTTTGAGTGCCAGGTGCTTTACGCGCAAAGGGGGAATCTCTTTGTGGATCCACCACGAATTCCAGTGATCTGCATCTTTGGTGGTGGTATCCCAGGTTTCTGCGAAGTTGACTGGCGGTTTTCCGGCGAAGAGGGCCTGTCGGGAGATGGGGGTAATACTGGGGGCGATGGCATAGGTGCGGTTTTCGGTCAGAGACAGGTTGGTAATCTTGTTTTGTAAATAATCCCGCAGCAGGTACCACTGGTCCAATGAAAGCCCGTCAAAACACAGCAAACAAATCTTCTCGGTTTTCTCAGAATTTTGGGCCAGGTATTTATTGACTCCCGCCAGGCTGATCGGCCCGCGGTTGTCCTGGTAATAATCCACCGCCGAATAGCGTTGTTGGATAAAGCTGGAAAAATGCCCATCCAGTCCTGACCGTACAGTTTTCAAAAGAGGTGAAACTTCCTGGTAGAGCTCGGACGGCAGGCTGTTGGCCGTGTAGATTGCCTCGGCCCACTCGGCTGCCAGGTTGAGCCACTCGCGCAGATCGGTTTTTCCCTGGGGCAGCGAGCTTTGATCCAGGCTGGCAAAACGCTGCAAGCGCGCCTGCAAGTTGTATAAAGTGGACTTGTTCAAATCACCGATTTTTTGATTTCGCGTATCCGGGATCACCCCAACCGAAACCCACCCGCCTGCGGCCAGGCCATCTGCAACCAGCACACGATCCAGGATCCCATCCGAAAACAAGTTGGCAAGCAGCGGGCGCAGGCGTGGATCGTCCAGGTAGGCGTTTTGCTCTCGATTCTGGATGAAGACTTTCCATTGGGCTCCCAACCAGGTATAGAATAACTCGGCATTCGTAAAAAATTCCGGGCTGATGGCCGAACTGGGTATGCGTGGCAACAGGTTGGCCGCGAGATAGTTTTCGAGCGCCGGGGGCAGCGCGCGGGTTAGATAGTGTTTTTCGATCAGCAGTTCCACAACGCGGGCCGGGTTGGGCTGCACGGCCGGGTCCAGGCCAAAGACAGTGCGCAGGATGAATTCCACGGTGGAGCGTTCCCCACGCAAAGTCTGGTTGTTTTGCACCAGGCTGGCATGCGCGCCGAAAAGCTGGTTGTAGTAGGCTCGATCCAATTCGCGCACGGTGATGGCGTTCAGACGTGGGAAGAGCTCGCTGACGCCAACCTCGATCAGCTTGCCTTTTTTGAGCAAGTCATAAGGTATGCGCCTGGCGCTCTCTGTAGTATGAACAATGACAACCACATGGCGCGGTTCACCGTTATCCCAGCGCACACGGTAGCGCCGTTCGAAGAGATTGCGGAAGGTGATCTCATCCTCCATCTCGAGGATGTCGTAACTGCTGTTCTGGATCGCGGCCAACAGCGATTCATCCCGCAAAAGATTATCAGGATCGATCACCACCAGCATCGGCTCCTTGGGGATAAAGGATGCCATCAGGGTTGCTTGCCAGGTTTGTTCCATATCACCACCTTGTTATGAAGCTTCTTGTTACCCTACTTTCGCTTCGGCGATATCCACGAAGTCGAACAGCTCGGGGGTTTCTTCGAGTAGACGCTTATCCAACTTACCACCCAGAGTAATAATGTCTTGGAATTTTCCGGCCCGATAGCATTCTGTGAAACCTGCCAGGACCGCTTCGCGACGTACTTCCTTGAGCTTTTGCCCGGCTTTGGCCGTGTCTAGATATTCATTGAATTGACGCAGCAGACGTTCTAAGCGCTTGTGTTCCAGTTCGGCCTGGGTGAGTTGATCGGGACGCTTCCATTCCCCACCAGACATCACAAAGCTCTCTTCAAGCAAGGTTTTTAATTCGGGGATCTCGTCTTCAGATGTTTGCTGGGCAGGCATGAACTTGGTGTAAATTTCATCATACGTCTTGGGTTTATCCAGGAAGTTCCAGACCCACTGCCGGGCCGAGCGCTCATCGCTGATAAATAACACAGTCTGGGGGCTAATGCCTTTATTGCCAAAGGTCTTAACCTTGCGCTGTTCATACTCATGCGCCTGGTTCTCATCTGCAAACCAGTAACCATCGCGCTCTTCCAGCCCCCACTGCGCCAAAGCCCGATAGAACTGCTCACCGTTGTAGGCCACCTGATAACCATGCTGTATGTAATACGCTAGGTATTTGGAATAGAGCATTTCCTTACTGCGCTCTGCATTGATAGCAATCGGCAGTTGACGTAAGTGTTCACGTACAAAATCGGTTTCCAGTCCACGCCCTGCTTGTGATATAAGGCGCTGGGTAAACCCGGCTCGTGGTTTGTATGCATTAATGATTAGATCGTTTTTGACCGCCCCTGCCGAAGTGACTTGCTTGAAGGAACCTTGTTTTTTATCGAGTACGGTCACTTGGGCAACCACAAAACCTGCTCGCATAATTGCTTCTTGAATGGCATTCCAAATACTGGCTTGGGAATTGTGGAATTCAACCGTTATCCAACGCCCTGGTTTTAACTTTTTGAACATTTCAGAAAAGCATCTAAACATCAAATTTCTATAATCTGGCAAATCTTTCTTTTGGCTACTATTGACAATAGCCTCACTTTGATTATTTGTAAATACACGAAGCCAAGATTCCCATAAAAAGCTTCCTTCCGAATACATAATATTTGCCCCAAAAGGAGGGTCTATAAAAA
>CAIVSQ010000533.1 GCA_903908605.1 uncultured Anaerolineae bacterium
ACTGATTTATCTGATCGCCAAAAGACCATCCTGATGCTTGTGGTGCGCGACTATATTGAGAGCGCGCAGCCAGTCAGTTCGATGCACCTGGTAGATCACTACCATTTGGATATGAGTTCAGCAACCATTCGTAACGAAATGGCGGCTCTCACCGATTTTGGTTATCTGCGACAGCCACATACCTCAGCGGGGCGTGTACCTAGCGAGGAAGGCTACCGTTTTTTTGTCAGCAATATGATGCATCAAACGGAACTTCCGGAAGCCGTCCAGAACACCATCAGTCATCAATTCCACCAATCCCGGCCCGAGGTCGAACAGTGGATGACCCTGGCAGCTTCTGTGTTGGCAAACCAGGTCCAAGCGGTTTCCTTGATCACGGCTCCACATGCGGAGAATCCACGTTTTAAGCATGTCGAGTTGATTTCCACCCAGGGACGACAAGTGCTGATGGTCCTGGTAATGCAGGGCGGTGAAGTCAACCAGCAAATACTGACCCTGGCCGAGCCGGTTTCACAAGAACGCCTTTCCCGGGTGGCGTTGCGCTTGAACCAAAACTACCAGGGGCGCACATTGGATGATTTCAGTACACTGATGTCGCAGAATGACGCACTTGAGACCGACATCATCTCCCTTATTATGTTGGATATGCGTCGAGCTTCAGACCGAGTTTCTGGAAACCTGTATTATGATGGCATCAGCCACGTACTATCTGAACCAGAATTTAATGTCTCTGATGAAGCCCGCCGTGCACTGCGTTTGTTCGATGAACGCTCAACCCTGCAGGATTTACTCTCACGAACCGTCTTGAATAGTGGTCTGGGGAGTGTGCAAGTCTTGATTGGTGGTGAGGGCACCTGGGAAGAGCTGCGCCAGTGTTCCATTGTGCTGGCCCGATATGGCGTCGCCGGGCAGGTTACTGGCATGTTAGGTGTTCTGGG
Organism: uncultured Anaerolineae bacterium; assembly: GCA_903908605.1. Taxonomy (GTDB): domain Bacteria; phylum Chloroflexota; class Anaerolineae; order Anaerolineales; family Villigracilaceae; genus UBA5195. The sequence continues at coordinate 939 of CAIVSQ010000533.1, forward strand.
TCCTATGCGTATGTCTTATGCGAAAACGATTCCTACTGTGCGCTACCTGGCCAGTTTGCTAAGTGACCTGGTGGCCGATACTTTTATAGAATAATCCTGAGTTTCATTGTGAAAACATCCAGAGAGAGTAACGCAACTATGCACGATAAAAAAAACAAAACCAAGGATCAGGTTGAAGAAACCACTACTGCCAAAGCAGGCGAAACTGCCAATGAGACGTCAGCCGAATTGGCGGCGCTCAAAGCACAATTAGCTGAATCACAAGCCAAGACGCAGGAATATCTCGATGCGTTGCAACGCGAACGCGCCGATTTTATGAATTTCCGGCGGCGAACCGATCAGGAGAATGCCTTGGTGGGGCGCGTTGCTACGGGCGGCACGATTAAAAAATTCCTATCAGGAATTGATGATCTGGATCGCGCCCTGCAGCACCGTCCGACGGATGATGTCTGGGCGAATGGCATTGAACTTGTGTATCGCAAATTCCTTGCTATTCTCGAAGCTGAAGGTGTCACCCGCATACAGGCTGAGGGACAGCAGTTCAACCCCGAATTGCACGAAGCCATCATGCAGGAACCCTCCGATAAATATGAATCCGGAATGGTTACGGCTGTTTTGCAGCAAGGTTATATGTATGGGGAACGGGTCTTACGCCCAGCCCTGGTGAAAGTGGCCCAGTAATTTGGCCACATGCCCGAGCGCCTGGTGCTGAAAATGGCCTGGCATGCTTTATTCAAATTGGATCAGTGTACGTGTTCTATGATGGACAAAACTCATGACAACCAATCGTGACTACTACGAAATCCTTGGTGTCTCTCGCACAGCCACTCAGGATGAAATTAAGCAGGCTTTTCGCAAGCTGGCGCGCCAATTTCACCCGGATGTTAACAAAGAACCGGATGCCGAGGACAAGTTCAAGGAAATAAATGAGGCGTACAGCGTGGTCTCTGACCCGGATAAGCGTGCTCGCTATGATCGTTATGGTCGCGCTGGGCTGGGTGATATGGGTGGCAACCAGGATTACAATGTGCACGTCGAGGATATCTTCGAGGAACTGTTCGGCTTTGGCATGGGTGCCGGGCGGAGCGGGGGCTCGCGGCGTAATGCTCCCAGGCGTGGCCGTGACTTGCAAATGTCCATCGGCTTGACCTTTGAAGAAGCAGTCTTCGGCGTTGAAAAAGATATTGAATTTGATCGCGATGAAACCTGTTCCACCTGCCGTGGAAATGGTGCTGAACCTGGAACAAACGTGAAAACTTGCGGTACCTGTGGTGGCCGTGGTGAAGTGCGCCAGGTGCGCCAGACATTCATTGTACAAATGGTGGAAACCGTCCCATGCCAGGCATGCCAGGGCCGTGGGCAGATCATAGAGAAGAGCTGTCACACTTGTGCCGGGCGAGGACAGGAACGCAAACGGGTTAACAAGAAAGTTTCCATTCCCGCAGGTGTGGATAATGGCATGCAGATCCGCCTGCCTGGTGAAGGTCAACCTGGGGCCAATGGTGGGCCAAACGGCAACCTATTTATCGCGGTAGATGTCAAGCCGCATGCGTTTTTCAAACGTAAGGGAGAGGATATCATCCTCGATTTGAACATTAATATCGCCCAGGCTGTGCTTGGATCCGAAATTCATGTTCCCACTGCCGACGGCAAGGAAGATGTATTGAACATTCCCTCTGGCACGCAGCCAGGTACCATTTTTAATATGCGCGGCAAAGGTGTCCCTCGTATCCGCGTCAGTGGACGTGGTGATATGCGTGTGATTGTAAATGTTGACATCCCCAAGAAGCTATCTGCCGAGCAGCGTGAGTTGTTTGATAAGCTCGCAAAAACACTTGGAACCACCCCCAAGCCCCAGGAAAAAGGTTTCCTGGATTGGTTGAATGAAGCCTTGGGTGGCTGATAGTCGCCTGGCTCTTAATATAAAACAATTTTTCAGGATGATACTATGAGCAACTGGTTGGAAGTTTCTCTGACGGTCAATGGTGAGCTAGCTGAGGCTGTCGCCGATGTTCTGGCCCGTTTTGCTCCAAATGGGGTGGTGACCGAACAGTCGGTCAAATTCTTGAATGATGAAGACGAGGGTACACCCACTGGTGATATCACTGTCAAAGCATACCTGACGGCTGATGAAACCCTCGAAGATACCCGCCATAAATTGGAGGAATCTCTTTTTTACTTGGGGATGATTCAGCCAATTCCGGCCGCAACTTTTACCCCAATTGCCGAACAGAACTGGATGGAAGCCTGGAAAACACGTTACCAGCCTATTCTTATCGGCCGGCGTTTGATAATTGTGCCTGTCTGGATGAAGTCGACTGAACCAGAGCGTGTTTCGATCAACATTGATCCGGGGATGGCTTTTGGAACTGGCACCCACCCCACCACTCAGCTTTGTCTTGAGTTATTGGAAGTCGTTTTTGATAACCCCTCGTTGTATCGCCATCCCGAAACAGTCATTGATGTTGGCTGTGGTTCGGGGATTCTTTCAGTGGCTGCCTTAAAGTTAGGCGCCGTAACGGCCCTGGGTGTTGATATAGACCAGGCCTCGGTGGTAAACAGCCGCGAGAATGCGGAAAACAATGGGATCGATCCTGCCCAATTTCCAGTTGAGTTAGGTTCGATTGGAGAAGTAAAGGCCGGGCAGTTTGTATTGAGTCAAGCGCCCTTGGTGTTGGCTAATATTCTGGCCCCTGTTTTGATCCGACTATTTGATGCTGGAATGGCAGACCTGATCGCCCCGCAAGGTTCCATCATTCTTTCTGGCATTCTGGATCACCAGGCAGATGATGTAGCCGCTGCCGCTGAGCGTCAGGGTCTTAAGCTGGTGGACAAGCGCCAGATTAATGATTGGGTCGCACTGCTTTGCACCAGGTAAGCTGAAATTAATTTTTTATTGCCAAGCTGCGCAGGTTGCCCATGATGGCCATGGGCAGGGCAGTTAATAAGATGACTCCGAGCACCTGGGTATTTGCCCAGGTGTATTCGTAATAGAATATGGGGGTCAGGCTGGCAGGTGTTAGAGCCAACTGGGTGTGTAACCCCCATGTGCCTGCCAGGGCGATGGTGATGAAGAGGGCAGTGATGACCATGCGGCCTGTCTTTGAAGTAATCAGGCTTCCGAGTGCGAACCCGAGCGATATGATCAAGCATCCCGCAGTGATCAGCAGGTTATCGGGTCTATTTTTCAGCATAAGCACATCATAAATAAATAGACCGATATTGAGGCTGAGGCCACCTGCAATCGTGGCGATCAGGATGCGTTGGGGTAACGCTGGCATTGAAAACCGCTCAACTATGATGCGGATGATCAGGATGCTAAGGCTAAATAACAGACCAAGAAATATTCCCCGCTCCAATGAGATGACGATTCGTTCCAGATCCATAAAACCTGGTAGTCGGTAGGTAAGATAGGTTTGTAAGCCAGTCCCAAGAAAAACCCCAATGAAAGCCAAACCAAAAACGCGCATTAAATCGGCTGGCTGGGTGAGCAGGGCTTTTTCCATATCCATGCCTGTAACTGCGATGCGCAGCCCAATGGGGATATTTGCAGGTAGGCTGCCAGCCGCCTCTGCAATCGATTGTAATCTTTTCAACCGCTGGGCAGAATTGGAATTTTTAAGAACCTGTACGGTGGCTGTAATCGAACCCACCTGTCCGATCAATAGTGCGGCTTTTTCGGCGCAGAGATCATCTCGAAGCGCTAAATTGGCGAGATTAGCATCTTCCTGTGCGCTGAAGGCAAGCTTACGCCAGGCGGAGCGCGGGGTAAGCTTGCGCAGTATGTTCAGGATTTGCATGCGCAGGGCATCATTTTTTGTATTGGTTGATCGCGCTAACAGTGAATGCATCATTTTTGCTTGTGATTCACCTTTCCCTGGATGAATCTGGGCATCCACACTGATCAGGTGAAGGATACGCTCCACGACTTTATCGTTGTAGTTGCTGGTCAGCGGTACGGCGGTTGAGAGCCGGTCTTCCAAACTTTCCAGTCGACCCCACCAGTAATCCTCGTTGTATCCATAAATGAGTGCATTGCTCAAGATAAAGCGCACTGTAGTGGATGGCAACAGGCTTGTTGAGTACCGGTACATCAGGTCGATGAATGCGAATTTGGTTAGGCTTGGTATGACCATGTCTTTGTTTTGTTCCCAGTATTCCAGATTAGCCCTCAGAAGTTCGGACGCATTAAATTCGCGTAGTTGTTCCTCTGTTTGAGTAAAATCACTGGGGAGGGGTTTTGTTTCCTGGCTAAAACAAGCAGATAACATGCGCAGGGCTTCTTCGGCAGTTTCAGGCCGATCCTCAGGCCTGCTGGCGGTCATTTTTAATAGCACTGCGTGTAATACGGTTGGTAGGTCTTTTTGCACTTCGCGTGGGTCTGGAATAATAATCTCTTGTGAGGTGAGTTGTTGTATGCCGAGTGATTTTTCACCATTCCAGGGCAGGCGACGGGTAAACATCTGGTAAAGAACAATCCCGAGACTATATATGTCAGATTGTGGCGTGATGGTGGACATGGAATGTTGTTCGGGGGGGGCGAAGGCCGGTGTACCGCGACCTGTATGCATGGATTGGGTTGTTGTGGAGAGCACCCTTGCAAGGTCAAAGTCAGCAACATACAGGTGGCCATTAAAATCAAGAAGAATATTGGAAGGTTTCAAGTCACGGTGAATGACTTGGTGGCTGTGCAAGTAGTCCAGCGCGGCAACGATCTCACCGGCAAATTGAAGTACTTTTTCTAGTGGCAGGCGCTCCCCATCGTTCAGAAGATCCTCCAGTGAACCGCCGGGAATGTAAGGGGTGACGATATATTGAATATTTTCCCAAACGCCAAAGTCATAGGTTGGCATCACAAACGGGTGGTTGAGTCCCATGATGTGCCTGTCCAACATCAGGAAGTTGACGGACTGATTGTCGGGGTCTAAATCATTGAGTTTTATAGCGACAATGCGGTTCTTTTCCTGGTCAAGTGCTGACCAGACCATACCGATTCCCCCAAGGCCAATTTGCTCGATTAGTTTATATTGCCGGAAAATGCTGCCCGGAAAAAAACTGTTAATTAATGTTAATTTGTCCGG
>CAIVSQ010000534.1 GCA_903908605.1 uncultured Anaerolineae bacterium
AGGGTTCGGAACCTTTCGGCGAAGAAGAGGGTTTGTTCCAGGTTGGTATTGGGCAGAATAATTAGAAATTCCTCGCCCCCTGTTCGGCCGAAGATATCGACTGACCTGAGATTTTTTTGGATCAGGCTGGCGAATTCGGCTAAAACGGCGTCACCGGCACTGTGACCATAGCGATCGTTGACTTGTTTGAAATGGTCAATGTCGATCATGACCGCAGAGAGGCCAGCTTTCAACCGTTTTAATTTTGAAAATTCGTGCGAGGCCAGCAGTTCGATGCCCCTGCGATTCAATATGTTGGTCAGTGGATCGTGGGTGGCAAGTTCGGTCAGGTTGGTGATTAACCTTTTATTGATCATCCAGACAAAAACAAAGGTGGCACCTGTGTTCAGGATGATATTGGCAATAAAGGCAAGGGCATGAATTCCACCGGCGGACATAAACGACCGGATGGGGCTCTCGCCAAGGGTCCAGCAGAAACGGAATAACTGGTACGAACCATAGATAAAAAATACCAGGGCGGTTGACAAACCGGGGATGCGCCAGTCGCCGCGCAGGTTATGGGCGAGTTCCCCTACACAAAACGCGCTAACGATCAGGTTAATGGCGGTATAACTGAGAATGCGGTTGTTGACCGAAGGTGAGGCATAAGTGAAATAAAGGAAGAGGGCCAAGCTGGCAAGGATGGCGATGGCGCTGAGGGTGCGAAAGCGGGGAGGTCGATTAAGAAAGCGGCAGATCCCTTCGTAATATAAAACAATCCCCAGGATATTCAACAGGTTGGCCAGGACGATGGTGATGAAGTCGGGCAGTACATCCCTGTAGCCAATTTAAAAAGGCCCCAGGGAAAAAAGGGCCGTTGCAAGTGCCAGCGAGGCGAAGCCTTTAAATTCTTTTTGGGTTCTGCCAAACGAAAATAATCCAACTGCGAAAATGGCCGCTATGCTGGTGGAGATGAAGCTCAGGGTGCGGATATCAAGGGCGACGGATTGCATAACCTTAACCTGCCGGGCAGGGGTGCGGTGTTCATTGGTGCCCCATCCCCGGGTTTGATCAATGTATTGATAGCGTGGAAAATTGCTACTAATAATATAGCATAAAAATAAATCAACGAAATGGTGATGTTTTCGCCTTTATCGCCGCACGGGTTAATATTTGACCGCCGCCCCACAATCTGCAGGTGGCAGAGGGGAGAAAAATGCCGGTTTACGGTGCAGTGGGTAGGCTTTTAGACCCAGGTACGCCGGCGCATCCAGATAAACATGGAAACAGGCAGACCTATGAAGATGGCCAGGATGAAACCAAAAGACACTCGCGAAGTCCAGGGGGTCAACCCGGCGACTGGTTCGAAGAAATTCATGCCAAAGAAGCCGGTCAGGAAGGAGATGGGCATGAAAAGCGTTGTGATGATGGTGAGGGTCTTCATGACATCATTCATGCGGTTGTTAATGACAGACAGGTATGTATCGAGGGAACCGCTGATCAGGTCACGCATGCCTTCGTTTACATCGTGCAGGCGCACCAGGTGGTCGTAGATATCGCGGAAGAAGACCCGGTCATGCGGATCGATGATCTCGAAATCATCGCGGGCCAGCTTGTTCATCACCTCGCGCTGTGGGCCGAGGATGCGGCGCATGTTCAGGATGATGCGTTTGAGGGTGAAGATGCGCTCGAGGGTGTCTGGCGCGGCACGGGTGAGGACTTCGTCTTCAATCCGGTCAATCTGGTCGTCGATGCTTTCAACCACGGGCATGTACTCAGCCACCAGGTCGTCGATTAATTTGTAGAGCAGATGGTCTGGGCCATGCGAGGTGTAGCGACGGTCGTGAAAGAAGAAGCTGCGGGCTTTCTCGAGGAAATTCATTGGGTCATCATGGTGGGTGACGACAAAGTTTTTTCCGAGGAAGACATCCAATTCGCAGGTTTTCAGTTCCAACCCGTCCACACTGCTGAATTTCATGGCGTTCAGCACCAGGTAGATGTATTCGCCCCAGTCATCGACCTTGGGGGTGTGGGTTTCCTGGAGTGCGTCGTCGACTGCCAGGGGGTGGAAACGGAAGATACCGGTCAGGATGGCTTCGGCAGATTCGTTTGGCTCTTGCTCAAAATCAATCCAGAGCAGGGCCTGGGGGTTGGCCAGCAGGCTGGCATACTCTGAGACGGGGATATTGGTGCGTGGTTCCTGGTCGGGCATATAGCAAAAGGAATGGATCATGTGGGTTCCTATTAATTATCTTGATGGTAATGTTGATTATATTTAATAATATTGAAAAGTAGATGCGAAAAATTAATAATTTACTTGACATTATTTTAATATTCTGTATAATGAAATTAGAAATCCAATTCGTCGCAGGTGATCTGGTTGTTTGC
>CAIVSQ010000535.1 GCA_903908605.1 uncultured Anaerolineae bacterium
CCTGGGTGATGCTATCCCCGATGCAGGCAATCCGAATTCCATTCGCTTTCACCTTTGGGAGTTTACTTACCATATAGAAAAGATAAGCAATGGTAAGTACTGCAACGGCAACCAGGCAAGCGATAACGATCAGCAGGATTTTAATGATCATTTTTTCAATCACCTTTGAATTAATTATACCTTCGACAACCATACACAAGTCACTACTTTTATATCGGCTGTCAACCAGCCAGTGTTGCTTTCCGAGTATGGTCATGGTCGGTGGGTTTATTTAACAGTCATGGAACCATGAAGTTTGTTACTGTTATTACCACCCCACTGGTTTGAGAACATGTAATTAGCTTGATTTAATGGAAATTAAACATTTATTCTTGACGTAGAGTTCACCCCAAGTGACAAATTATTTTTACGAGGTGAAACTATGAAAATCGCAGAAGTAAGGAAGCGTTACGAGCTTACAACCGATACGCTGCGCTATTACGGGCGAATTGGCCTCATCCAACCCGCCAATCGAGATGCAAATCGAACCAGGGACTACAACAAAATTGATTTACGACGGGTCGACTTCATCAAGTGTATGTGCAGCGCCGGGCTATCAATCGAAATACTAATCGAGTATGTAAAGCTTGTACAAGATGGCATTATCGCCCTGGCAAAATCGACATGTAAAGAACGCATGCTTGAGAATATCAGTGTGTTTGATTTTGAATTAAGCCCGGAGGAAAAGGTGGCAGTTGCGACATCAAACACAAAAACCAGTTGTTTCTTCGGCCATCGCAACCCCGCTATGGTGAAATGGCTAGCCAACAGGAAATTGGATGCGTAGAGCGTTGTACGAATAAGTCGGATTAAAACCCGCAATTGGTCCAGATGGAATTAGCGCCACCGACAATCAGTTCGGTTTTTGTTCAACGTCAGGCAATATTCATTGAGCAGAAGCATATTCTACCCACTCGCTAGCCACTTTGTATTCCCTTCGGCCGATACTGTAACGCCTCGGCAAGATGGGTGGCAAGAATTTGATCACTACCTGCCAGGTCAGCGATCGTCCGCGCCAGCTTCAGAATGCGATGATAGCCACGCGCTGATAAATTCAACTGGCTCATGGCTGCCCTGATCAGGCTATCACCAGTTTCGTCCAGCTTGCAATACTTCCTCACTTCAGCTACGCGCATATCGGTATTGCAGACAACATCACTACCCACAAAACGCATTGTCTGACGTTCTCGCGCCGCCTGCACTCGTGCCCGAATGGCTGCAGATGACTCGCCGAGGCGGTCACTGGAGAGCTTATCATAATCGACCCGTGGGACTTCGATGTGAATGTCAATACGATCGAGCAGCGGGCCGGAGATACGTTTCTGGTATTTGGTCACAGTGGAGGAGGAACAGGTGCAGGCTTTTCGCTGATCTCCATAAAATCCGCACGGGCAGGGATTCATGGCCGCTATCAGTTGAAAATTCGCGCTGAAGGTGAGGGAACCATTGGCGCGGCTGATGGTGACGATTTTGTCTTCCATAGGCTGGCGCATCACTTCCAACACACGGGATCCAAACTCGGGGAATTCATCCAGGAAGAGCACCCCACGGTGGGCAAGCGAGATCTCACCCGGATGTGGAATATGGCCCCCACCCACAAGGCCAGCATGGCTGATAGTGTGGTGCGGCGCGCGAAATGGTCGATTTCGGATGAGCGGCATACCGGCAGGAAGCTGGTCCGCCACCGAATAAATACGGGTCACATCCAGCGACTCATCGATCGACATTCCAGGGAGAATGCCAGGCAATGCCCGTGCCAGCAATGTTTTTCCGCTGCCAGGGCTGCCGCTCATCAACACGTTATGGCCACCCGCCGCAGCCACTTCCAGTGCACGTTTGACATGTTCCTGGCCTTTGACTTCGGCAAAATCAGTTGGGATAAACAAGGGCTCAGGCGCTTCATTGGATGGCACAAAGGCCGGGATGGTTTCTTCCCCCGAAAGGTGCCGGTAGAGCTCGGCCAAATTGGAAACCGGTATCACCTCAATATCCGGGATGAGAGCCGCCTCGGCTGCATCGACAGACGGAACGATCATACGCTTAAATCCCTGGGCGCGGGCCGTGGCAGCCATGGGTAGCACGCCGCGCGCATGGCGAACACTGCCATCCAGGGACAATTCTCCGATCACTAGTGTACCGTCCAACGAACTGGCGGCCAAATGGTCCCCCAGCACAATCACCCCCAGCGCAATCGGCAGGTCGTAATAGGGGCCCTCTTTGCGCACTGAGGCAGGCGCCAGGTTGACCACAAGCCGGTGGCGTGGAAAGTGCAACCCAGCGTTTTTTATAGCGGTTTGCACCCGCTCCCGGCTTTCCTGCACCGCAGTGTCAGGTAAACCAACAATGATCATACCGGGCAAGCCGTTGGTGTAATCGACTTCCACCTCAACAACGACGCCTTCCAATCCAACCACCGCACAGGAAAAGATACGTGCAAGCATGACGATATTTTACCTTTACTCTGCCCTAAAGAAGATACGAACGCACCAGAACGATCAAAACCCAGTCATTATTTTCCGCAGCTTGCCGCCGAAGAACACGGTGATAACCAATAATTCTTGCCATCACCTTCCGAGGTCCATCCTTTGACAGAAGAACCCAGGGCTTCAACCCGCCACCAGATCATCCCATCCGCACAGACCGGCCCCTCCACCAACTTCATGCCTTTCCCAGGGTTGATATTTCCCAGGTACTTCGCCTGTATACCCGCTTTAGCACGCACATTATTGGCCTGGGCTGGGAAAGTGCTAACAGAGGCGTAACCACCTGTCTTCAAACGGGTGGGCAGACCACCTGAACAGGAAAAAGTCGATGAAACAGCAGCGGGCGGGATAGTACAGGCAGTAAGATTTTGTTTACCAACCATCCTCTCCCATTCTTTGAGGGGAGAAAGGATCACGGCTTTTAGTAACCAACTTCCTGTGCTTTTATCAAACAAGAAGCCGGCAACTTTGCTCTGCCATGGAGTATCGAAAGTTTGACAACCTATATAACACAATTCGGTCATTTTCCAGGCAGGCTGCCATGTGCTGGTCCAAATTGTCATCACCGTAGAGTTGATGATGTAGCCATCACATTTTGGCCCTGAATTGATGCGCGCTTTGAGGTCATTCAAGAATTCCGAACGTGAGGTTGGATCACCGCCCTCAATGTAATTGGCATAGTTTATGCCTTTCCCATCGACAAGTGGCTCCACCAGGCTGGCATCCTTGCTGCTCAGCATCTTTACAAAATTTGCAAGCACAGAAGCGGCATCCTTCGGATCGAGGGCTGCAGCCTCCTGGCCTAGAAAACCACCGACATAACGATCCGATTTTGGTTCAATACTGGAAACCCCTGCAGATGAGCTGGCTGGTTTGGGCCACCCTCCCACCCACAGATTATAGCTGATCTCGCCATTGCAGGCGACAAGTGGGTCATCTTTTTGCCTGGCGGCCGGGGAATAAGGATCCCAACCAAATGGATCGGTCACTTGCCAGTCGTTGCGAGATGCGTTCCAACGGAAGACGGAGAAGTGCAGATGTCGTCCCCAATAATCCTCAATCAATTTGCCGATGCCACCCTTGGGGGTGATAAATGCAGAGCCACCCACAACGCCAATCACTGCCCCAGCCTTGACTGTTTTTCCAAC
>CAIVSQ010000536.1 GCA_903908605.1 uncultured Anaerolineae bacterium
CAGGCAATCCCAGTCGCAGCATGACTGATAGCAAAAGTGGAAAATCGTCTATTCGTTCGGTTGTTAAGGTTAGGTCTGTGCTCATTTTCTGAGCTTACCAGAAATTCACGATTTCGTAAAATTTTCAGCGAATGGAAAGTTATTATATATCGAGGTGATATACACGGTGATTCTTGTATTCAACACCATTTAAGTTTTTCAGGTCAGCACGCATTTGCTCAGTAGTCTCGGCCACTTGAGTCATCTCCACATGGGTGAACTGGTTAAAGCTCAACAGGGTTTGACCCATTTCGTAATAGAGAATTGCGTTGCCACCATGCCCCTGGAATTCTGGCAGAATACCAATGCCATTTACGGAAACAGTATTGGTGCGGCGCATTTCCAACAGCAGATCCGGTAACCCAAACGGGAATAACTTGCCATTCGCGCGTTGCATAGCAGCCGAGACATCGTGGAACGCAAATAGAAAACCGACGACCTCTTCACCATGGGTTATGATTTTTATCAAGCGATGGTCCGCCACTGTCATAATGTTATCCACCACAAATTTAATTTCACGTGGTGTAAAAGGGAAATATTCCCAATTTCGCACAAATGCCTTGTTATACGCCTCACCTATACGCGGTGCCCATTCAATCAATTCAGATTTATTTTTAAAACGCTTGACCACCAGGCCGCCTCGCTCCAATGCACGCTTGGCGATCCGCTCCACTCGTTCTGGAATGCGGAATTTATCGGCCGGGAGGTAACACGACACAAAATCAACTTCCTTTTCAAATCCCATATCTTCGACAAGCTTTTGATAATATGGGTAGTTGTAGTTGAGCATATTCATGGTCTGGCGCTGTTCATGCCCAAAGACAAGTACGCCATAACCATCCAAAGGCCCCATACCTTTAGGACCAATCATACGGTTGAGCCCGCGGTTCCGTGCCCAAGTAAATACTGTTTCGAAAAGTGCCCGGGCGGCTTCTGGGTCGTTCTCACAATCAAAAAAGTAAAAATCTGCTTCCTTGGTTCCATGATACTTATTAAACGGTCGATTCTCAATTGCCGCAATACGGCCAACATCGCGCCCATCCCTTACCGCAAGAAAAAATTCGACCTCCGAATGCTCGTAAAAAGGATGTTTTTTGGGATCAAGTTGAGCATAAGCATCAATATCCAGGGGTGGCACCCATTGCGGGCAATTCTTGTACAGCCGATGAGGAAGTTGAACAAAACGCTTGACCTGAATTTTATCGGAAGTATTAACTTTCTCGATGGTGAGCATATTTCCTCCTGGAGTGTTGCGATCGAAATAGAAAGGCGAATTTTACCAATTATAAGGTCACGGGGGGCTGAGTGAAAGATGCAATATTCAGCACCTAATATTGTTCTGCCGCCATTAATTTTTCAACATAACCTTCAACCAAACTTTTATTTCAACCCTAGTCCCAAACCAACATCCTCACTTTTCTTTTCGTCAGAAACTTGACATGGCATTACTTAGGCATTATAAGAAATTTATGAAACAGTTACCCATAGTACTAATTATCTGTTTATTGTTGGTCTCAGCATGTAATTTACCAAATTTAACCATAAATGAACCCCTTGCCAACAACGTTCCAACCCCAATCACATCA
>CAIVSQ010000537.1 GCA_903908605.1 uncultured Anaerolineae bacterium
AGGCGTTATTGATAGCCACCAGGCGGCCACCATCCACAATCAGCGGTCGTACTTTGTTTATTAAGCGCGTGCTGCCAGTTTCGAGATCAACCCTGCCTTTGCTACTGGAAGCGAAAAAGGGAGGATCGAGGAAGACACAATCAAACATCATACCGTTGCGCTTGAGTTGCCCAACTGCGGGGAAGAAGTCCTGTTCAAGGATGTCTTTTTGATCGACGGGGAGATGATTCAGTTGGCAGGATTGGGTTGCCAGCCTGAGGAACTGCCTGCTGCGATCGAGTTGTACGACGCGAGTGGCCCCACCTGCCAGGGCTGCTACTCCCAGGCTGCCGGTGTAGGCGAAGGTGTTTAATACACGCTTGCCAGACAGCTGTTGCCAGGCCCACAGTCTCAATAGGCGGGTATCCAGGTAAAAACTGGCATCGCGGTTCATGGTCAAATCGATACTGTACCAGACCCCATTTTCTCGGATCTTTATGTCTGGTTGGCTGCCAAAAATAAGTTGTCCCCTTTTTTCAGCCGGATTTTGTGTGTTCCGGGATTTTACAACGACGCATCCAATCCATGGCAGCGATTCCTTTATCCAGGCCAGGACTTCCGCGATTGAATCTTTCCCATCTGTGGGACTGTAATTGTGAATCAAGGCTGTGCGCGCATAAATATCCACCGCAAGGTTGGGAAAGCCTTCCAAAAAGCCGTTGAACAGGCGAAAGGCCTGCAGGTGATCTTCTTCGATCAGGTGTGTTCGTGCCATTAGTGCGGCATCTAGCAGGTGGACAAATTCACTCATGCACGTTTACTCATTTTATCCATATCAAGCTGCCAGAATTTGGGAATGACAATCAACAACACCAACCCGACCAGCAAGCCACCATACAAAACCGCGCGGGGTGCCCCAGCGGTACCTCCCAGCCACTCGGCAATGCTGCCAATTCCCATTGCGCCGAGCGAGGGAAGGCCGATCAGCGTGATGGAATAAAGACTCATTACGCGTCCGCGCAGCTCATTGGGCACCGTCAGCTGAATAAACGAAGAAATGATTGTACCAAAGATGGTGACGGCGACACCGCCAATAAATAACAACAACGCGCCAAGCCAGAAGGAGGGACTTAATGCGAAGAGGATAACCGCCAGGCTGAAGATCAAACCGCTGGTGACCAGAATTACACCTTGCCGGCTGGTTTTCCTGACTGCGGCCAGGCCAAATGCCCCCACCAGCGCGCCACCCCCAGAAGCAGAAAGCAGCAATCCGTAGCCGGCCGGACCGCCATGCCAGATATCTCTTGCAAAGATAGGTAGCAGGTTCTGGTATGAACGTCCAAAAACCGCCGCAAGGGCTGAGAGCGCGAGCATGCCAAGGATCATGCGGTTATTCCAGGCATAGCTGAGCCCAGTCAGGACCGACCTACCGAGCGAGCCATGGCGTGGGACTGCGCCGCGGTGCGGCAGGTTTTTCATCGAAACCAGCGCCAGCAGGACCGCCAGGTAACTGATGGCGTTCATCAGAAACAGAGTGCCAGCCCCAAGGGGTACAAGCAGTGCTCCGGCGATGGCAGGACCAACCAAGGCCGCGCCAGTATAGGTGGCCGAATTGAGTGAGATGGCATTCAGTAAATCCTGTGGTGGAACCAATTCGGGGATCAATGACTGCCGCGCAGGGTTATCAAAGGCCAGGAGTGTTGAGCCAAAAAATGAGGCAATCAGGATGTGGGAGATTTGTACCCGGCCAGTCCATGTCAAAATCGCCAGAACCAACGCCGTGAGCATGGCTCCGGTTTGGGTGAAGTAGAGCAAGCGAATCCGGTCGATACGGTCTACAACCGCGCCACCGATCAAGGGCAGGATAACCATTGGGATGGCAAAACTCAAACCAAGCAAGCCCAGCCAAAAAGGGGAATTGGTCAGTTGAAGGACCAGCCAACCCTGGGCTACATTTTGCATCCATGTACCGGTGTTGGAGACAATCAACCCCGCCCACAAAATTTTGAAATTTCGGTGTTTTAGCGAGGGAAAGCGGGGCGTGGCAGTCTTCATGAGGGCTCCTTGGTGCCAGGATTGCTCACAAATATACACCTTAATTTCTCCCCCCTGATAAAAAAAACCGCCTTTTCAGGCGGTTTTACTTGCATCCAGTTTTGCGGCCAATGTAGCCCGATCTGGCTCGATCATGATGGTCCCATCTGGGAAAATGATGGTTGGCACACTGCGATTACCGTTGTTGAGCTTTTGGATAAATTCAGCGGACTGTGCATCCTGGTCGATATCGATATCCAGGTAGGTGACTTTTTTTTCTGTCAATACCTGGCGTGATCTGCGACAATCACCGCACCAGGAAGTGCCATACATGATAATTTGGGAAGGGGACAGGGTGTAAAGGTCTGTCATTTTAGTTTACTCCTAGCTGGCGTTCGAGGGCTTCGTCACTTGGTTCAATCAGGATGGTCCCATCGGGGAAGATGATGGTGGGGATGCGCACTCGCCTGGTGATTTTTTCGACGAAGATATAGGCGTCATTGTCCTTGCCGATGTCAACATTGATATAGTCGACCTGCTTGTTATCCAGGAGTGCCTTGGAACGTTTGCAATCCGGGCACCAGGAAGTGCTGTACATGACAAGTTTGGATGGTTGCGGATTATAGAGATCGGTATTTGCCATTATGCGGTGTAGCCTCTTGAATTGAAATTCATAACACTCACATTTTACCTTTTTTTATTTCATCTGGGAGAGGTGGCCAGTCAGTCAGCTCCTCAGCTTGCTCATCCCAGTTTTCTTTGCCGCTCCATGAATCAATCTGGATGGCATAGACGGTTGTGCGTGCCATTTCCTGAGGGGTGATTGGCCGGTATTCCCGACCGGGTTGCATGGCCGGAAAA
>CAIVSQ010000538.1 GCA_903908605.1 uncultured Anaerolineae bacterium
CACTGAGAATCATCGCGCAAAGGAATAAAAATGTTCCCGTAAATAGCCTCTCTCGGTCACGCAGGTCCTGTTTAATATAAATAGCACCGGCCAAGCCTGGTAGTATTCCAACCGCCATATACTGTATGGAATATAACAGGCAGGATGATATACTATCCTCCGGAAGACAAGTCGTTCTCATTTACCTCGATGCTGAAAGCCCTGGACAAGATGCGCCTTCAGCTACATTAATAAAATGTCCCAGCTCTTCCTAAACCCCCAAATGCTCTTTTCCAAAACATTGCGCTCAATAACAGGATTAACATAATGAAGACACCAAACCGCGAATGGCCAATTATTGTTGGAGGCTGTCATCGATCGGGAACTTCCCTGGTCCGCCGTATTCTAAATGCCCATTCTCGTATCCATTGTGGGCCAGAAATAAAGTTTTTTAAAGACTTTTACTCAGATTATGTTAATGACCCCATAAAACACGGACGATTCATCCAGTCAGCCCGATCGATCTTGCCAGAAGAACAATTAATCTCAATTTTAGGAAAAGCCTTCATCGAATTACACGAGGCAGCAGCAACCCAGGCTGTAAAACCCAGGTGGGCTGATAAAAACCCCGAAAATGTTCTCTATCTTCACCAATGGGATCAGCTATTGGGCGACGAGTGGTATTTTGTTCAAGTCGTTCGCAACCCATTGGATACACTCGGTTCCATGGTTGAGGCAAATTTTAAATTTGCGATTCCAGCCGACCTGCCAGGAAAAATTGATTTTTATAATCAATATACCCAAGCCGGCCTAAATTTTTACCAAACCCATCCAGAACGTTCCTACAGAATAATGTACGAGCGTCTTGTTGCCTCGCCATGGGAGCAAATAGAGCTGTTAATGCAGTCGCTTGGAGAAAAAGCCGAGCAAAGCCAGATGGATTTTAATTCTGCCACCCACCAGGTTGGGCTGGAAGACCCAAAGGTAAAAACGACCCAAAAAGTTCATTCAGATAGTATCGGGCGCTATAAAAACGATTTTTCAAGCCAGGAAATTCAAGAAATCCAGGAAAAAACATCCACCGTATGGAGAAAATTGGATCCAGAAGGTTTTTATATCCCCGAGCAAAATAATATCCCTGAGAAAAAAAGCTTTTCATTCGGGCATTTTTTTAATAAAAAATAAAGCGCTGAATTTTTCTTTTTTGCCACCTTGCCGGTATCCCTAAAGCAACCCTTCTCCAAAGAGCACCCAACCATCCTACCTGCTGCAACCATGGGGTAGAAATGTGTATAATTAACCTGTAATCAAAACCTTCTTCCGCTTAACCTAAAAATCATCCATCATGCAAAGTAGAATTTGGATCAATATAGAATGGCTCCACCCTCCTGGATAGGTCAAACACTCAACGGTCGTTATCAAATCGAAGCACTGCTGGGGCAGGGTGGTATGTCGGCTGTGTATCGTGCCAATGACCCCAACCTGAAGCGCGTGGTTGCGCTAAAAATGATCCACCCCCACCTCTCCGGTGACAGCGAATTCATCCGCCGCTTCCAGGAAGAAGCAACCGCCATCGCGGCCCTGCGCCACCCAAACATCATCCAGGTCTACGACTTTAATATTGATTCAGACGTCCATTATATGGTGCTGGAATTTCTCCACGGCGAAACGCTTTTTGACCGCCTGCAAAAACTAAACAACGCGGGCAGCACCCTGCCGGTCGAAACAGCCATCCAATATGGGCTAAACATCTGCGATGCCCTCACCTACGCCCACCAGCGCGGCATCATCCACCGGGACATCAAGCCAGCCAACATCATGATCAATGATGATAACCAGGCCATCCTGATGGATTTCGGAATCGTGAAAATTGTCGGCCAAACCGGTCACACCGCCGCCGGCTCCGTCGTCGGCACACCCCGATACATTCCCCCCGAAATCATTCGCGCCGAACAACCAGACCAGCGTTCAGATATTTATTCACTCGGCATCACCCTTTACGAAATGTTCAGCGGACGCACACCATTTCAGTCAGATTCCACCCTGACCCTCATGATGATGCACCTCAACGACCCCGTCCCCGATCCCCGTACCATCCGCCAGGATCTGCCCGAGAAAATTGTCAAAATCCTCATCAAAACACTCGAGAAAAAACCGGAAAATCGCTATCAAACAACCGCCGATCTGGCCAATGACTTGCGCAAAGCATTGGCTCCCGTCAGCAACCGTACCCTGCAAGCCCCCAAGGCCAGCCTGAATGCCGCCCTGCTCAATTCAAGCAGCCCCGGTCAACCGGCCGCGTCCAAACCACTCACACCCAGGCCAGCACCACAATTGGAGCCAAAGAAAAAAGCACTCCCCTGGGGTTGGCTGCTGTTGGCAAGCGCCGTCCTCATCTTTTTCATATTAGCTTTAGGCGCAATCGGACTTTTTTGGCTCTCCCGCCAGGCCATCCCGGTGAATGCCAATCTACCCGGCTCAACCCCGCTCCAGGTCACCCCTGCCAGCCCTCAAAACCAAAATTCTGCCAAAGTCACCCCAAAATCCAATGCGCAGACCGGCCCAACCAGGGCTGTCTCAAATTATTACGTCAACCTCACCGGCATCGCACGCCGCGGTGGCCAATATCAGGTCAAGTATGAAACCACTGGCTTCACCGAACAACTTCCCTGGACTCACATCCACTTCTTTTTTAACACCACCTCCCCCGACCAGGCTGGCAAGTCTGGCACCGGCCATTGGGTCGATTACGATGGTCCCCGGCCATTTACCGGCTTTGCAATTAACGACACCCCCGATGGTGCCACCCAGGTCTGCGCCCTGGTTGCCAACGCCGACCACACGGTCATCCTAGGCAGCGGAAACTGCCTGGACTTACCAAAGGAGTAAATCCCCAATAACTCAATTCATACCAATTTCGATTATTCAGACCAAGCAATCAATTAAAAGGAGATCAATCATATGGGCTATTTAATTGGATTAATTGTCGGTTTCATCGCCTGGTTCATCATGCGCTATGTGCTGACATCGCTCTACACCGTTGACCAAAATGAAAGAGCCGTCAAGACCATCTTTGGCCGGGCAGAACGGGTTGGCACAGCCATGACCGCCGATTCACCCATCGCCGAATTCCTTACCGAAGAACATAAACAGCGTTACAACTATCCCCAGGTTCACGTAATACAGCCTGGTGGTCCCTATTTTAAATGGCCGTGGGAAAAAATCCACAAGGTCACCATCGCCACCCAGACCATCAACATGGCCCAGGATTCCGAAGATCCGCGCGCCAACTCAGCCGGAACCCTGTTGGAAGCCGTCACCAAGGACCAGTTAAACACCGGTCTCACCGGCCAGATCCGTTACCGGGTGGCAGAATCGAATCTCTATGCCTACCTGTTCGGCGTCAAGCGCCCCATCCTGCATGTCATGGGCTATTTCGTCTCGGTCCTGCGCGAACGTATCGCCAGCTTCGAAGCCCCCAAGCCCGATGAAGAACGTGGCGGCCAAATGAGCGTCGTCACTGGCGTCTCCATCAATGACCTGCGCAAAAATCTGCGCGATCTAAATGAGCACATGGAACGCGAGTGTGCCTCTTCTGCCGCCCGTTACGGCATCATCCTGGATGCCTCCCTCATCACCGGCATCGATCCGCCCCCCGATGTTGAATCCGCGCTGGCCGCCATCAACACCGCCCACAACCAAATTTCTTCAGACATCAGTCTTGCCCAGGCTGCCGCCGACCAGAAAATCGTCCAATCCAGGCGCGCCGTCGAAATTGAAACCCTCAACGCCCAGGCCGAAGTTGAGCCTCTTACCGCCCTGGCAGAACAACTCTACCTCCTCCAAAAAAGCGGGCCGGATGCCTTGCAAGCCTACCTGCGCAACGTGCGCCTGCGCCTTTACACCCACGCTCAGCAAATCGTTAAGGAGGTGCGCTAATGTTAGCCAACACATTTGGTCAGTTTATCGTCGGCTTTTTTATAGCCTTCCTCGGTATGTGGTTTGTCATGCCGATTGCCCTCTTCTTTCTGCGCCTGCTGGGTCTTTATACCATCGTGGAAGAAGGCACCTGCCAGGTTTTTGTTTTGTTCGGTCGCGTCGCTGGCATCCTCAAAGAACCTGGCCTGCATATCCTGCCCGTCAGCATTGGCCCCAGTGCCTTCCTGGTCAACTGGCTGGGCAGCCGCCGCGTGTTGGATATGCGCCTGGACCAACAATATTTGCGCAGCAACCCGGTCAACTCGGAAGAAGGCGCGCCCATGGGCGTGGGCATCTGGTATGAAATGTACATCAGTGAACCAGTTTCCTACCTCTTCAAAAACGCCGACCCTCGCGGCTCACTGGCTGCCAATGTCAGCAACGCCGTTGTGCGCTCGCTCAGCAACATGCCACTCGAGCAAATGCTGGTCAATCGTCACGGCATGAGCCGCACAGTTCGCGAAGAAGTTTCGCCCCGCTCACATGAATGGGGTTATAAACTGGGCTCGGTATATATACGCAAGGTGCATTTCCGCGATATCGACATGATCAGGCAGATTGAAGCCAAGGTCGTCAACCGCCTACGCCAGGTTACCTCCGCCATCAAACAGGATGGCGCCAACCAGGTCAACATCATCACCAGCACGGCTGACCGGCAAGCCGCCATCGAATTCGCCAAGGCAGGTGCCATTCGCCCGCGCATTGTTGGCCAGGCCATGCAAGCCATCACCGCCAATCGCGAAGTTGCCGACGCCGTCTTCGAAATCCTCGAAACCCAAAAAATCCTCGATAGCAAGGGTCAGCTTACCCTCATCCCTGCTGATAATGAACTGCTCGGCAAATTGCTCGTTTCTGGGAAAACCAAATAACCCCCTGGGGTAATTACACAAAAGATGGGTGTCGGCTTTCGCTGACACCCATCTTTTTATGTTGTTTTTTTGTTGTAATCAGGGTCGGCCAACTACCTTCCAACTGGTCCCACATTTCCGCACATACACGGCAATCAGCCCTGGCTGCCACCCTCAGGCTCAACCAACGGCAGCCACACATCAAACTGGCTGCCCTTATCCACCTCGCTGCTCGCCACCGCAACCTTGCCGCCATGCTTATCCAGGATCGAGCGCACAATAAACAGGCCAATCCCGGTCCCCTGAATTTCCTGCTGTACGGCATTGGTACCACGGAAGAAACGATTGAACAACATCGGTCGATCTTCGCTTGGAATACCAATTCCCGTATCAACAATCGAAACCTTCAAGCCCGCGGCTTCCTTTTCAATGCGTATACGCACTTTACCCCCAAGCAGGGTAAATTTAATCGCATTACTAACCAGGTTTACAAACACCTGGTTGAGTGCATTCTCATCCCCATTCACCAGTGCCCGGCTGCCTTCAGGCAAGGCTGACTCCACGACCACACTGATTTCTTTTTCCCTGGCAGCTGGCTCAAACTGCTGCACCGTCGCCGTGATGATTTTCTCAACATCGATCAACCTGAAGTTAAACTGGAAGCGATCGCTTTCCAACCTGCCGGCGCTCAGCAAATCCTCCACCAGCATCCGCTCACGATTTAATTCACCCTTCAACACATTCCAATACTCACCGATCTCCTCATTGGTGATCATCCCCTCAATCAGGTCAACCATCAACACCATCGTTGCAATCGGGGTACGCAGCTCATGCGTGGCCCGGTTGATAAAGTCAGATTTCATTTGTTCCAGCCGGCGTTGTTCACTGATATCACGAATGATGGCAATGACTTCATCCGTGCCACTGTTCTTAAAGCGTGATTCAAACATGCGGGTGGAATCGCCGATCTTCATGCTGTATTCCATCGATTGCATTTGGCCAGTCTCCATCGCCCGGCTGATGCAAAGCTTAGCTTCCAGCGCTGAATTTTCGTCCAGGATGTTATACACCGATGAACCGATGATTTTATTCGGATGAATAACCAGCAATTCATCCGAGCTCACTTTGAAATCGACGATATTCCCATCCCGACGGATCCGGAAGATCAGGTCGGGCATCGCACTCAGCAGGGCCCTGTTTTGTTCTTCACTTTGGCGCAGTACATTTTCCATCACCTTGCTCTGGGTAATGTCATGGTACGTCCCAGACATTAATAATGGCTTACCATCCTCGGTCCTCGATGAGAGTCGGCCGCGATCACTGACCCATACCCAAAACCCCTCTTTATGATAAAGACGGAATTCACATTCATAATAATTTAATTCACCGTAAAAATGCTTGTCACGAGTCTCCTGCGCGCTGGGTAAGTCATCCGGATGGATAAATTTTTCCAGGGTATGAATACTGACAGGTTCGAGCTCTTCCAGGCTGTAACCGATCATATCGGCCCAGCGTTGGTTGACCACCATGTCCCCGGTTTGCACGTTCCACTCGTAGGTGCCCACATTCGTGCCTTCCAAAATATCCGATAACCTGCGCCGTTCAGTCGCGAGCAAGTAATCGGCATGCTTGCGCTCGGTGATATCCAGGAAAGTAACCACGGCACCCGAGACCTTGCCATTCACCATCTGTGGGTAAGACCAGTACTCAACCGGAAAACTTGTTTTATCTACCCGCCAAAATACTTCATCGTCTCGGTGAACATTTACACCCAGGTTAACCGCCTTGAATATACTGCAATCATCAGCCGGGATCGACTTGCCATCTATCGAAGTATGATGCGTTAACCAATGCATATTTTTTCCCAACAGATAGCTCGCGTCGGCGTAACCGAGCAATTTAACACAGGACGGGTTGGCGAAAGTACAATTTCCCTCCAAATCTATCCCATAAATGGCCTCAGCGGTGGAATTGAGCAGCAAACGCACCTGCTCTTCGCTTTTCTGCAGTGTCAGCCCAGCCTGCTTAAGATCTGTCAAATCCCAGCTGATACCGTTTACACGCATAGCCCGGCCTGTAAAATCGCGTTCAACCCGCGCCGCTGTTCCCAGATAACGGACCGCACCAGAAGAAAGCACGATACGAAATTCAGTGTTGAACAATGCCTTGCCATCAATGGCGCTGTTCAAACGGGCCTCGGTCGCCTCCAGGTCATCGGGATGGATGGCGTCCCGCCACACGTTATACATCAACCGCACATCCGGGGGTGTATCAAAGAGGGTGTACATACGATCATTCCAGTTCATAAAATTGGTCGGGACATGCCAGCTCCACACTCCAATCCCGCCCGCCTTGGTAGCCATATCCAGGCGGGAAAGTGTTTCCTTTAATTCCCCTGCCGTCCGTTGGTGATCCTGGATTTCAGTCTCCAGGGCAGCCCGTGATAAATACGAGCGCTGTGTCTCCACATTGGCAAGTTGATTCAGCCGAACCATCGAACCGACCAGCAGTGACAGGAACGTTCCGATTCCAAGCACAAACAATGGCAGGTAACTGGCACTGCTCTTCATATAAGCATCGGTTGGGCGGGTTTGCACCGTAATTTGGTGTTGCAAGACATTCTTAACACTCACTGCATCCACCACCGTTGGGCTTGTCTCCCCCCAACCTTGCTGACTGTAAACCGGAGTTCCACCCACCATCACCGAAGACCGCAAGTCAGCGCTCGAAAGGAAAGTCCTTTGCGAATTCAACACCTGATCCAGCCAGTTGTCATATTTAAAAATCGCGATGATAAACCCACCGAATTTATTTCCCTGGTAGATTGGAAAATAAACATGGAACCCAAGCCCACCCTGCACCAGATTGAGCGGAATGGTCATTTTTTGCGAGTCAGTATTTTTGGAAAGTTCCAACGCCAGGCGGGTATTACTATCCACCGCCAGGTTAATATTTTGAGCCGCTTCATTGCCGGCGGCGGGCAAAACCCATTTCAACTCATATCCCGGATCAACCCACCCTACTGACTGAAGCCCCGGAACATCATTTAAGTACATTTCCACTTCAGTAGTAAATTCCGTCTGGGACAAGCCACCGTTGATCTCCCACAACCTGACGACCCGCTCAATTGTGGACATCCTGTTTTTCAAATCATATTCAATCAACGTGGCAATTTTTGCATTCTCATAACTAATCGCTTGTTTGCGCTCCAGCCAGTTTTGCTGATCCAATATCCACGCAAACAGACAGGTGCTAATAAATAACAGGCTGCCAATAAGAACTGGAAGCCAGACAATATTGAATTTTTGTCCGGCATCCATTGGTTGGTCCGTTGAATTCTGCAGTGTTATCATGACACCTGCCCCAGGAAAGATAGATTTTATTATTAAAGATATGGAGAAGTTACGATGGGTACCTCGCCGGAGGTTGAATATGTCCGAAACACAGCCACGGATCCAATTTTTCAAACCACGACTTCGCAATTATACAGCGAAAGCCACCTTTTCACTTCAGTTTCCTCCATTACTCTGATATAATGAATAAGACTTTGATTATCATAATTCGTCACAATACTGCCTTTCAATTCTGCAAGTTCGGTCGAATCCAGTTGTTTTCATGATAATATGTGATTGAAATTAGAGTCGAAAACGCAAATCTGACCAAAGTCAGAGACGCAAAGCCAAGGGTCTAAAACCGGAAAACCGGTCAGGATTGCCAGGCCGCCGAAATCTAGACAATCCGCAGTGGATGTCTAAAAGGCCTGAGAAATTATGCAGGCCTCTACTGTTAAATGGAGACAGCCATGAAAACACTACAAAAAACCTCACTCCGCTTGATGATGATCCTCGCAGTCATTGCCCTTCTTATGGGCATGACCGGTGGAATGTCTGTCAAGGCGTCCGTTGAACAAGCTTCTTACATTGTTCAGGCCGCCGACACAGATGTCGCCGCCTCCCTGGCGCAGGCTCACGGTGGCGAGATTACCTCCCGGTTGGATATCATCCACGCCGTGGTAGTCAATCTCACCGCTGATGAAGTTGCCGCGCTCAAGGCGGAAAATTCAATCATCGCCATCACCCCCAATGGAAAAGTAAAATCCAGTGGCGCCGATGCCGTCGCAGTTGCTGACAAGGGCGAAGGCGAAGGCACTCCCTCCACCGATTACCCCAACGTGATCGGTGCTGACCTGGTCTGGGAAGAAGATATCACCGGCGAAGGCGTTTCAGTGGCCGTTCTCGACACTGGTCTCGCCAACCTGCCCCAGCTCATCAAAGATACCGACAATAAGAACGGCCGCATCATCGCCTGGAAAGATTTCATCGACAACAGCAAGAAACCGATTGACCCCAATGGTCATGGTTCGCATGTCGCTGGTATCATTGCCAACAGCCAAAAAGGCGCGGATGGCGAGTGGAACGGCGTAGCCCCCGATGTCAAACTGGTGGGTGTCCGTGTCCTCGATCAGCAAGGCGCCGGTACGTATGAATCAGTCATCGCTGGCCTGGACTGGGTCGTCAAGAACCAGAAGAAATACAACATCCGCGTCGTCAACCTTTCCCTGGTTGCCCCCGTTCAGTCACCCTACTGGGCTGATCCTCTTGACCAGGCAGTCACTGCAGCTTGGGCGAGCGGCCTGACCGTCATCGTCGCTGCTGGCAATGCCGGCCCCGAAGCCATGACCATCACCGTCCCCGGCAACAACCCCTACGTTGTGACCGTCGGCGCCTTCACTGACAACTACACCCCCTCCGACTGGAGTGACGACTACATTGCCCCGTTCTCCTCGGCTGGCCCCACCCTCGATGGCTTCACCAAGCCCGACGTGGTTGCCCCCGGTGGACACATCGTCTCCGTCACACCCGCCAAGTCACAACTGGTCACAGATTACCCCGCTAACCGCCTGCCCGGTTCCTACTTCAAGCTGGCCGGCACCTCCCAGGCTACTGCATCGGTCTCCGGTGTCGCCGCCCTGGTGATCTCTGAAAACCCACGTCTGACCAACAACCAGGTCAAGATGCGCCTGATTAGCACCGCCCTGCCCTGGATTGACCAGACCGGTGACGATGTGCTCTACAGCATGTGGCAGCAAGGCGCTGGTCGCATCAATGCTCCCGATGCCGTCCTCTCTGACAACAAAGATGCCGCTAACGAAGGCATGGACATCAATGGTGACTTGGCCGGGACTATTCACTACGAAGGCTACGGCTACTTCGACGAAGCTACTGGTACCTTCAAGCTGCGCGCCCCCTACGATACCTGGTCTGGCAAGTACGGCACCTGGTCTGGCAAGTACGGCACCTGGTCCGGCAAGTACGGCACCTGGTCTGGCAAGTACGGCACCTGGTCTGGCAAGTACGGCACCTGGTCTGGTAAGTACGGCACCTGGTCTGGCAAGTACGGCACCTGGTCCGGCGGCTACACCACCTGGGCTGGCAAGTATGGCACCTGGTCCGGCAAGTACGGCACCTGGTCTGGCAAGTACGGCACCTGGTCCGGAACCCAGCCTTGGGAAGAACCCACCTTCGCCGCCAGCTTCGCCGCCGGTGAAAGCCCCGACGCCAGCATCTCCAGCGCCACCATCTCCACCTACCTGCTCGAACCATAAAAATCAACACCCACTCAAAACTGCCCCCACTCAAATGGGGGCAGTTTTTTTGTCATTTTGTCAACTCGCGATGACAGTAAAGGGGGTAGGCGCGAACCCGCGCTCTTGTACCCCGCGGGTGTGGCAATCTGCTCGTCGGTCATCGCAGGCTTACTGCCCGGATGCGAAAAAAATATTCCCAAATACCTGTCATCGCGAACCCGCGCCTTTGTACCCCGCGGGTGTGGCAATCTGCTCGTCGGTCATCGCAGGCTTACTGCCCGGATGCGAAAAAAATATTCCCAAATACCTGTCATCGCGAACCCGCGCCTTTGTACTTCGCGGGTGTGGCGATCTGCTCGTCGGTCATCGCAGGCTTACTGCCCGTGGGCGATTCAAAGAGATTCAGTGCACAGAGCAGATCGCCACGCACGCATAACCCAAGAGCGCGTGCTACTGATAACATAATTGTCATTTTTCCATCAAGTACAGCCCCCGGCTGTATGTACGAATCTCGCGATGACAGTAAAGGGGGTAGGCGCGAACCCGCGCTCTTGTACCCCGCGGGTGTGGCAATCTGCTCGTCTGACATCGCAGGCTTACTGCCCGGATGCGAAAAAAATATTCCCAAATACCTGTCATCGCGAACCCGCGCCTTTGTACTTCGCGGGTGTGG
>CAIVSQ010000539.1 GCA_903908605.1 uncultured Anaerolineae bacterium
TGAAATTGCCTCGCATGAGCGGGGCATATTTTATATTGACATTCACATATAATTTTGATATGATTTACCATGTTTAGTAGATATCACACGGATATCAAAGGAGATTATCATGTTACAAGAAATCGAAACCAATACTCAGGTAGATACAACTTCAGTAACCCTGTCCACCACAGCCGCCGAGGCGGTTCGTGGTATCCTGGCCGAACGCAAACTTGATGGGTATGCTTTGCGCGTTTATGTGTCGGGCAGCGGTTGCTGCGGCGTGAACTTTGGCATGGCGCTGGATAACAATATCCACGATAACGACCTCACCTTCATTTCCGACGACATCAAAGTTGTTGTTGACAACCAGTCAATCGGCTACCTTTATGGTGCCAAGGTTGATTATGTCAACGACCCCGAACGTGGTGCCGGGTTCGTGATTGATAGCCCATCCAACAGCAAGGGCGGTAGCTGCTCCTGCGGTTCAGGTGGGAAGAGCCAGGGCCATGAACACAGCCACTCCGAAGCCGAAGGCTCAAGTTGCGCCTGCGGTGGAAGTTGCGGCTGCAACAACTAATTTTTCTACAGAAATAAAAAAAGATCGGTTCACATGAGCCGATCTTTTTTTATTCTCTTCTAATTTATTCCTGTTCAACGGCCTCGCAAAAACGAGATAAGCGCTCCAAAGGCACCGATCAAAGCCAACAAGATGATGACCAATCCGAGTGGCACACCACCTGCTTGCGCACCAACCACTTCATAGGTGGGAATGACCAAGGGCCCAGGCGGGGTAAAGGTTGGCAATCGAGTGGGAGTCACGGCCGGAATTAATGCGGCTGCCAAAGTAGGATCGATAGTAGGGGTTGTTACAGGGGTGGGTGTAGGGGGTGGCTCCACAATTGGTAAATTAGCATTGGCAGACATGCCCACCAGGGGTGCATACACCCAGCCGACATTGCCAGGCACACCATCGTACTGGATCTGGATCCAGTCTCCACCTGGTGATCGTCCAAGCGCCGGAGCGCTCTCACCCGATAATAACACCCCTATCGGTAGATACAGGTATGAACTTGGGCCGGCACGTACATTGATCTGCTCTGGATAGGTCACCTTGATGGTGGCACCCTGTGGCGTTCCGGTAACCGTGGGAATCGAACCAGTCGGCTGCTGGGCTGCAACCTTTTGAGGTCCAGATACGTTAAGAAAGATGGACAATATGCCGAACGCCAGTAAAACAAAAAATGCTGATCGAATGATTGAACGATTCAAAGATACACCTATACCTGCCAATTTTTTCAAAGGTGATTATAATCGAAACTATGGAACAGCGAATTTTTCACGGAGACGTGAACCCAACCGATATTGCGGAAGCTCTGCAAGCCTATTTTAACCGCGGCAATCTGCGCGCGCAAACCATTGGCAGCGGCAAAGATTTAAAAGTACAAATTGCCACCCGCCCAGGTGCTGCCAGCGGTGGCAATACCGCACTGACTGTCATGCTCAACAAATTGCAAGATGGTGTGTCTGTTTCGATTAGTGAACAAGCCTGGTTCGGCGTGGCAGCCAGCGTCGGGCAGACCGTCCTTGCCACCATGATGAATCCATGGAACCTGCTTTCCAGGCTGGATGACCTTGCTCAGGATGTTGAAAACATGCAGATCAACGAAAAGGTCTGGCAGGTGATCGGGTCGGTCGCCCAGGCGCACCGCTCAAGTACACAGATTGCGGAACGTCTGCAGCGCCTGGAATGCAACTATTGTGGAACCGGTAACCCGGTGGGAGAAGGCAGCTGCATCGCCTGCGGTGCTCCACTCGGCAGCATTCAACCCCGCACCTGCGCCATTTGCGGATTTGTCGTCCTGCGCGGCGAGAAAAACTGTCCGAGTTGCGGCAAGCTCATCCCGCTCTAAATGAGTAACAAAAAACTTCCGGCCTAGTGAACGGAAGTTTTTTGTTACTAGTCAAAGACTTAGTTGAGAAGAAATGATCAGCTCTTATAGATTTCGGGGTTAACCAGGTTTGGTAAGCGTTTTTTCTCAATACCCGCCAGCAGGTTTTCGCAAGCCATTTCCGCCATCAAACGGCGGGTGCCTTCGGTGGCAGAACCCACATGCGGAAGCACCAGGCAGTTGGGCAAATCATACAGCGGGTGATGTTCTGGCAGCGGCTCGGGGTCTGTCACATCCAGGGCGGCAGCGCGGATCCAACCTTCGCTTAGAGCCTGCACCAGGTCATCCGTCGCCACCACGGGGCCGCGAGCAGTATTGATAAGGATAGCGCTTGGTTTCATTTTTTTCAGCGCCGCAGTATTAATCATACCGCGGGTCTCCTCGGTCAGTGGGCAGTGCAGGCTGATAAAGTCGCTTTCGGCGAGAAGTTCGTCCAGGCTGCGATATTCTGCACCGTAACGCATCCCAGCATCAGGCTGATGCCTGGAATCGGTGTAAATCAATTTGAGACCAAAACCACGCGCTCGGTCGGCCAGTGCCTTGCCAATCTTGCCCATGCCAACGATCCCAAGCGTGGCGTCTTTTAGATCAGCACCCAACCAGCCCATGGGTGACCAGGTAGTCCATAAACCATTGCGTGCATCGGTTGACGCACTAAATATCTTACGCGCCGAAGCCAGCAGGAGTGTCATGGCCAGGTCGGCGGTAGCATCAGTCAGGATACCCGGTGTATTACCAACCGGAATGCGCCGGCGGGAACAAGCAGCGACATCGATATTGTCGTATCCGACTGCCATATTACTGATCACACGCAGCCGTGGAGCCTGGTCGAGCAGTTCCTGATCAACGCGATCAGTCAACAGGCACAAAATGCCCTCCGCCTCACCTAATAGTTCAAGCAGGTGTGGCGCAAAACCGGGTGCATCAGGTGGGCCTACTATTAAACGCACACGACCCTGAAGTGCTGAAATCCACTTGGGTGGGAGCGGATGAGAAAGTAAAACAAGCGGCAGTGCCATCATGCCTCCTAAGATTTAATTTGGTTTTCTTTGTTTGTACCAGTAGATTGAAATTTCAGCAAGGATAGAATATGAATAGTTTCTAACTTCCGTCATATTGCGTTTTTAGTAACTAAACTCTATAATTGAGCCAGAAAACCAATAAGGTAACCAATGAACAACCGAATTTATGATATTGAAAAACGCCTGCAGACCTTGATCGAGGTCCACCTGGTCAAGCATCTCCCCATGGCCGGGGTTCTTGATCAAATCGCCCAATTAATAGCAGACGCATTACGGGCTAATCTTTCTACGCAAGCCTTAACCCAGCCGGGGAACGCCACACCATCCGAGTTTATTCTGGTTGTACATCCCACCCGGCTGGAAATCTGGAAGCAAGATGCTCTGCTTATGGAAGGCTTGACCAAAATTATCCGTCTGGTGGCTTCGGAGATGGGGTTAAAATATTCATCTGCCCCAACCATACTGCTATCCACCGACCCCCTCCTGGATATTGACGGGATGGATGTTCGCATCAACAATCCAGATCACTTAATGGAAACCCAAAACATGGCTGCCAATGGCGAAGACACTCCTGTTAAATCCGCATTTCTAATTATCGACGGGACGAATATCCACACTCTTGACCAGTCGGTCACCAATATCGGTCGTCGCATGGATAATCACCTGGTGGTCGATGACCCACGCGTCTCGCGCTACCACGCCCAAATACGGTATGTACGCAATCATTTCCTGATTTTCGACTTGAATTCAACCGGCGGAACATTTGTAAATGGCCAGCGCACAACCCAAAGCATTCTTTACCCCGGCGATGTGATTTCCCTGGCTGGCCTGCCTATAGTCTTCGGCCAGGATAACCAACCCCCCATCCCTAGCAAAGGTGACACAGCACCCCTTTCACCGGCATCCAGCGATCGGAATACAATTTCACTGGACCAATTCCGGGAAGATCCTAACGACAAGCAATGAGTGGAATTATCTTGCTAGGCCTGCGCATCCTGGGGGCCATCGCGCTTTATTCGTTCATCGGTAGCACGCTTTTTTTCTTATGGCGTTCCCTGCAGCGAGATACAGATTTCCTCACGTCTCGCCAGGTTCTACCTATGGACATCCTGGTCCAACCCCCAGATGGCGAAGCTCACCTGCTTCACTTTATTCAAAGTAATATTGCCATTGGCCGCGATCCCGATTGTGATGTGGTTCTTACTCACAGCACCGTTTCAGCGCGGCATGCACGGCTTGCCTTCCACCATACCCAATGGTGGGCCGATGATCTGCAATCTACCAATGGCACGCAATTAAATAATGACCCGCTCAGGCTGCCCACTGTTGTGGTAAGTGGGGATACAATCAAATGCGGTCAGATTAACCTCACGATCATGTTCAAACATGGAGCAAATCCAGGCACAGGAGAACAGGAATGACAGAAAAACTCGCTGCAGCGATCATAGGTGGTTCAGGACTCTACTCCATGCAGGGCCTGAGTGACACAAGTGAACACAACCCGGTGACACCTTTTGGTAAACCAAGTTCACCCATCATCATTGGCACGCTTGAAGGCAAACGCATCGCCTTCCTTGCCAGGCATGGCATTGGTCATTTTATTAACCCCACCGAAGTGAATTACCGCGCCAACATATACGCCCTCAAAATGTTGGGAACCTCACGCATCATCAGTATCAGCGCTTGTGGTTCACTGCGTGAAGACTACCGCCCTGGTGATATCGTCATTCCAGATCAAATTTTTGATAACACCCGCGAGCGCGCACGCACGTTCTTTAGCGGCGGCATGGTAGCGCATGTCGGTGTGGCCGATCCCTTCTGCCCAGATCTCAGCCAGCGAGTCTTCAATGCCGTAAAAAACAGCGGCGCCTCTGTTCACATGGGCGGCAGCCTTATTACAATTGAAGGACCACGCTTTTCCACCAAGGCTGAATCGAATGTATTCCGCGCCTGGGGCATGTCCATCATCGGTATGACCGCCTCACCTGAGGCCTTCCTGGCCCGCGAGGCTGAAATGTGCTACTGCACCATGGCCCATGTCACTGACTATGATGTCTGGCATGTTTCTGCTGAACCTGTCACCGTGGATATGGTGATCCAAACATTGAACAAGAACACCGCCCTGGCCCAGGAATCCATCAAGTTACTGGCACAGACATTGGATACGCCCTTCAGTTGCAGTTGCGAAGAAGCCCTTTCCACAGCACTGATCACCAACCCGGCCGTAATCCCGGCAGACACCCGCGCAAGACTGGGTCTGCTGGTCAATAAATACCTGCCCTGATATCCTGACCTGCACGGAATCGCGAGGGTCAGCTGACCGGCTTTCTCACAATCAGCGGCAAGCGATTCCGTGCAGTCCATTTAATCTTGAAAAATACTGCCTTTACCAGTTACGCTTTCATACCACCCATGGTGGTTCAAGACCGTTTGCTCAGGCTGGCGGCTCTTTTTCTTTCGCTACAGGCCTTGGCGCTTACGCTTTCCCCGGCCGCGCGCCTGCGCAGCTGGGATGTTGCCCTGCGTTGGTCACACTGGCTGGGGTTGGCCATCTGGATATTGGGGGTTATCCTGGCACACCGACAGATGGTCAGGCACACCCCCGATGCCGACCCTTACCTGTTGCCGACAGCTGCCTTGCTGGCAGGCTGGGGGTTGATGACCATCTTCCGGCTGGATGCAGGTTTTGGCCTGCGCCAGAGTCTCTGGTTGCTGGTTTGCATCCTGGTTTTCGTCATCGGAATCCGCATGCCGCAAAACCTGGTCATCCTCAAAAAGTATAAATACGTTTTTCTAACCAGCGGTCTGCTGCTAACCGCCCTTACGCTAATCTTTGGTAGCAACCCAAGCGGCGGCGTGCAGCGCTTGTGGTTAGGGTGCTGTGGTGTTTACTTGCAGCCCTCCGAACCGCTCAAGCTGCTGCTGGTGATTTACCTGGCTGCCTACCTGGCCGACCGCATCCCATTTCACCGCAATCTACTTAAGCTTCTCTTTCCATCCATGTTCCTCACCGGGCTGGCTCTTGCCATCCTGCTCTCCCAACGAGACCTCGGTACCGCCAGTATTTTTATCGTTCTTTACGCCGCCATGGCCTTCATGGCCAGCGGTAAACGTCGCCTGCTGCTGGCTACAGTGGCCCTGTTGTTGGTGGCCGCCCTGGTTGGCTATTTCTTCGTGGATATCATTCAATACCGGCTGGCAGCTTGGTGGAACCCCTGGAGCGATCCCTCCGGACGGTCTTTTCAGTTGATTCAATCCATTCTCGCAGTGGCAAACGGCGGTATTTATGGTCGTGGTCCAGGCCTGGGCGCTCCCGGTTTGGTTCCGGTTGCTCACTCTGACTTTATCTTCACCAGCATTGCGGAAGAAAACGGCATGTTGGGCACATTCGCCTTGCTAATTCTGCTGGCGCTGATCACCACCCGTAGTTTCCTGGTTGCCCTGCGAGCAGGGAATAATTTCCATCGTCTACTGGCAGCCGGTATAGCCACCTATTTCAGCGCACAAAGCATTCTAATCATCGGTGGCAACCTGCGCCTTTTGCCACTGACAGGCGTCACCCTGCCGTTTGTTTCTTATGGTGGATCATCCCTGCTAACCTCGTTCACCGGCTTGCTGCTGCTCATTCAAATCAGTAACGAGGTGGACCTGGAGCCAACCCATCTGCGCTCCCCCAAGGCCACCTTGATCATGGCCACATTGATCATCACTGCATTTTTTATCTGCGCCCTTTCCAATGGATGGTGGGGTATTTACCGGGCAGACGATTTACTGGCCCGCACTGACAATCCTCGACGCACCATTGCAGACCGGTTTGTCAAGCGTGGTTCTCTTTTTGATCGCCAGAACCGGGCTATCAACATCACCACCGGCCAACCCGGAGAATTTGTCCGGCACTATCTGGTGCCAGCGCTCTCTCCGGTAAGCGGCTACACGCATCCGGTCTATGGACAGGCTGGGCTGGAGGCTTCACTGGACCCCTATCTGCGCGGCCTGGCCGGGAATCCAACACCACGAATTTGGTGGGAGCATGTTTTATACGGCCAACCCCCTACCGGACTAAATTTTCGTCTGAGCCTGGACCTGGATATTCAAAAAAGAGCCGACCTGCTGCTGGCCGACCACCAGGGCGCGCTGCTGCTGGTCAACGCCAGTACCGGTGAAATCCTGGCAATGGCTTCCCACCCGACTTATGACGCCAACCAGTTGGATGCGCTCGGAGAGCAGCTCTCAAATTCGACCAATGGCCCGCTGGTTAACCGTGCCACCCAGGGCACGTTCCCCATTGCCCCGCTCAGTTCTATGCTGGTGAAGAGCGCATTCGGCGCTACAGTGCCCGGGCAAGAAAAATTGGCTAATCTTTACGACCAGCTCGGTTTTTATAGCGCCACACAAATCAACCTTCAGGTCGCTGCCCCCAATAAAAAAGGGACTGTTGAACAATTAAATATCAGTCCAGTACAGCTTCTTTCAGCCGCAGCGGCAATCAGTAACCACGGTGTATGTCCCGGTCTCCAATTAGCAAGTGCGGTAGAAATTCCAGACCAGGGCTGGGTGGTGATGCCAAAACAGGATAAACCAACCCAATGCCTGCCTGCAGAAGGCGTGCAAGCATTGGTTGAGGAACTGCGCCACCAGGCTCAACCCTTCTGGGAATTCACCTCCAACCAGGCAGCCGGGGACCCGCCCATCACCTGGTATTTGGCTGGCACACTGCCAAACTGGTCCGGCACACCGCTGGCACTCGTCATTTTGCTGGAAGAAGCCAACCCCGACCTGGCCAGGAAAATCGGCCAGGATGTTCTATTACAAACCATTAACCCTTAACATAAAAAAACGCCGGGTTGAACCTCCCGGCGTTTTTTTATGTACTAATTAGCGGGCGTTGTAGCCAGGACCTTTTTTGTAGAAATTGGCGTTGCTATTAATATCGGGGGTCAGGTCAACCGTATCGCCCTTGGCAAGCTGTTTAGCAGTTGCAAGAGTAACCGTGTCGCCATGATGATCTGTGCCGGTGTAGCTGCCAGACAACCCAACCTGGTTAATAAATTCGCCACCACGAGCAGTGTAGCCCGATGGAACTTCATCTTCAGGGAAAATAGCCGCATACGGGCATTCCGGTACACAAGCACCACAATCGATGCAGGTATCGGGGTCGATGTAAAAGAGTGGCCACTGTTCCTGCGGTTTTCCCGGGGTAATACATTCAACGGGACATACTTCCACACAACCGCTATCGCGTAAACACAGGCTGGTAATTACGTGAGTCATAAATCTTCCTCCTTGTTTGAGATGGGTTAACGGTTTAATTATAGTCACCTTTCACAGGCGATGCAAATGTTTTTCGGTTCGAAATCAGGCTAGATTAGTCATATTTTCTAGATCAAGGCTGGATTCTCGTTTTTCCCACAAGCTGAATTATGTTGATTCCTTTGCCTGGGAAAATGGATACAGCGACTACTACAGTCTTCTTGCAAGACTTGTGCAGATTTGATCAAAATTGTGTACACTTGGGCTCATTCCATGCGTAGACTGTAGAAAACTAACCTATTGAAATCCGAATATTATCAGCCAACTTAAGGATTTCACCCTTTGCGAAATCTTTCATCCACTCACCACCAGGCTGACATTGACCAGGAGCAACAAGATGACAACCCCAACCGGCATTCTCCAACCAAACTCCAAAATGTGTTTTATCTGTGGGCTCGAAAACCCCATCGGTCTTAAATTACGCATTTACCAGACTGAACCCGGGGTCATAGAAACCAGCTATACCGCCCCAGATCACTTCCAGGGCTACCCAGGTGTTTTACATGGCGGCATCGTCGCGACCATCCTGGATGAAATCAGCGGGCGAGCCCAAATGGGTGATGTTGCCGCCCCCCGCTTTATGTTTACCGCCAAGCTGGAGGTCAAGTACCGCAAAAACGTCCCGACCGGGAAACCATTAAAAATCATCGGCAAAGCCGGACGGGTCAAGGGTAAAATTGCCGAAAGCTGGGCCGGCATTTACGATCAGGATGGCAGCCTGCTGGCTGAAGCCAATGCGATGCTAATTACTGTTCCAAAAGAAACACTTGATATGACCAACCTTGATAACCTGGGCTGGAAGGTTTACCCCGAGTAACCTGGAATAGTAAAAATTGATCACAGGACAGCCAACGCCAAAGTACACGCATCCTGTATAATAAAGATTGTCTGACACATTTGTTTTTTCTGGAGATCTGATGATCACTCAATATTATCGCCCACAAAGCCTAAAAGAAGCCCTGGACCTGCTTGCCCAACCGAACACCCGCCCGCTGGGCGGAGGCACCTGGCTAAACCAATCTCATGACGAAACCTTTTCAGTGGTTGACCTGCAGGCCATTGGCTTAAATACAATCCAAAAAACTGGGAACTCCCTCGAAATTGGCGCTTGCGTCACCTTGCAACAGCTGCTCGAATCGACAGAATGCCCAGCAGCCCTGCGCCAGGCTATCCGCATTGATGCCGGGCTGAACATCCGCAACGCCGCCACCGTGGCGGGTGCCTTGGTTGGTTGCGATGGACGATCGGCCTTTGCGACTGTCATGCTGGCACTGGATGCAAAACTGACCTACACCAACCCCAAGACGACCCAATCTGTTGGTTTGGGAGAATACCTGCCCGTACGCCCAGCCGGCCTGATTACCTCCATCAGCATCCCACTCAACGCCAGCTGTGCCTTTGATGCAGTCGGCCGAACACCGCTTGACAAACCGATTGTCTGCGCGGCCGTGGTAAAGTGGGCCAGCGGACGCACCCGCCTGGCATTGGGGGGTTACCATACCGCCCCCATCCTGGCCATGGACGGAACCGAAGCCGGTGGCCTGGAAGCCGCAGCCAGCAATGCCTTCCACGAAGCAAGCGACGATTGGGCTTCGAGCGAATACCGCATGGATGTGGCAGCCACCCTGGCCAAACGCTGCCTTGAAGCGCTCTAATTCCAAGGAGATTGCATGTCATTCACCCTTATACAAACCCGCGTCATTCCCGAAATCAATACCACCGGGAAACTCTACGTCCATGACAAGACCGGCGCGCGTCTTTTATCCCTAAGTAACAATGATGAAAACAAATGTTTCGGCATCAGTTTTCGTACCCCTGCGGCCGATTCAACCGGCGTTGCGCACATTATGGAACATTCCGTACTGTGTGGTTCCCGCAAATACCCCGTCAAGGAACCTTTTGTCGAAATCCTCAAGGGTTCACTGCAAACCTTTGTAAACGCCTTCACTTATCCTGATAAAACTTGCTATCCCTGCGCCAGTCAGAATTTAAAAGATTTCTATAACCTGATTGACATCTACATGGATGCCGTGCTCTACCCGCTCATCCCCGAACACACCCTGCGCCAGGAAGGCTGGCATTATGAATTAGACAACCCCGATGCAGCGCTGACCTATAAGGGCGTCGTGTTCAACGAGATGAAGGGCGCTTACTCCTCACCCGATGATCTATTGGGTGATAAATCGCGCGGATCGCTCTTCCCGAGCAACAGCTATGGGTTGGATTTTGGCGGCGACCCATTGTCCATCCCAGACCTGACGTATGCTGCATTTAAGTCCTACCACGAAAACTACTACCATCCCTCCAATTCCTATATCTACTTTTACGGTGATGACCCCGAAGAAGAGCGCCTGCGCATCATGGAAAATTGGCTCAAGGACTTTGAGCCACGCCAGGTAAACTCTCAGGTCCCCTTGCAAGAACGCTTTTCGCAACCGATTAGCCTGACTTTTCCCTATGATTCGGGCGATTCTAGCGACGCCAAGGCTTTCCTGACAGTTAACTGGATGCTATCCGAATCCACTGATGTGCAAAGCACGCTGGATTTTTCGCTGCTCGGTCATATATTGTTAGCCACACCGGCCTCACCGCTCAAACGTGCTCTGATTGAATCTGGCCTGGGCGAGGATGTAACCGGGAATTATGAAGACCACCTGCGCCAGACCATGTTCAGCGCCGGGCTTAAGGGCATTCAACCAGGGAACCAGGACAAGGTCGAAAAACTGATCCTCGATACCCTTGCCCAACTGGTCCGCGATGGAATCGACCCGCAAACCATCGCTGCCAGCATGAATACAATTGAATTTTTACAGCGTGAGCAAAACACCGGGCGTTTCCCGCGCGGGTTATTGCTCATGCTGGGAAGCCTGACGACCTGGTTGTATGATGGCGACCCGCTCGAAGCATTGATTTTTGAAGGGCCCCTGCAAGTCCTAAAAAACAGGGTCAAGGAAGGCCGTTATTTTGAGAGCCTGATCGAGAAACACTTGCTCAACAATAACCATCGCGCTACCATCAGCCTGGTTCCCGATCCACAAGAAGGCAAACGCCGCGAAGCCCTCGAAAACGAGCGCCTGGCCCAGGTCAAGGCAGCCATGACCGAGGCGGATATTGAGCGTGTCATCGCCGAAGCCGCAGCCCTTAAACAACGTCAGGATACACCCGATTCGCCCGAAGCGCTGGCAACCATCCCCAGCCTGTCACTCAACGATATTGAGCGCAGTATCAAGCCCCTACCCAAGACGGAAACAAAAATATCCGCTGCAACTGTCTTGTTCCATGATCTTTTTACCAATGGCATACTCTACCTGGACCTGGGGTTTGACCTGCACACACTACCGCAAGATATGATGCCCTACGTCGGTTTGCTCGGGCGCATGTTGTTGGAGATGGGCACCTCACGCGAAGATTTTGTCAAGCTAACCCAACGCATTGGGCGCGATACCGGCGGCATTCGCTCGAGTGTGTTCAGCTCGGCTGTGCGCGGCAGCGATCGCCCGGCGACTTATTTCTTCTTGCGCGGTAAGGCCATTGCCTCGCAAGCCCCGGAATTACTCGCTGTTCTGCAGGATATCCTGCTGGATGCCCGCCTGGACCAACGCGAACGCTTCAAGCAAATCGTTTTGGAACGCAAGGCAGGCCTGGAAGCCGGGCTGGTACCAGGTGGATCAAGCGTCGTCAATCAACGTCTGCGCGCCCGCTTCAACCAGGCCGACTGGCTCTCTGAACAAATAAGTGGCATTACCCACCTGTTTTTCTTGCGAAACCTGGCAGAATCGATTGAAAAAGATTGGAATTCTGTCCTCGAGAAACTTGAGAGTACCCGCGCGGCCCTGGTCAACCGCTCCAATATGATCGTAAATATCACCCTGGATGCCGAGAATTACAAGGCGTTTGAACCACGGCTGACAGCCTTCCTCGAGAACCTGCCCGCCCGTGAGTCAACGGATGCTGTCTGGAACCTGAATACAGCTGGTGGCAATGAAGGGCTGACCATCCCGGCCCAAGTAAATTATGTTGGCAAAGGTGCCAACCTGTACAAACTTGGCTATCAGCTGAATGGTTCTGTACAGGTCATCAACAATTACCTGCAAAATACCTGGCTGTGGGAAAAAGTTCGCGTACAGGGCGGCGCTTATGGCGGTCACAGTGCCTTCGATACTTATTCTGGCGTCTTTACCTTCCTCTCCTACCGCGACCCGAACCTGAGAGCCAGCCTGGATACCTACGACGCCACGGCCGGTTTCCTCAAGAACCTGGAAATTTCGGGGACAGAGCTGACCAAATCCATCATCGGTACGATTGGCGACCTGGATTCTTACCTGTTGCCTGATGCAAAAGGCTGGGTCTCCATGAGCAGGCATCTACTCAATTACGATGACACCCAACGGCAACTGTACCGTGACCAGGTACTGGGTACCAGCGCGCATGATTTCAAACAATTCGGCGAAATACTTGCTGCCATGGCAGGCAGTGGCGAAGTGGTGGTGCTTGGTTCTGCGGACGCTATCGAAAAAGCCAACAAAGAACAACCCGGCTTGTTGGAAGTAAAGAAAGTACTCTAAAAACCAGTCCCATCCATTCTTTGGAGGCTTTCAGGCAACCCATTGGAAAACTTACCCATCAACACCATCTTATCCGGTGACTGCCGCGAAATACTGCCCAGTTTGCCCGAAAACTCGGTCGACCTGGTATTTGCCGACCCACCGTACAACCTGCAGCTCCAAAACGAGTTATTCCGCCCTGATATGAGCAAGGTTGCGGCGGTAGAGGATGGTTGGGATAAATTTTCGAGCTTCGCAGAGTATGACCACTTCACCCGCGAATGGCTGGTGGCTTGCCGACGGGTATTGAAGGACACCGGCACGCTCTGGGTGATTGGTTCGTATCATAATATTTACCGTGTTGGTGCCATCCTGCAAGACCTGGATTTCTGGATCCTGAACGATGTTATCTGGATCAAATCAAACCCAATGCCCAATTTCCGCGGGGTGCGCTTCACCAATGCGCATGAAACATTACTGTGGGCTCAGAAGAAACGTGGTGCACGCTACACCTTCAATCACCAGGCACTCAAATCGCTGAATGATGACCTGCAAATGCGCTCAGACTGGACCATTCCGCTCGCCACTGGTCGACAGCGCCTGCGGGTCAACGGAGAAAAAGCGCACACCACCCAAAAACCTGAAGGCCTGCTCTACCGTGTTCTGCTGGCCAGCAGCAACCCCGGCGATTTGGTACTCGACCCGTTTTTTGGCTCTGGCACAACCGGTGCAGTCGCAAAAAAACTCGGTCGTAGCTGGATAGGCATCGAGAAAGATGAAAAATATATTGATGTAGCCCGTATTCGTATTGAAGCAACGCAAGCATCCAGCAGCGAAGCGCTTCACTCGGTTGAAAAACGCCGCGAGGCGCGCATACCCTTTGGCTCACTGCTGGAAAACGGCCTGCTGCAACCCGGGCAGATCCTCTGGCTAAAGAGCGACGAGACCATCACCGCCACCGTGCGTGCTGATGGGAAGATTGTCTGCAGTGAATTTACCGGGTCCATCCACAGCGCCGCCAGGCACGTGCTGCAAGGCCGGCCGGCCAACGGCTGGGAAACCTGGTGCATAAAAAATGAACACGGCGAACAAATCATCCTCGATGATTTGCGCCGGCAAATTAGAAACAGACTGGCAACTGCCGGTGATTCACCTGAAAATTAACCAATCAATCCATTCAACGGAAAGAACCATTATGAAACTCCAATTGACCATAAATGCCAAAAACCATGAAGTTGATTGCACTCCTGGCGAAACTCTCTTCTCTGTATTGCGCCGCCTGGGATATTACGGTGTGAAATTTGGGGATGAGCAAGGCTTGAGTGGCTCCGATACCGTCGTCCTGGATGGCAGGCCGGTAAACTCCAGCTTGATGCTGGCTGCCCAGGCAGAAGGTCACCTGGTTGTCACCATTGAAAG
This sequence comes from uncultured Anaerolineae bacterium, assembly GCA_903908605.1. Classification (GTDB taxonomy): domain Bacteria; phylum Chloroflexota; class Anaerolineae; order Anaerolineales; family Villigracilaceae; genus UBA5195. The sequence goes on from CAIVSQ010000539.1 coordinate 14,227, forward strand.
CCTGGGTGAACATCCAGAACAAGGCTGGCGAAAAACGAGCGGGCTGCACCCCATCCAACAAGCGTTTGTGGAAAGCGGTGCGATTCAATGCGGGTACTGTACTCCCGCCCAGGTTTTAGCCGCCAAAGTACTGCTGGAGAACAACCCCAACCCGACCGATACCGAAATCCGCGAAGCCATTTCGGGGGTTTTATGTCGCTGCACCGGTTACGCCAAACCCGTCCAGGCCATCAAGCGCGCTGCGGCCGTCCTGCGCGGCGATACAATTGCCGAACCAGACCAGGGTTGGAGTTGGATTCAACCCACCCAGCCAAGTCATGATGATCCTTCCACCGATGGCGGCAACGTACAAACCCGCGTCATGCCCAAAATCGTCATCTCGCCCGGGCACTCACCTTACCACACCGTTGGCAAGCCAGAGAAAAAACTGGATGCTATCAAATTGGTGCAGGGCAAACCCGCCTTCGCCGCCGATGTCGAGCCACGTGGCATGCTCTATGCACGCGTACTGCGCTCCCCGCACGCCCATGCCAGGATCAAAACGATTGACGCCAGCCGAGCCAAGGCCCTCCCTGGTGTGGCAGCCGTACTCACCTGGCAAGATCTTCCGCGCGTGGTGTACTCCACTGCCGGCCAATCCGACCCGATCCCGGGGCCGTTGGATGCATTCTCTTTGGACAACAAGGTACGCTTTGTCGGAGACCGGGTGGCCTTTGTTGCTGCCGAAACTCCCGCCATCGCGGAGGCAGCCCTCAAACTGATCGACGTTGAGTACGAGGTTTTGGATGCGATCATTGACATGGCCGATGCCATGCGCGAAGGTGCCATCCGTATCCACGATGAACCCGAGTATGTCAACTTCGCCGGATCGCACCCGGCTAAAAACCTGGCAGCTGAAATTCGCATTGACATTGGCAGCGTCGACACAGGTTTCAGCGAAGCGGATCAGATATTCGAAGCAGAATATGAAGTTCCCAAGGTTCAGCAAGCTCACATCGAACCCCACGTTTGCCTGACTTACTGGGATGAAGACGACCGGCTGGTCATACGCACCTCCACCCAGGTCCCCTTCCACGTTCGCCGCCTGATGGCGCCCGTCCTGGGTCTGCCCATCAAGCGCATCCGCGTGATCAAGCCGCGTATTGGCGGTGGTTTTGGCGGCAAACAGGAAGTCCTGATGGAAGATGTGGCCGCTCACCTGACAATTGCAACCAGGCGCCCCGTGCTGTATGAATATTCCCGCGAAGAAGAATTCATTGGCGCGCGCTCCCGCCACCCCATGCGTGTGCGCATGAAGACCGGTGTCAAGAATGATGGCACCATTACAGCCAACGAAATGGTTGCCCTCTCTGATACCGGCGCTTATGGTTGTCACGCGCTAACCGTAACCGGCAACACCGGTCATAAATCCATGGGCCTGTACGTGGGCGATGGCAAATACCGCGAATCCCCCAATATCCGTTTCTACGCGGATGTGGTTTATACCAATACACCACCCGCTGGTGCTTTCCGCGGGTATGGTGTACCCCAGGGTTACTGGCCACTCGACCGGCACATGGAAAAAATCGCACGTGCCATGGGCTTTGACCCACTCGATTTCCGCTTGAAAAACGCGATTCATGCCGGCGAATATCACCCCTTTAGCACAGCCTGGAACGAAGGCCGCGAACCACGACCAGAGATCGTCCACACTGTCGGCCTGGAACAGTGCGTGGCTCACGCCCGTGCCGCAAGTGGTTGGGATGATAAATTTGGTAACGAGGAATGGCACCGCTCCGCAGACCCGCTTAAATCGACCAAGCGCAAGGGTATTGGCGTAGCCATGGTCATGCAGGGCACCGCCATCCCCTACTTGGACATGGGCGGCGCATCGATCAAGATGAACGACGACGCCTCCTTCAACCTGCTGATCGGCGCTACTGATCTTGGTACGGGTTCAGATACCGTCCTGGCTCAAATGGCCGCCGAAGTACTGGGTGTACCGGTCGATGATATGATCGCCTATTCATCTGATACCGATTTCACACCATTCGATAAGGGCGCTTACGCCTCATCCACCACCTATGTCTCAGGAACAGCCGTCACAAACGCCGCTAAGGATGTCGCGGGGCAAATCAAGACCCGTGCAGCCAAACTGCTTAACACCGGCGAAGGCATACCCTGCCAACCAGATGACATTCGACTTGAAAATCGCCAGGCCTATGCTCCGGATGGACGCTCGGTCAGCCTGGTTGAGATCGCCCTGGACACCTTGCACCACAACGAACAGCGCCAAATCATGGCCACTGCTTCGTACGTTTCTCCTTCTTCACCACCTCCCTTTGGTGCTCAGTTCGCCGAGGTAACCGTGGATACCGAGACCGGCAGCATAACCGTTGATAGACTGGTCATGGCGGTCGATTCCGGCATCATTATCAACCCATTGACCGCTTCCGGGCAAATTGAAGGTGGTATGATCCAGGCTCTGGGATATGCCGTCTGCGAAGAAATGCGCTATGACGCCAAGGGTGTAGCCCGCGAACGCGACCTGGGCGATTACCATATCTTCCGCTCCGACGAGACACCCGAGATTGAGACCATTTTCGTCGAAACCTTTGAGCCAAGCCATCCCTTTGGGGTCAAGGCCGTAGCCGAAATTCCGATGGACGGGGTAGCCCCCGCAGTCGGTAACGCCATCCTGGATGCAATTGGCGCTAACGTGGATGAAAATCCCGCCACACCAGAACGTATATGGCGCGCAATTCAAAAAAACAAGGGTATTTCTGTTTAGCTCGCGCTGGCCTGGCCCCTGCCCTGCTATTTGAAAGGCTATTATTAATGTTCAACAAAAACGATACCATTTACGTCACCGGGCATATCAATCCGGACACGGATTCAATTGCCTCGGCGCTCGGATATGCCTGGCTTTTGCGCCAACGCGATGGCGTTAACGCGATTGCCTCGCGAGCAGGCGCGCTCAACCCTCAAACCTCATGGATCCTCAAGCGGCTTGAACTTGAAGCGCCCCTCCTGATGACCGACGCCTCACCGCGCTTTGAATCCGTCATGCGCCAGCTCGATACCGTGCTGCCCAATACGCCCCTGACCGAAGCCTGGTTACTTGCCAGCCGCACAGGTGGTCTGGCACCCATTGTCAGTGAAGATGGCAAACCTCTCGGCATGATCAACGGTCTGAGCCTGTTCAATTTTTTTCAAAAGGTGGTGGGCGCTCGCCTGGATATGAGTGACCAACGCATTGTGGATATCATGTCCGCCCCCTGCCGCGATGCAGCCGATATGGATGTGCCCAAGTTCCAATACAATGCCCACATCCGTGATTCTCTCAACCGCATCCTGCGCGAAGAACGGAATGACTTCTTTGTCGTGGATGAGACCGGGCATTACATCGGCGTTTGCAGCCAACGTGGTTTGCTTAACCCACCGCGGCTGCGCATCGTACTGGTCGATCACAATGAACCCCGGCAGGCCATCGCCGCCCTCGAGGAAGCTGAACTGCTCGAGATTCTCGACCACCACCGCCTGGGCAACCCATACACCCACCAACCGATCAAGTTTACGGTGGATACGGTCGGCTCCACCAGCACAATGGTTTCAGAAGCAGCAGCCGAAGCCGGTTTTTCCATACCACCTGCGCTGGCAGGTATTTTGCTCTCAGGGCTGCTGGCAGATACACTGATTCTGACTTCCCCGACCACAACCGCACGCGACAAACAAGCCGCCGAACGGCTTGCCCGTTGGGCTTTTGTTGGCAGCGGTCCACTCAAGGGAGAAACCATCCAGAGCTTTGGTATGGCAGTCCTCTCTGCTGGTGCCGGGCTCTCCAACCGCGATCCAAACGATATCGTCAACACCGATATCAAACCATACGAAGGTGGTGGCTTTAAGTTCGCCGTGGCCCAGGCCGAAGTAACCGACCTGATGCAAATTCGTGAACACCAGGCCAATCTGCAGACCGCCCTGGATGACATGCGCGATAAACGCGGCCTGGATTTTACCGTGCTGCTGGTTACAGACGTTGTGCGCGGTACAAGCCGCCTGTTCATCTCCAACCCGGTGCCCCCCATTCTTGAGGAGCTGCCCTTCCCACCCCTGCCGGATGGCACACGTGACGCACCTGGCGTAGTCTCGCGCAAGAAACAGCTTCTGCCGGCCATTCTAAGCCTGCTGGAAAAATGACCAAAAACTTATTTCAACTCATGGCTGAACTGCAAGAGCGCGGAGAAAGTTTCGCGCTCTGCACCATTACCTCTGCCAAGGGCTCTACACCACGGCATGTCGGTAGCAAAATGTTGGTGTTTGAAAATGGCGATTTCACCGGTACGGTTGGCGGTGGCGAATTGGAACACCGCGTACTGGACGAAGCCTGGATCGCCATCACCGATGGCAAGCCGCGCAATCTCAGTTATTCAATGACCGACCCAAGCCGCGGCGACCCAGGTCTGTGCGGCGGGCAGGTGGAGGTCTTTGTGGAACCTTATTTACCAGCACCCAGGATCATTGTGATCGGTGGCGGGCATGTTGGCAAGGCAGTTGCCCACCTGTCAAAATGGCTTGGCTTCCGCGTGGCAGTTTCGGATGACCGCAGTGAATTTTGCACCCCAGAAATGAACCCGGATGCAGATGAGTTCTACCCGGTGACCATGTCTGACCTGCCTCAAAAAGCCAATATCAACCGCCAGACCTACCTGATCCTGACAACCCGTGGTGTCAACACAGATGTACCCGGGCTGCCGGCCCTGCTCGATTCGCGCGCCGCTTACATTGGCGTAATCGGTTCCCGCCGGCGATGGTCGATGACCGTCAAAGGCCTGCTTGAAAACGGTGTCAGCGAAGAAGCCATCGCCCGCATCCACTCACCGATTGGGCTGGAATTACAGGCCGAAACACCCGAGGAAATAGCTGTCAGCATCCTGGCCGAAATCCTGATGCTGCGTAATGAAGGCTCGGGCAGAATGATGAAGGAAAAAGCCTAGGTTTCAACATGCCTGCTCCAAATCAACGCATGTTTCACGGTGAAATTAGCGCCACAGCTCTGGCAGACCAGCTTGCAGCTCGCTTCAATGATCGTCAACACCACAGTCACATTCAAAACCAGGGCGAGACCGCGCTAATCCAGATCGGATCAAAGCACGGCACCCCGGTCAGTGTCCACATTACCGATACAAGCGGTGGTGTGCTCGTCACCATGAGCCGCGATCGTACATGGTTGGATAAATCGGCCGATGCGGCCGAAATGGTCGAGCGGGCTGCATCCAACCCGATTTCACTCCTTGCACTGCTCCCAGATGTAATTGGCGAACTGGGCCAGGAAAATATAGCCCCGCAGTTATGGAATGCAATCAACGATATTTGTGCACTAACGCGCTCATTAGCTGGCGAAAAAAATGCTCCGGCCAACCCCAAAGTGTGCGAATTTTGCGGAACAGCCAATCACCCGGAATTGGAACTATGTTCATCCTGTGGTGCCGCCCTACCCGTGAACCTGCCGCGAATTTGCCCAAAGTGCACCCGCGCACACACTTCTGACGCCCTTTTCTGCCAGGCTTGCGGTACACGACTTATCGAGGGTTGACAACTTTTTTCCGCATCCTGCGTATATTTGCTTGTAAGTCGCTTTCGCATGGACTATAATATTTTAGATAAACCCAGGTCAAAAGGAGACATACATGGCCAGAATTTTTGATGTAATTGAATATCGTAACGAAATGGTGGATGAAATTGTTCACCGCTTTCCGGATGACAGCAGTATCGGCGACTATCGAATCGGTTCCCAATTAATCGTTCGCGATGGTCAGGCAGCCGTATTCTTCCGCAACGGACAGGCGCTTGATGTATTTGGCCCGGGCATGCACACCCTTGTTACGGCCAACGTCCCCAAAGTGATCGATTTTATCGGCAAGGCTTTCAATGATCGCACACCCTTCCCCGCCGAAGTGTACTTCGTCTCATTAAAGGAATTCGCAAACAAGAAATGGGGCACTCCCCAACCAATCATTGTCCGCAATCCTGGTGTTGGCCTGGGCGTTGCACTGCTGCAGGGCTTTGGTACCTATTCCTACCAGGTCAGCGACCCGCAATTATTCGTCACCAATATCGTCGGCAAGCAGGCCATTTTCCGCACCACAGAAATTGAAGAGCGCGTACGGACCGTACTGCTTTCCAAGCTGCAGGACTTGCTGGGTGAAACCGGCGCCAAGCGCAGCGTGCTGGAACTGATCGGTCTGACCGAGGAATTGGGTGCCGGCGTACGCGCCAAGGCCCAGGATGATTTCGCTGCCCTTGGCTTGACTCTCAAAACCTTCTATATCGGCAACCTCAAACCCTCTGACAAGTCGGCCCAGGAGCTGCGCGATATGGGCATGCTGGATATGAATGTCTACACCCAACTGCAGGCTGCAGACGCCATGCGCGACGCTGCCAACAACCCCAGTGGTGGCGCGGGCCTGACTGCCGGCATCGGCGCTGGCATCGGCATCGGCAACCTGATGGGCCAGGCCCTGCAGGGTGGCATGCAACAGCCCCAACAACAGCAACAACAGGCACCCGCATCCAATACAACTGCCCCAGCTGGTATGTCCGAAGTAATGACCCCCAGCGAAGCTGCGGCCATCCTGCGTGTGGCAGAAGAGGATGTCATTGCTGCAATTAGTGCTGGTGACTTGAAGGCCAAAAAGATCGGTAGCGCTTATCGCATCAGCAAAGGCGCGCTGGAAGATTTCCTCAAGAGCTAGTAATATTTTCTATCACAAAATGGACAGGCAGTCAGAAACGACTGCCTGTCCATTTTTTTATCCATTTCCAACCAGCGCACAATGGTTTCTGCTACAATAGGATCGTCAAAATTCTAATTTCCCAATCCCAAAAATCCGCAAAGGGATATACCCGGTGAAGCAAAAATTCTTTATTGATACCCACAAAGGGATAACATTTGCCGCCATCTTCGTTCTGATGGCCATCTACAACCAATGGCAAAATACAACCGCCTGGATCTACCTCTCACTGCATGGCACGTATGGCATCCTGTGGGTCTTAAAAAGCCGCATCTTCCCCGACCGGCAGTGGGAAAACCCAAGCAGCCTATGGTACGGTCTTTACATCTGGATGGGATTATCACTCTACTGGATCAGCCCTTTCCTGATTACCTCGCGCGGTACCAACGCACCCGCCTGGTTACTGGCGCTGTGTGTTTGCATGTATGTTTTGGGCGTCTTCCTGCACTTTTCGGCTGATATGCAAAAATATATTGAACTCAAGTACAACCCGGGCAACCTCATTACCGATGGACTGCTCAGCAGAACACGCAACATCAATTATTTTGGTGAGCTGCTGATTTACACGGGTTTTAGCCTGCTGGCCATGCACTGGCTGCCCATGGTGGTGATCCTGCTTTTTATAGTGATCATCTGGTGGCCCAACATGCTTAAAAAAGACCGATCCCTGCAGCGTTACGCTAATTTCAAAGAATACGCACGGAAATCCAAGTTCTTTATCCCATTCTTTTACTAAGAGGTATAAAAATGAGCATCAACATCAACCTGAAACACGCCGGAGAATTCAACGGGCTGTTGGTTCGCCCGGTTCTGGCCCCCGAAACTGTCACCCTGGAAACCGCCGGGAAAGATGCCGGCGATATCCGCCTGCTTGACGGCAAAGCGCTGCTCTCATTGGGATCACAAAATAAGCTCTCCGCCGAAATGATCCGCCGCGCTGGCGGCTCCCTGGCCAAATGGCTCTCCAAGAACACAGTCAGCGTCGCCGGTGTAGAGTTGAACACGCTGGTGGGGACTGGCATGCCGCCCTATACCGCCCTGACCGCGTTTGTGGAAGGGCTGCTCCTGGGTGCCTTCAATTTTGATCAATACAAATCCAAGCGCGAAAATACCGCCACTTCGCTCAGCCTGCTGATCGAAGCGGGCAGCGGCATGGATGATGCCGGACTGCAAGACTGCCTGCAGAAAGCGACCATCACCGCTGAAGCCGTTAACCTTTCGCGCGAATGGGCCCACGAACCACCCAATGTCATCAACCCGGTCAGCCTGGTGGAACGAGTGCAAAAAATCGCCGCCGAAATTGGCCTGAAATGCACCGTGCTGGATGACCAGCAGTTAACCGAATTAGGCGCAGGCGCCATCGTGGCGGTTGGAAAGGGCTCACGAACTCCCAGCCGGCTGATCATTCTTGAACACGCCGGAAAGACAGGCGGAAAACCTGTGGCACTTGTTGGCAAAGCCCTGACGATGGACACCGGCGGCTATTCGCTCAAGACCACTGAAGGCATCGTCGGGATGAAGTATGACAAATCCGGCGGTATGACCGTCATCGCCACCCTGGTGGCAGCCGCCCGCCTGGGGATTTCCGTTCCGGTGGTGGGTGTTATCGCCGCCGCCGAAAACATGATCTCGAGCGGATCTTACCGGCCCGATGACATCCTCAAAGCCCTGAACGGGAAGACCATTGAAATTATCAGTACGGATGCCGAAGGCCGCCTGGTACTGGCAGATGCCCTGACATATACCGAGAGAACCTTTGAACCCCGTGCCATGATCGATATCGCCACGCTGACTGGCGCAGTAGTCGTCGCCCTTGGCACCGTTCGCGCCGGGCTGCTCTCCAGTCACGATGAATTGGCTGATGCGCTCTTCAAATCGGGTGAGAAGACTTTTGAACGCGTTTGGCGCTTGCCGCTGGACGAAGATTATTTTGAACAGATCAAAGGTACCGATAGCGACATTAAGAACTCTGGCGGCCGCAAAGCTGGTTCCACCATCGGTGGAATTTTCCTGCAGCAATTTGTCACAGATGCCACCCCCTGGGCGCACCTGGACATCGCCGGCATGATGGAAGCCGAAAAAGACATGCCTTATTGCCCCAAGGGTGGCATGGGCTTTGGGGTACGGCTCTTCCTCGATTACCTGAATTCCCTGGCATAGGTCTGGTTCCAACCCCTCAGCGTTCAGATGATTGAGCGCTGAGGGGTTCGTCTATAGGTAAAAAAAAATCGCCTCCGCCATCATAGTGAAATAACGCAGCAATCGTGTCTGAGGGCATATTCATTCATAATGAGGTAAGCTTTCATGAGCAACCACAATATCGACGAACAGGATGTCCGCATCTTTTCCGGGCAATCACACCCGGCCTTTGCCCAGGGTATCGCCAACTACCTTGGCATTCCCCTTGAAAAAACCAATTTCCGACGTTTCAGCAACGATTGTACCGAGGTACAACTCGGCGCTAGTGTCCGATCTCGCACCGTCTTCATTGTCCAATCCCTGGTAAAACCGGTCAGCGAACATTTGCTTGAATTGCTGATCATGCTGGATATAGCCCAAAGCGCGGGCGCTCGCGCTGTGCACGCCATCATCCCCTATTATTCATTCGCCCGCTCCGACAAAAAAGACGCCCCTCGTATTTCCATCATCGCCAAGTTAGTGGCCAACCTGCTGGCAACTTCAGGCGCGAGCCACGTTATGACCATGACACTGCACTCGCCACAGGTCCAGGGCTTTTTTAGTGTTCCCACCGATGTTCTGACTGCCCGCACCGAAATTGCGCGCTATTTTCATGAAAGAGACCTGTCTGGTACCATCGTCGTCTCACCGGATATGGGTCATGCCAAGGCCGCAGCCCGCTTTGCAGATATGAACCAACTGCCAATCATTGCCACCAACAAGGAACGTGTCAGCGATACCAAGGTGCGCATCACAGGCTTCTCAGGGCGTACGTTGAACAAATACAAACGAGCACTCATCTATGATGATGAGATTTCCACGGCCGGTTCAATGGTAGAAACCAGCCAGGCCCTGGCCAAGGCTGGCATTCAAGAAATCATCCCAATTTGCACGCATGGCGTGTTTTCGGGTCCTGCCCTCAGCCGACTGGCTAGCGTGCCGCAAATTAGCGAAATTGTGGTAACTGACACCGTGCCACCGCCCACCCGGAGTGACCTGCCATTTAAATTAACCATCTTGCCGGTAGCGCCTTTATTTGGTGAA
>CAIVSQ010000540.1 GCA_903908605.1 uncultured Anaerolineae bacterium
AATGGTTCAACCTTGATTAAAGAGCTCAAATAACCCTCTATGGAATTTATCGATCTTAAAAGCCAGTATCTGCGGCTTAAAAAAGAAATTGACTCGGGAATACAGCGTGTGCTTGACCACGGCCAATATATTTTGGGTCCCGAGGTAGTTGAGCTAGAAGAAAAGCTCGCGGCCTACACTGGTGCCAAGTACTGCATCAGTGTAGCCAATGGAACTGATGCCTTGCAAATAGCTCAGATGGCATTGGGTATTGGCCCCGGTGACGAGGTAATTACGCCTGGCTTTACTTATATTGCCACTGCCGAAACGGTTGCCCTCTTGGGCGCCAAACCTGTGTACGTTGATATTGATCCGCGCACCTATAACTTGAATCCAGATCTACTTGAGGCAGCGATTACGCCAAAAACAAAGGCAATTATTCCGGTAAGTCTTTATGGGCAGTGCGCAGATTTTGATCAAATCAATGCTATTGCTGCTAAGCACAGTATCCCCGTTATTGAAGATGCTGCACAAAGTTTTGGTGCGACTTATAAGGGGCGAAAAAGTTGCAATCTCAGCGCTATTGCCTGCACCAGCTTCTTCCCAACTAAACCCCTAGGGTGCTACGGCGATGGCGGGGCCATTTTCACCAACGACGACGAGCTGGCCAAAGTCATCCGCCAGATCGCCCGCCACGGCCAAGATCGCCGTTATCACCATATCCGTGTCGGCGTGAACAGCCGCCTCGACACCCTTCAAGCCGCCATTCTGCTGCCCAAGCTCAGCGTGCTGGATGAAGAAATGGCCTTGCGCCAGCAAGTGGCCGCGCAGTACACCAAACTGCTGAACGAGGCCGGCATCAATACCACCCCGTATATAGAGCCACATAACACCAGCGCCTGGGCGCAGTACACCATTCGATTGCAGGAGCGGGATGCCGTGCAGGAAAAGCTCAAGCAAGCTGGTATCCCAACCGCTGTGCATTATCCGATTCCATTGAACAAACAGCCGGCTGTGGCTGACGCTGGTGCCAAAATGCCTGTCGGCGATGAAGTAGCGGCGCAAGTAATGAGCTTACCCATGAGTCCAGAACTGGTCATGGTGGATCAGACGCGTATCTCCGAAATTCTGCGCACGCATCAGGCGGCGTAAGCGCGGCTTGTTTTTAGAGTGAACGCCCTCAAGTATCGGCCCGATATAGATGGCCTGCGTACGCTGGCTGTGCTCAGCGTCGTCCTCTACCACGTCAGCCCCCAGAGTCTGCCAGGGGGCTTTCTTGGTGTGGACATTTTCTTCGTGATCTCGGGCTATCTCATATCACTCATCATTTTTCGCGAGCAGACGGCGGGTACGTTCAGTTTCACCGATTTCTATGCGCGTCGGATTCGTCGCCTCTTCCCCGCGCTCGCAGTCGTGCTGCTGGCGACCTTGGTATTCGGGGCTTTTGCGCTTTTTGCCGATGAATACCGACGGCTGGGCAAGAACGCATCGTCGGCCATTGCCTTCCTGCTCAACTTCCAGCTAATGAACGAGGTTGGTTATTTCGACGTTGCCTCTGACTCCAAGCCCTTGCTTCATCTTTGGTCACTCTCCGTCGAGGAACAGTTCTATCTTGTGTGGCCAGCTTTGCTTATTGTGCTTGGGCGCTTTCGCTGGCGTATCGGCTTGACCATCGGAATTCTGATTGCTGGCTCCTTCGCTTTCGCCGTTCATCTCGCCAGTCGCAACCTTGACGCACTCTACTTCCACCCGCTTGCTCGATTCTGGGAACTCCTCCTCGGCGCTGCGCTGGCCTATTGCCACCACCGATTCGGAGTCAATGCATTACCTTCCAGGCTGGATCACTCCTTGGTTCGTCACTTGTTCTCGTTTGTAGGCTTGTCTGCCATCGTTTCTGCACTTTTCTTGTTTAGCGGCAAGGCTCCTTACCCCGGCGTAACAACTCTCATTCCCCTGATAGGTGTTACTGCGCTGATCGCCAGCGGAAGTAGTTCGATCGGGAGCCGCTTTCTTGCGCTCAAACCCCTGGTCTGGATTGGATTGATCAGTTACCCGCTCTATCTTTGGCACTGGCCTCTGCTGTCGTACATTCGCATCATGGAATCCGGTGCACCGGCTGAAGCGCTCGTGTGGTTCGGTGCAGGCGCCGCGTTGTTGCTCGCTGTGCTGACGAATCGATTCATCGAACAGCCGCTGCGTCACTCGCGCACAGTTCGTCCAGCTCCAGTAGTTGTTGGCCTCGGCAGCACCATGGTTGTGCTGCTCTTGGCATCGTTTGGCGTGGCAGAGTCTTATGGTCTGCCCGATCGTCCTGCTGTACGCTATATCAAAACTGCCGAAGAGCAAATGAAGCGTGAGCCTGCGTCTGACGAGTCCTGCCGGGGTCTTTTCCCGCCGGGGCGCGCACCGGTATATTGCCGGCAGCACAATCCCAGTAAGCAGATGATCGGACTTATCGGAGATTCACATGCTCATGTCTTGTTCCCAGGGGTATCAGAGTTGGCCGAAAAAGAAGGTTATGGTACCTTGCTACTGGCGAACTCGGGCTGTCCGCCGTTCGTGGGCGCGGTCACGGGTCGCAATGCGGCGGAGCGACAACTTTGCGCGCAAAGTATTGAAACAATAGTCGACGCAGTGCGCAATGACACGCGTATTGTCAGCGTTGTTATTGCTTCGCGTGGTCCCCAGTACCTGACGGGGACGGGGTTTGGGCCCGTGGAGGCCAGTTATAACTATCCGCCGATAACTACCGTGCCTCCTCCCATTGAACAGAATAAATCGAATCCCGGGAAGATCTTTGCAGATGGCCTACGTAACACGGCCGTGCAACTTTATCAACGAGGGATCCGTGTTTCATATCTGCTGCAGGTGCCAGAACTGGGAGCTCCTGCCCAGAACTGTCTGGGGCGGCCATTGACGCTGACTCTGCAAACTTATAAGTGCAATGTTGAATATGAAGTTTACCGAGGTCGAATGCAGTCTTACAGAGCTCAAGTTTCTGGTCTCGCTGACACTGCCCCTTTTATGCAAGTCATTGATGCTGAGCAGGTTTTTTGCAATGACGGTGGATGCTCCGCTTTTATTGACAATCAGCTTCTCTATGCTGATGACAATCACCTGAGCGTGACAGGTTCCAGAAGGGTTGCGCCAATAATCCTGAAAGCTGCCCTTGAGGGGGGGGGCGAGAAATGACGTCGCACGCTGAAGGCCCTTCCACGATCAGAGTTTTCTGGAGAAATATCGGCGTGGTACTGACAGGTACAGTGGCCGCGCAGTCTATACCACTGCTTGGTTCCCTCGTGATCGCGCGTATCTATGCGCCCGCAGAGTTCGGACTGTTTTCGGCCTGGTTAGGAATGGTGATGATGGCAGCAGTGGTTGTCACCGGGCGTTTCGAGATGACTCTGGCGGTAGAAGCAGACGGGGCGCCCCGAAGATTTGCCATGATTGTTACGCTAGGGACGATTTTTCTGGTGAGCCTGTTTTTTTCCCTTGTTGCGGTGACCGTTTACTTTTCATCCCGACTGCTTGATCAAGTCAAACCCGCCATGGTGATTTTATTCGTGCCGGCCACATTGCTTGTTGGCGTGACTCATACTTGGCAAGCATGGGCAGCCGCCGAAGGGAATTACCGCGGATTGTCCTGGATACGAATTTCCCAGGCGTTTGTGGTGACGGCCACGCAAATTGGTGCGGGCCTTATCTCGCCGACGGCCTATGGCATGTTGCTTGGGCACGTGCTTGGTCTTGTAGCGGGCATAGGGTTCGCCATGTACTTTATGCCCATCAATCCCTTCACCATAATCGGTAAAGCGGAATTTGGGGCAAGTCTTAGGGCCTTCTGGCGGAATCAGTGGCGCTTTCCAATGCTGGCGTTGCCGGCAGATACCATCAATGCGGCTTCCGGACAATTGCCTCTCCTTCTAATAGCCAGCCGGTTTGGGGCGGAAGCCAGCGGCTTGTTTGCCTTGACTGTGCGAGTACTGGGCGCACCGATCGGGCTATTGGGTGCCGCCGTACTGGATGTATTCAAACGAAGCGCCGCTAGCAGCTATCGCGACCGAGGCCATTGCAAGGGGGAGTATGCGCGTACCTTCTGGTTGTTGGCTACTGGGGGTGGCGTTTTGGCGCTCGGAGTCATGGTCTTTGCGGAGCGCCTTTTTGTTGTGGCATTTGGCGAACCCTGGCGCCAGGCTGGTATTATCGCCATCTGGCTGATGCCCATGTTTGCGCTGCGTTTTGTAGCCAGCCCTCTCAGCTACGTATTTTATATCGCAAGAAAGCAGCAAGTCGACTTGGTCTGGCAGTGCGCCTTGCTTGCAATGACGTTGCTCTCTTTTATGCTGCCTACAAGCTTTGAGGAATCCATTAAATTTTACTCGGCTGGATACAGCCTTTTATATGTCGTTTATGCTGTTCTTTCCTATCACTACAGCAAAGGTAAGCAGACATGATTGCCATTGTTGATTATGAAATTGGAAACCTTGCTGCCATAGCCAACATGCTCAAACGCTTGGGGGTGAGTTGCGAAATTACGGCAGATCCTGAAAAGATCATGCGAGCTGAGAAGATAATTCTGCCGGGTAATGGGGCTTTTGATGCATGCATGCAAGGCTTGCGCGCCACCGGCCTGATTCCTTTGCTGAATGAAAGAGTGCTGAGCGAAAAAACTCCCCTCCTCGGTATCTGTGTGGGCGCGCAAATGCTGGGTCATGGCAGCGAAGAAGGAAACGAAGTGGGGCTGGGTTGGATGGATATCCAGGTAAAGCGTTTTCCAAACCTGCCCGATTTGCGTGTACCCCACATGGGCTGGTGTCATGTCAAAAAATCTGCAACTCATCATCCAGTCTTCGAGACATTAAGCGAGGACGCACGGTTTTACTTTGTTCATAGCTATTATCTCGCGCCAGCGCGTCCTGAGGACGTTCTGCTGACAGCAACTTACGGTATTGAGTTTGCTGCAGCGGTAGGGAAAAACAACATTGTCGGCGTGCAATTTCACCCGGAGAAGAGCCATCGTTTCGGAAAGCAACTTCTCGCGCAGTTCGCGGGGAGGCCATTGTGATTCGCGCCCGCGTAATTCCCTGCCTGTTATTGCATGGTCATGGGCTAGTAAAAACAAAGCAATTCCAGGAACCTGTCTATGTGGGCGACCCGGTCAACGCTGTACGTATATTCAGCGAGAAAGAGGTTGACGAACTTGTAATTCTTGACATAGACGCTTCTCGCGAAGGTCGGGAACCGGACTTCGAACTCGCTGCAGAAATTGCGGGTGAGTGTTTCATGCCCGTGGCCTACGGTGGTGGCATCAGGACCTTGGCTCAAGCCCGCAAGCTGATCCGGTGTGGAATAGAAAAAGTGGTGATCAACTCAGCTTCGGTCGAGTCAACGAATTTCATCCGGGAGATTGCAGATGTTTTTGGAAGCCAGGCGGTAGTGGGGTCCATCGATGCAAAAAAAACCTTGTTAGGCGGGCACCGTGTATTCATAAAATCAGGGACGGTAGATACCAGACTGAAGCCCGAAGACCACGCCGCTTCTCTCGAACAGGCTGGCGTCGGTGAAATCCTTTTAACTAGCATTGACCGTGATGGTCAAATGCAAGGCTACGATATAGAGTTGATAAAAAAAGTGAGTGCCAAAGTAAACGTGCCCGTGGTGGCCTGTGGAGGTGCGGGAACGCTGGATCACATGCGCAGGGCCATGAGAGAAAGTGGTGCATCGGCAGTTTCTGCCGGAAGCATGTTTGTATTCTACGGCAAACATAGGGCTGTTCTGATTAACTACCCTACCGGCATAGTAATCTAGATGATCGCGAACCAACACATTAAGCTGCAAAAGCCTGTTCTGCGCCGCAATAAATTCCTCAGCATGGTTTTTCTTTACGTTATTTATGCTTGGGTAATGATTCACACATATGATTTTCAACTAGTCGAGGAAAATGCGTATATTGGAATGCAGCCATGGGAAATGACTTCTGCCGGTTGGGTGATCTTGGTTATTACTCTGCCACTTATGGCCTTAATGGCGTCTCGCATAAAGGGAAACCCATCAGATTTTTTTGTGATTTTTTACTCTGCCATTCCGGTTATTTCATTTTTTGCACTTACCTCGACATCTGGCAAAATAAATAACTCCATATTGTTACCTTCATCGTTAATTATTGTTTTTCCATTATTGGCGATCTGGGCGCTTCAATATTTAATACCTAAAATTACATGGCGTGGCGTTGTTCCATCAATTATTATCGAGCGAGCTCTTCTCGGAATATTATTTGCGGTAATTATTTTTTCATATGTTAATTCGCCGGCAAGTGCGGGCTTTGATATCATTACTTCATCCGACCGTAGATTAGAAGGGCGAGAGCTCTACTCCGCCGGTAGCTTGATAGCCTATGCTTTAGGCATGTGCATGAATGGCTTAGCTCCGTACCTTGCGTTCAAGGGTGCCATTAACGGTCGGCGACTACTTTTTCTAATAGCTCTTGGCTCAGTAGTTTTTTTCTATTGGCTTCTCGGTGTCAAGGCGCCCGTTATGTATGTTCTTATGGGGTATTCAATAGGCTTGCTGGCGAAGCGAAACAATTTGCCGTATTTGATTAAATATTTTATTATTATGATAATCGGGTTGTACTTTATCGTTTTGGTTGAGTGGTCGCTTTTCGATAATTATTCGCTTGTGGCTGACTATGGTTTTCGTAGACTTTTCCCAGTGCAGGCAGAGGTCCAAGGGTATTATTTGGATTTGTTGATGAGTGACGCGCCATCGGCTTGGAGCTGGTTGACTGGCATATCAGACCAATCATTTCAAGTCACATATTACGTTGGCGAAAAATATTTTGGAAATTCGAGTAGCAATGTTAATACCAATGCATTTCTGTATGCTTTTTCGGCCAATGGATTTTTAGGATATATTTTTTCCATTATTTTTATTTCAACGTTTCTCGTTGGCTTGGACCGTTTGTATAGATCAACACAAAACCCAACTTATTTGCTTATTGGGTTTGTTTATGGTGCATTGGTTACCGAGCAGGCATTCTCTACAGCGATGGTATCGTCGGGTGTGGGGTTGCTATTTTTGGCGACCCTTTTTGAAAAATACGATGCGCCCATTGCGGCGACCTCTTACACAAACAAGGCAAAGAATAATAGGGTGGTCCGATGAGAAAATACCAACAATGTACTCGCTGCATAATGGACACAAGCGATCCATCGATCACGTTTGACCCACAAGGTGTCTGCAATCACTGCCGCCATTTTGACGAAGTCACCAGGAGGGAATGGTTTCCCAACGAAGAGGGCGCTCGCAAATGGGCCGCCATGGCTGACCAGATTCGCCTCGCAGGAAAAGGGCAAGAATATGACTGTATTCTCGGTCTGAGCGGAGGAATCGACAGTTCATACTTGGCTTTGAAGGTCAAAGACTGGGGGCTGCGGCCACTGGTTGTGCATGTCGACGCGGGCTGGAATAGCGAACTAGCCGTCGCCAATATTGAGGCTGTTGTGAAGCACTGCAATTTTGATCTTCACACGCATGTGGTTGATTGGGAGGAGATGCGTGACCTTCATCTCGCCTATTTGCGCGCAGGCATATCCAACCAGGACGTCCCGCAGGACCATGTGTTTTTTTCAGCCTTGTACCACTTTGCCACCAGCAACCGCATTCGCTATATTCTTTCGGGCGGTAATTTGGCCACGGAGGGTATCTTTCCTGGCGCGTGGCATGGTGCGGCCATGGATGCTATTAACTTAAAAGCGATACATCGCACTTTTGGGGAGCGCCCTCTAAAAACTTACAGCACCATTAGCTTTTTTGAATATTACTTCTGGTACCCGCTGGTTAAAAAAATGCGAACGGTACGGCCGCTGAATTTCATGCCGTACGATAAAGATTTGGCGATAGAGGAGATGGAAAAAACCATGGGCTGGCGTTCATATGGGCGTAAGCATGGGGAGTCTCTTTTTACGAAGCTGTTTCAAAATCACTATCTCCCGAAGAAGTTTGGCTATGACAAGCGGTTACCACACTTGTCCAGTCTGATTGTTTCGGGGCAAATGACGCGTGATGCGGCGCTTGTGAAGTTGCAAGAGCCGCTCTACGCGCCCGATGAGCTTGAAATTGATATTTCGTATTTCTGCAAGAAACTTCGTATCTCCCGCGCTCAGTTTGATGAGTTCCTCAAGCCGCCCGGACGCGACTATTCCGAATTTCCGAATTGGGATAGCCGGCACCGCTTGGTCAAGGTCCTTAAGAAGAAGCTGGAGCGTCTGTTGGGGAAAAAGATCAATGTCTATTCATAAAATGCATTCGGAATCAGGAATACTGTATGTTCGAGCAAACCTAAAACCGTTTGCTCGAGCGATTCGAACTGCGGGCAGAGCGAAGGCATTTCTTGCCGATCATTTCGAGCACGAAGAATTATTCGCACCCTATTTCATGAGGGCAAGACCATTTTGGGAGCAACTACAGTCTGGGCAACGGGAAACAAACTCAGGAGCGTTGGGCAAGAAGCTTGCGGAGTATCCTGGCGCGGTCCTGAGCCGTCATCCTTCACATCGATATCACCTGGAGACGCTTGAGGCTCCGGGTTTTCCTAGGAAATTCATTGTTTCTTGTTCTGGCGACACTCAGGGCTATTTGCCACATCCTAGCCAGATACCGTTTGGTGGCTACGAAGTCGATGGTTCGCGTGCATGCAGGGGACTGGGCGAGCGAGTCGAATTGAAGGTGGGGAATTCGTGGTGATACGGGTTGCACATTTGAGTACCGCCCACGGGCGCCGTGAGATTAGGGTCCATTTGAAGGAATGCAACAGTCTTGCATTTGCTGGTTACGAGGTTCACTACGTGGTCGCCGATGGCCTTGATGACGAGCGCGTTGGTGACGTGCAGGTGCATGACATTGGGGCGGCAGGAGGGCGATTTCAAAGAATGCTGCTGCGTCCCTGGCGCATGCTTGCGGCGGCGCGCAAGCTCAACGCCCGTGTTTATCATTTCCATGATCCGGAAATATTACTGATAGCCCTATTTTTGCTTCGAGGGGGAGCTAAGGTGGTTTATGACAGTCATGAAGATGTCCCGCGCTCGCTCTTGAGTAGGGACTGGATTCCGGTTTGGATCAGACCCGCGCTTTCAGCAGTGTTTGAGAGGTTTGAGAATTTTGTGTCACATCGATTGTCGGGTGTTGTGGGCGCCACACCATATATCACGGCGCGTTTTGCACGCCTCAATCCGGTGTCGGAGGCTATCAATAATTACCCTTTACAAAGTGAGATTGAAGATGCAGTGCCACGGATTGGTGATGCACGTACCGTCTGCTATTTAGGTGGCATCAGCCGAATTCGCGGAATTAAAGAAATGGTACGTGCTCTTGAGTATGTGGATGTCAAACTTATTCTGGCTGGGGCATTCGAGGACAGTGCCACTGAGCAGGCTACGCGCGCACTGCCGGGGTGGTCCAAGGTGGACTATCGCGGCGTAGTGAGTCGGTCTGCTGTGCGGCGAATCATGGCTGAGTCAAGTGCGGGTCTCATTCCATATCATCCTGAGCCAAACCATGTGGATGCCCAACCCAACAAAATGTTTGAATACATGGCGGCAGGGATGCCGGTAATTGCATCAAATTTTCCACTTTGGTGCGAGATCATTGAGGGCAATGAATTTGGTTTGTGTGCCGATCCTTTAGACCCGAAAGCCATTGCTTCTGCAATTAATGATTTGGTTTCGAATCCGCAAAAGTCTCGCGGTATGGGTGA
This sequence comes from uncultured Anaerolineae bacterium, assembly GCA_903908605.1. Taxonomy (GTDB): domain Bacteria; phylum Chloroflexota; class Anaerolineae; order Anaerolineales; family Villigracilaceae; genus UBA5195. Next base: position 9,734 of record CAIVSQ010000540.1, read on the forward strand.
AAACGGACGGAAGGCGGTGATGGATCGCTACAACTGGACGGTTGAAGAGAAAAAACTGCTCGGGTTTTACGCTGATCTTCTGACGGTCAAGCAAGCATGAAAAAAATTGTCACTGTCTTGGGCGCGCGGCCGCAGTTCATCAAGGCGAGCGTTGTTTCGAATGCAATTACGCAGTCGAATTTTTTGACCGAGAAGGTTATTCACACGGGCCAGCATTTTGATGCCAATATGTCCGACGTGTTCTTTCATGAGCTTGGAATGGCGAAGCCAGCCTATCAACTCGAGATACATGGCGGCACGCACGGTGCCATGACCGGCCGCATGCTGAGCGAAATCGAACGTGTTCTGCTGGATGAGAAGCCAGACGCCGTACTGGTTTATGGCGACACCAACTCCACCTTGGCGGGTGCTTTGGCGGCTGTTAAGCTGCACATACCTGTGGCTCATGTGGAGGCAGGTC
>CAIVSQ010000541.1 GCA_903908605.1 uncultured Anaerolineae bacterium
ACTTGTTCTGCGTGGCGGCGGATTGATCGACATCCTTCCCGCAGCAGGAGTCTTGCTTGGGTTTGCGGTGATTTTCTTTTCAATTGGTGTAATGAGATTCAGGTACGAGTAGTTCTTAACAACACAAAAGCACCTCACTTACCCTGCCAGTTACGCCAGCATTTCACGGCATATCAGGCAGGGCTTTTGTTTTGTCTGGCACCCCGAAATATTCAACCATACTTCACCTTATATCCCCACATATATCCCCACATGTGGGGACGACAGCTCCCCACGTTTCTTTGTATATTGTATGTAGTTGAAGCAAACAAGCAGTGATGCCTGGAGCCAAACTTTCACCCTTATCCGTATCGTCCAAAAAAAAGGAGAAACACAAATGAACATCAACAGAAAGCCTGTGGTCAATGAGAACAAGATGACGATCACCAGCTCGAAAGTCATCCGATGGGCTGGTTTGGCGCCGATCGGCGCGGGGATCATTTATATCGCTATTCAGCCATTCCACCCACTCGACGTTTTTTCGTCGGTCACCACCGCCCAATGGGCAATCGTTCACTACTTGAGCATCGTCATGGACATGCTCGGCATGCTCGGCATTGCGGCGATCTTCGCCAGGCAGGTGGAAAAGTCCGGCAGGCTGGGTCTGGTTGGCTATCTCCTCTTCAGCCTGTTTTGGGCGCTCTCGCTGGCCTTTCATTTCATCGAAGCCTTTATCGAACCGGTGCTGGCGAGCCTGGCGCCGAAGTTTGTGGAGGGCTTACTGGAAATGGTAACCAACGCACCAAACACGGTAAACCTCGGCGCGTTCCCGACGGTTTATATGCTGGCAGGGCTGGTCGGATATGTGCTCGGCGGCCTGCTGTTTGGCATTGCTACATTCCGGGCTGGCGTCCTACCGCGCTGGGCGGGCGCGCTGCTTGCTTTGGGTACGATATTGCCCCCGTTTCTGTCCTCGGTGGTACACCACCCATACGATCGATTCTTTGCAGTACCGGTGGGGTTGGCTCTGATCTGGCTGGGAACTGCGCTCTTCACTGAGCGCCGCGCGCCAGCATCGGAGCCCGTACTTGTCAAGGGCAGCCCCCTGGCCAGCCAAACCGGCGCTGATTAAGTCCGATTGAGACTATACAAAGTGGACAAGCGGCCATCCAACTGCCTGTCCACTTTTTTACTCGATCGTCACCCGGTCCATCACGAACCCCGATATCTTCGTGATACGCTGTAAACCCTAAGCAGCCGGCCCACCCAATCCGCACGGCTTTAACCGTCCTTTCCTGGCCGCCATGAACACAGCGTTGAAATGAAATATGAATACAGCTGGGGCAATCAACCCTCGCTGCCGCCCACTCCACTCATTCTAAAAAAAGGAAGGTTCTACAATGAAAGCTATTGTATACACACAATATGGCTCACCTGATGTTCTTCACCTTGAAGATGTGGAAAAGCCCGGTCCTGATGAAAATGAAGTGTTGATCAAAGTTCATGCAGCCTCGGTAAATCCGGCCGATTGGCATACCATGCGAGGCACACCGTTCTTGGCCCGCCTGGCAAACGGACTTTTCAAACCCCAAAACCCCAGGCTCGGCGCGGATGTGGCGGGGCGTGTTGAAGCGGTAGGCCGCAACGTAACGCAGTTTCAGGCCGGTCAGGATGTATTTGGGTGCCTGCCCCTGAATGCGATGGGCTGTTTTGCCGAATATGTCACTGTCAATGAAGTTCAATTGGCGTTGAAACCGGCCATGCTGACATTCGAGCAAGCCGCTGCAGTGCCATTGGCGGCACTGACCGCGCTGCAAGGACTGCGTGACCACGGAAAGATCCAGCCAGGACAAAAAGTATTGGTCAACGGCGCGTCTGGCGGCGTGGGTACGTTTGCCGTACAGATCGCCAAATCATTTGGCGCGCAGGTCACTGGCGTCTGCAGCACGCGGAACCTGGAGTTGGTGCGCGCGATTGGCGCAGACCTGGTCGTGGATTACACCAAGGAAGATTTCACCCAAAACGAGCAAGCTTATGACCTGATTTTTGACACGATAGGAAATATTTCGATTGACGATGCTATGCGGGCATTGAACTCCAATGGAATTTGTGTCGTGGCTGGATTTACAACCCTTCCGCATGCATTAGAACTGATGATCATGGGGCCCCGGGTGTCAAAAAAAGGCAGTAAAAAAATTGGTCTGATGTCGGCGGTGCCAGAAAACCAGAAGGATTTGCTGACGCTCAAAGCGCTGCTCGAAACCGGCAAAATTGTGCCAGTTATCGATCAATGTTACCGCTTAAGTAAGACGGGCGAAGCTGTCCGTTATCTTGAAACGGGACGCGCCCGTGGAAAAGTCGTCATCAACATGGAACAAAAGAATATCAAATGAACGCAGCCCAGGAAGTGATACCAAGTCAGCCAATGATCTATCAAATCAGGATCAAAGGCCATCTGGGTCGCCAGCGCGCAGACTGGTTTGAGGGCCTGACCATCAATCTGGAGGATGACGGCAATACACTTTTGACTGGCCCGGTGGTCGATCAGGCCGCGCTGCATGGATTGCTAAAAAAAGTACGCGATCTGGGGATGCCATTGCTCTCGGTCAATCGCGTTAATCCAAGCTGATAGATGCCTCAATTGCCAAACCTATGGAACAAGAAGAGAACAAAAAAAATACTGAGCTGGTTCGTGAAACACTTGGTTCCAGAGTTGAGTTCCATTCGGTTGCGGGTGCTGTCCATTTCTCGTTTCTGACACCCTGCGGACTTCTGGGGCCTTATTAAATCTGCTCGGATCCGGGTCAATTCGACAGGAAAGCCTTCCATACAAATATGAATGCCAATGTCATCGAGTTTATTGGAAAAATAAGTCCGTAAGGAAAAATGCGCCCAACAAAGCCATTAAGTACGTTACACTTCATTGCGCTTAATGTAGCCATGCAAAACGACCTGGATGGTCGGCAAAGAAAGGGTTCACTATGGAAGCCAATTCACTTCTGAAACGCCTCGATGAAATCGGTCACTCACTGGAACAGATCAACCACACTTTGGCGTTAATTGGGATTGGCTCTGTCGGTCTTGAACTCGAACGCCTGGACGCCTATTCCGATTTGGACTTTTTTGTGATTGTGGAGCCAGGGTATAAACACTCTTTTCTGAAGGATCTGCACTGGTTGAGCGCGCTCTGCCCTGTCGCTTACTGTTTCCCCAACACGTAGGACGGGTATAAGCTCCTCTTTGATGATGGAATTTTCTGTGAGTTTGCAATTTTCGAGCCGGATGAGTTGCAAGCAGTCCCTTTCGCGGCGGGACGAATAGTTTGGAAACAGTCACATGTTGCTGATACGATCGGCCAACCGAGTAAGGAAATTCCGAATCACCTAATGAGGAATCAGGAATGGCTGATAGGCGAAGCATTGACGAACCTGTATGTAGGGAAGGCTCGCGAAAAACGGGGCGAGCGCTTATCGGCCATGCGGTTTATTCAGGGGTATGCGGTAGACCGGCTAATAGAGTTAGCAGAGAATACAAAAGAAGCCCATCCAGAGCAGCGTGATAAATTTGCAACTGAACGGCGGTTTGAGCAAAGATACCCCGGTGTAGCCATTTGTGCGCCCTAATGGACACAAGGTTATGAGCGCAACCGCGAGTCTGCCTTGGCGATCCTGGCTTTTTTGGAAGGACAATTTGAAATAAATAACGAAATTGCTAATGCCATTCGCGTTCTGTGTAAGTGATCTTCCTTTTATCTTAAGCGATTGTCGAAATGTCTTGTGGTTAGTGTCATACCGACCGTGGTTTTAACCTTACATTTTATTTCTACCCCCTGTTGAACCCCAATCGGCAATGACCTTAATTTTGTACTTGCTCTCGCACTTGCCAATAGATCCACTCACACTAATGTCGGTGACCACCATCGACCGGACGATCGCGCGCGCCAACAGTATTGGGACGGCAAGGTAAAATTCCAGAACACCACCATAGACAAGAGCACGGAAACAATTTCACTGAGCCCCCAGTCGCCACTCGTTCGCACTCACCCACTGAGCAAAGCAGTGGTAAACTGACCATGTACTCCAATACATGAAGCGTTGTAATGGTTACACAACCGACCACTGTTTTATGCCATTTATTTGCTCCGAAGGAAAGGAAAATCGCTAAAGTAGCTGGCAAATTTGCCCAAATATGAACTATTTTGCGAACAAACTACCATGAATTCTCATACCGCCATATCATCCCGAATCTCCAGCGGGACTGCCCTCGCCCATCCTAACATCGCATTGACGATGTAATCTCAAGAGACAACAATATTTGGTGGTGGCTCGACTTGTCATCCCAGGGCTGAGAACCTGTACGCGGATCTGGAAAATACCGGGAAAATAATCGAAATTCGTTCCGAGATCCCTCTGTGCCTATTATTTGAACAGGCGCGACTTGGAATAAGCGCTGGAATTATTTCTAGCAATCGATGAACTTCATCGGACCAGCGGGGTGATGCAATCCTTTGACCACACACAGATGATGATTGGTGTTGTCTATCGGCATAAACGGGAATACGACAAAGCAATCGAATATTTTGGCAGACTGTATGCGCGCGGAAAGACTGCTGTGGGTCAATCCGCAGCTGCTACGGCGGCTTATCACCTCTCCCGGGTTTATCTGGAAATGGGTGATCTGACCGAGGCTCGCCGGATGTGCGGAGAGGCGATTGCCGAGTATCAAGAACAAATGGATACCAGGGGACTGCCGGATGCATATGAACAACTGGCGGCAATACTGACAGAAGAAGGGCAGCTGGATGAAGCGGAAGACTACCTGGATCGCTGCATCGATATGCGGAAACAGATCGGAAACCAACCTGGCCTGGTCAGCAGCCTCAGGCGGCTGGCGCTGGTACGTTTACTCGCCAGAGATTATTGGGGGACTTTGGATCTGATATGGCTGATCCTGGTCAGTTATCTGCAAATGAATATGCTCAGCCGGCAGCGAATATTTAGACTCGCGCGGGATGCCATGACCGGGATTGGTAGGACTATTTTGTACAGGAAACGCTCCGCTACTTTCAAAGAAGGTGGGAGTAGATCTGTGATGGAAAGGTTCTTCGAAGCGTTGGTTGAGTCGAAGAAATGTTGAGCATCTGTTCATGAGTGCAGAAACATACCACATCCCGGGTTCGGTCAAATCCACAGTTGACCAGTGCACAATCAATCCATGCAAACTCTCCGTACTGGAAAGCAGCAGACGGCTGGTTTATTCGAACATCGCTGGCCCATCATGATAAACTTTCTTTACAAGGAACATGTTTATGCCCACTTATACTGCAACCGCCCAAAGCTCGCCGAATATCGCATTGGCGAAGTAATCACAACCGACAACAATATTTGGTGGTGGTTCGGCTGGTTGTTCCTGGATACAGGGGTGTGTCGCGACAGAATTTCACAAACAATTACGCTCCCAAAAAACTGGGAGCGTAATTGTTTGAAAAGATGCCTGTTATTTGTACATTTTATTAGCAACACTTCTACGCAGCCACAGCTTCAATGATGCTGAATTGTGACGCCGTCGGGGTAATCCTGATGAGTTCCAATCCGGCTCGCTGTAGCAAGTCACGGTATTCGGCTTCTGTTCGCTCACGACTGTAAAAATACAACAGCATCTCTAAGTCAAGAAACTTACCAGATGAAGGCGCGTTCCCAGCCGGAATGACCACTTCCACAAGCAGAACCCTACCGTTCTCAGCCATGGCTTGTCGGCAGTTCTTTAATATCATTATCGCCCGCTCATCATCCCAATCATGAGCGATGTATTTCAAGACATACGCATCACCACCGTTTGGTACTGCCTCGAAAAAATCTCCTGCGACTTTTTCCGCGCGCCCTTGGTTTACATAAGTGTCAATTGCACCCGCGGCGCCTGCGATGACTGAGGGGGCATCAAAGAGCACTCCGGAGAATTGGGGGTTTTGTTCCAAGATATGGGCAAGTAACGCCCCGTGCCCGCCACCGATGTCAACAATCTTTCGATAAGCCGAGAAGTCGTGAGCCTCAATAATAGCGGCAGCGTCGGATGAGCTTCCATTGGTCATGAGATTATTGAAAATATGTGCCATCTCCGGTTGTTCATCCAGATAGTTAAACCACCCTTTTCCAAAGATATGCTCGAAGGCAGGCTTACCAGTACGGATACTATAGGAAAGATGAGCCCAGGTTTGGAGCTCGGCCTCGCTCCCAACGAAGAGTGCCCAGTTATGAATACTGTCTGGTGCATCACTCCGGAGTGGATCCGCTAAGGCAGTGAGTGAGAATCGCCCATCTGCATCTTCACTGAAGATACCTCGGCTTGCGAGCGCGCGCAGCATTCGATACAGCGAACCAGCGTGCGTACCGGTTGCTTCAGCAAGGTCAGCAATGGAGACGGGGCCATTTTTTAGAAGATCGGCCAGGCCAAGCTTTGCCGCAAGGAGAATCGCATGGATAAATCCAGTGTTACCAATTAACTGACCTAGATAGGCTGCTGGGGACATGCCTATGTTTGTAGAATCGCTCATAATAATCCTCCACCTCAATTAAAAGTAAAAGCCACATTCTATACCGCATGTCGCGGAAGGTCGTCAACAACAATACCAGTACTGTCTCAGGCGCGCTGTTTGAGCCATCGGGTTACCATCGTGTGTTCCTGACCACCACCGCTAAAAATCACTGTTGGACGCATTATGCTGTATGTGATCTAACCACAGATTACGCCCGGCAAGGTGCTGCCCATCGATGCGCTTCATCGTGGGGAACAGTCCCCAGTAATACATATCGGAATAAATGACTATCGTGTTCAAAATATCTCCTGTGTTGAAATGACAGATTATAAATGCTCCTTCTTGTGTACTATTTGATCAAATATCATACGAAAAACACGTATGTACCATTTGAATGGTGTACCAGGTTTATGAGTGACAGCTGCTACTGGTTGGGGTTTTATATAGTCAGAAAAAAATGGTAAGTCAGTACTGCAGTGTACAGTATCACAGGCATACACAGATGGTGCGGAAACAGGTGAATATACATTGTTGCGTACCCCGGTAATAGTATGAATCCACCCATTTCTGTTGCCAAAGCGAACATCTGCCAAATGCCTTACCGGATTGGAAAAATTTGCCTGCCATTCGCCATGCAGGAGTACTTTTTCATTATTCTGAACTTTTGCTTTTATCGTGCGACTTATTATTTTCTTACCTGCTTCGTCCAAATGTTCTTCCATAGATACCTGACACTCTGCAAAGTCAGTGATCTCGGGAAACATAGCCTGACTATTATATGGCTGATAATAGCGGTGGATCACATAGCCATTTATCTTTTTAACAGGATCAAATGGTTCCATGTATGAACTAATTACCATGCTTGGTAAGGTGATATTACCGAAGGGAAGTTTGGCGATTGCTACATGGAGAATAAGCAGAAGTCTATCTTCGTCGTCCTCTTCAAGAAATTTGGCCTTTTTAAAATGGTGTTTTTTAAGATCTAACGTAACGGTTGTGCAATCAGAAGCGGAAACGTGAAAAGTGATGAATTTTGAACATTACCAACTGAATAAGGATGACATAATCTTGAGCCATATCAGCAAGCAGGAATGGAAATGGCCCAAGAACGAGATACTCAACATGCC
>CAIVSQ010000542.1 GCA_903908605.1 uncultured Anaerolineae bacterium
AGGTTCAAGCCAAAGCGTGGAATGCAAAGGGTCCAGAATGTCGCCCATCAACACCAGGTCAATGCTTTGGACCGGTTTATAGGTCCCATCCTCCTGGAAAGAGGCGTTAAATGCCATTTCGCGCAGACGCTTGGCAAACAAGAAGAAAGCATTTGGGGAAATTGAGCGGGCGCAGGTTCCGTCACCCAGATGAATATCGCTGGCAATAATCAGCACGGCAATCCTCCGATTTTAGACTTTCGCTACTCATTATAACTTCTTTGCGAAATGGACGAGACGTTCCATTTCAACATACCCCAGCCGTTGGTGGGCTGAGATGCTGGTTTGGTTGTCCAGCCAGGTGTCTGAACCCATCTCGCTTAATCCTTTTTGACGTGCCCAGTTTTCCATGGCGTTCACCAGCGCGGCACCATATCCGTTGAGACGCACATCTTCATCCACGTACCAGCCCTCAATGTAGCCCACCGGGCTGGTATTGCACCCGTCTGCGTATTTTCGTGTGCCGCCTTCCAAAAAGCCGGCTGCGCGACCATCCTTGCGCAGGACCAGGAAAACGGGTTGATCTTCGCCGGTGGCCAGGAGTTCGTCCATTTCGGCCAGGTGTTCCTCAGCGCTGTGATCGGGCCATAGTTGCATTCGCATGCGCAGCCACTCCGGCTTGTCGGCCAGGGTTACTCTTCTTACTGGTAGCTGGTTCACGAGTTCTCCTTTTGATATATTGCAATGTTTGTCTAGAATCAGAAGGCTCATTAAAAAAGGACTCACCCCGCGCAGGGATGAGTCCTTCAATGCTACCAGGAAAACTTACTTGCTCCCACGTTTGGCAAGCTGGTGGTCGAGCTGCAGGACGGCGGTTTCGTGAGCCTCGATGCGTTTCATGCTATCGATGACGGCCACGGCATTCTTTTCTTCTTCGACCTGCTCGTTGATAAACCACTGCAGCAGGATTTGGGCAGGGTAATCCTTTTCCTGCAAGGCAATTTCATAAAGTGCGATGATGGATTTGGTAACAAACTGTTCGTGTTCGTAGACAGCCTTGAATGTTTCCATTGGGCCAGCCCATTCGCCCTGTGGGGCAGCGATCGCTCCCAGCGCTACCTTGCCGCCGCGATCGATCAGGTGTTCAAACAGCTTCATGGCATGTTCACGTTCTTCGCCAGATTGTACGTACATCCATTTGGCCGCCCCGGGCAAGCCCGTGTTTTCGAAATAAGCTGCCATGGAGAGGTACAGGTAAGATGAATACATTTCCTTGTTAATCTGCTCATTAATGGCATTCTGCATTTTTGTACTGATCATGGTTTACTCCTTGAATATATAAATAATAGGGTGGGGACAATTTCATTATATACCCATATATAGCCCACCCGATCAAAAAATGAGCTTTTTTTGTAACAAATCCAACATAGAAACTTTTGGCCAGGCAGGCAAATCAAATTCCTACAAATATCCCCAAAAATGCATGGCCCAGCGAATGGCCAGCACGGTCAGCGCCAGCCAGAATATGCCGATCAACACAGCACCCACCCAGCCGATGCTCTTACCTTCGGCATTTATCGCACTGGTGCGCGCATCCGCAAGTATGTTTGCTGGCACCAGCCGGATTGCCACGGCAATGCCAATTGGCAGCAAGATCAAATCGTCCAGGCTGCCCAGGATGGGGATAAAATCGGGGATCAAATCGATGGGACTGAAGGCATAGGCAAGCACTAGCAGCAGCCAGGCCCGTGCAAACCAGGGCGTGCGCTTATCACCGAAGGCGATTGCCAGGGCGTGAATTTCTCTTTTTAATAAATGGGAATAGTCCCGCAGTTGTTGTAGCAATCCAGGCATGGATCCCTGTTAATCCAGGCAGCCTGCCAGCACAGCTTCAACAGGGTTGTCATCCGTTACAGCAAAAACACGCACGCCATACTCGCCTAATTCGCTGTTGAGTCTTTCCGTCATGGCGGCCAGGCCACCCCGGCTTGCGATAAACGAAGCTGGCGCGTTGTCCGGGATTTTTACCACATTAACGATCACGCCACTGCCCTGGGTGCGCATCACGCGTCCCACGCTCTGAGTCACCAACAGTGTGCCGATGGCATTGACATCAAATACCCGGTGTAAGTCCCATTCATCCACATCCAGCAAGGTCCCATTCAGCTGCACATTGGCGCAGTTGACCAGGATGTCTATCCGGCCGTGCTCTGTTTCGATATTGTTGACCATCACCTGTACGTCTACTTTTTTGGCAATGTCATGCAGGTATATCTGTGCTTGTCCACCCGTGCTCTTAATCTCGGCCACAATCGGCTCCAGGTTGATAGGCGAGATATCATTGGCAGCCACCAGTGCGCCCTGGGCTGCAAAAGCCCTGGCCAGCGCCCGCCCGGCGCCTCTACCTGCGCCAGTAACCAGGACCACCTTGCCCGAAAATTTTTGTTTATTCATCAAATCATCCTTAGGTTTTTATTAACCTGTTAGCGCTGATCGCCCAGGCGGAAGCCGTTGGCTGTTTTCCATGGGCTGTGCGGATCGGTTTCTCCGAGCTGGGGGGTTGCCTGGTTTTGCGGCCGCGTGTGTTCAGCCAGCGCCGCCGTTGCCAACATTTCAAGCGAGATTGGGGGCAGTTCCCAACCAGCGAAGGTGTTTTCAACCCACTGGGTGGTTACTCGCCCCGCTTCAAAATCGGGATGGACTAAAACCGCCTGTAAAAAAGCCACGTTGCTGATCACACCGTGCAAAACCAGTTCGTCCAGCGCGCATTGCATGCGCCGGATAGCGGCTGGCCGGTTGCTGGCATGTACAATCAACTTGGCCAGCAGTGGGTCATAATAATGGCTTACCTGGCTGCCTTCGCTAATGCCGGTATCCAGGCGGATACCGGGGCCACGCGGTTCGTTTATGGCCAATATTTGCCCTGTGCAGGGTAGAAACCCGTTGGAGGGGTCTTCGGCGTAAATACGGCATTCGATGGCATGCCCGCGTTGCGAGATGTCTTGTTGCGCGAAGGGCAGGGCCTCGCCCGCCGCAATGCGGATTTGCCACTGTACCAGATCGAGCCCGGTCACCAGTTCGGTCACCGGGTGTTCCACCTGCAGCCGGGTGTTCATTTCCAGAAAATAATACTCGCTGCTGGCCGGGTCAAGAATAAACTCCACCGTGCCGGCGTTATGATAATTGACAGCCCGGGCGGCTGCCAGGGCTGAAGCTCCCATGCTTGTACGCAAGTGCTCATCCAGCACGGCTGCCGGGCTTTCTTCGATTATTTTCTGGTGGCGGCGTTGAGTGGAGCACTCGCGCTCATAAAGATGCAGCAAGTTCCCATAATGGTCACCTAGTACCTGGATTTCGACATGCCGGGCGTGTTCGATGTATTTCTCCACAAGCAACCGTGGGTCTCTAAATGCAGCTAGAGCTTCACGCCTGGCGGTTTCCAGCGCCTCGGCCATTTCCCCGGCTGATCGCACCACTCGCATGCCTTTTCCGCCCCCGCCAGCGGCGGCTTTAACCAGCAGAGGGTACCCCAGTTCGTGGCCAGCCCTCAAGAAGGCTTCCAGGTCCGGCAGGTTCTCCCTGCCAGGTATGGTGGGGACCCCGGCTATTTTCATACTGATTTTTGATTCGGCTTTGTCTCCCATGGCACGCATCGCTTTTGGGGTCGGGCCAATAAAAACCAATCCGGCAGCCTCAACCGCCTGCGCGAAACCAGCGTTCTCAGATAGAAATCCATAGCCCGGGTGGATGGCCTGGGCACCGGCGGTCTGGGCTGCTGCGATGATTTTTGCACTGTCCAGGTAGGTTTCAGCAACGGAGGAGCCCCCCAGCGCCATGGCTTCATCGGCGGTGCGTGTGTGCAGCGCAGAACGATCCGGGTCAGAGTAGACCGCCACGCTGCGGATGCCAAGTTCCCGGCAGGCGCGCATGACGCGCACCGCAATCTCGCCGCGGTTGGCAACCAGTATCTTTGAAAAAAGAGGGTGGGCGCTTCTGGTGGACATTTTTATTACCTCGGTTAAGCCGGCTTCCATTGCTCCAGCAGACTGAGAAGTTGCTGTTCTCGCTCGCTTACCAGGCCAGCTCGCCAGGGGGTATCGCTGGGGCGGGTGGCTGCCCATGTGAGGGTATCCTGGATGGTTTCTTCCAACGGCCGAAAAGTTAGCCCGGCTGAAACGGCTTTCTCGATACTGACCCGTGAAAAACCGGCATCCTCGGGACTATCCGGTACCCATACTGGCAGGTCGCTCCAGGGTTGCACGTTGTTGGCTGCCAGAAAATCAACTGGTGCCCAGCGAAACACGCTTTCATTTGCGCTGACAGCCCGGCATGTCTCCAACATCGTTCCCAGGTTGAGCGCAGTGCCTGGGCCGGTGGCATTAAATATGCCGGTCGCCTTCTGCTCGATCAGCTGAAAAGTGAAATGGGCCAGGTCACGCCCGTCGATGATTTGGATTGGCACAGCCGGGTTTTCGGGTGCCAGCACTTCTCCGCCGCGCGCAACTCTGACGGGCCAATAAGTGAACCGGTCAGTCGGATCGTGGGGACCAACAATCAGTCCTGGCCGGATGATCAAGGTTCTGCCGGGTAAATTGTGCTCCACGGCTTCCTCGCATAGCGCTTTTAGCGGTCCGTAGGTTTCGCTGGTAATTTCCTCAACGTTCTCGTCTGGCATTCTTCCAACCGCGTCGCTTTCGTTGATCCCGATCTTGCTGGTGTCGGCGTAAACCGAAATACTCGAGATAAATACGTATTGGCCCACCGCGCCACTTAGCGCCTGGGCAGATAGACGCACGATGCGCGGGACATAACCGCAGGTGTCGATTACCGAGTCCCAACTGCGTGTGGCAGCCAGTTGGCCCAGGTCATTTTCCCGGTCGCCTTGAATCGTTTCGAGTTGTGGGTAAAGGGTGGGATTGCTCCGACCCCGGTTGAACAGGGTTAGTTTGTGACCGCGCTCCATGGCTGCATCTACCAGATGGCGGCCCAGGAAGCGCGTTCCCCCGATGATCAGGATATTCATCACGTTATCTCCGTATACAGGTTGGATTATTATTACCAATAAATTGGGCCGGGCGATTTACATTCTAAATACACCGAAGTGATCGGGTCTGGCAGGCGCATTCAACACCACCGAGAGCGCCAGACCCAATACCTGTCGGGTGTCGGCTGGGTCAATTACGCCGTCATCCCACAGCCGGGCAGTGGAATGATAAGGATTTCCTTCGCGTTCGTATTTTTCCAGGGTTGGTTGTTTAAACCTGGCAGCTTCTTCGCTGGTCAGCAGAGGTTTGCCTTCACGGGCCAGTTGTTCCTGCTTAATGGTGAGCAGTACGTTGGCAGCCTGCTCTCCGCCCATGACGGAGATGCGTGCGTTGGGCCACATCCATAAAAAGCGTGGTGCGTAAGCCCGTCCGGCCATGGCGTAATTGCCTGCGCCAAAAGAACCACCTGTGACCACGGTTAGCTTGGGGACGCGCGTGTTGGCAACAGCGTGCACCATCTTGGCCCCATCGCGTGCAATTCCGCCGGTTTCTGCTTCACGGCCGACCATAAAGCCGGTGATATTCTGTAGGAAAATAAGCGGGATGCCGCGCTGGTCGCACAGCTCAATAAAATGGGTCGCTTTCAGGGCAGATTCGCTGAACAGCACCCCATTGTTGGCAATAATTCCCACCGGGTAGCCATGGATATGCGCGAAACCGGTCACCAGTGTGGTGCCATAACGCGCCTTAAATTCGCGGAACCGGCTGCCATCCACCAACCGCGCGATGATCTCATGCGCATCGCAGCTTTCTCGGAAAGAGCGCGGCATGACCCCGTAAATTTGGCTGGCAGGGTAAAGCGGTTCCTCTGGAGGTCGGAGATCCAGGGTTTCGAGGTAGCTATCCTTTTTGCGCTGCCCACCCTGCAGGGTATCCACGATTTCACGCAGGGTCTGGATGGCATGCTCATCATCCTCGGCAAAGTGATCTGCTACGCCCGATTTTCGTGTGTGTACATCGGCACCACCCAGATCTTCGGCCGAGATGTCCTCCCCAGTGGCGGCTTTAACCAGTGGCGGGCCGCCCAGGAAGATTGTTCCAGTGCCTTTGACAATCACAGCCTCGTCACTCATGGCGGGCACGTAAGCCCCTCCTGCTGTGCAGCTGCCCATCACCGCAGCGATTTGCGGGATGGATTGGGCGCTCATGCGAGCCTGGTTGTAAAAAATCCGGCCGAAGTGGTTGGCGTCTGGGAAGACTTCATCTTGCATGGGCAGGAATGCCCCACCCGAATCAACCAGATACAGGCATGGCAGGTGGTTTTCCTCGGCAATTTGCTGGGCACGCAGATGTTTTTTTACGGTCATGGGGAAGTAGGTACCGCCCTTAACAGTGGCATCATTGGCGACGATCATCACCTCTCGTCCAGAAACGCGCCCAATGCCGGTGACCATCCCGGCTCCGGGCGCTCCACCCTCGTACATATCCCAGGCCGCCAGCGCTGATAATTCCAGGAAGGGTGACCCCGGGTCAAGCAGTCGCTCGATGCGTTCACGTACAAACAACTTACCCTGTTGTTCATGGCGTTGGCGGTATTTTTCCCCGCCACCCTGACGGGTGAGTTCAAGGCGTTCCCGCAGTTGTGCGGCCAGGGCCTGGTGATGTTCCGTGTTAGCCCTGAAATCTTCAGTGTTGGGGTCCAGGTTTGTTGAGAGCGCATCCATGCCAATAGTCTAGCATAAAAAAATGAGATGCGTCCTGTTATTTTTATGCAACCGTTTTGGCAGAGTTGATTACCGGCCTGGAAAACAAAAAACCATCACATTGAAATCTGCTGTGATGGTTTTCAGGGGCAGGCGAATAAGTTTAAGCGATAGATTTATACGATCATGACCTCAGCGCCTTCGTAGCTGGTACCCAGCTCAAAAATGCGCGCCGAGAGTCCTGCGCCTTCGAAGGCGCGCTTCATGGCTGCGCCGATAAAAGGATCCTGTTTTGAGGAAAAGGCGATCAAGCTTGGGCCAGCGCCAGAGAGAGCCACGGCAGCTGCACCTGCGTTGCGGGCCGCATCCATGGCAGCCTGTGCCCCCGGGATGAGCGGGATGCGGTATGGTTGGTGCAGTGCATCGCTCATGGCTTTGCCGAGCAGGTCCATATCGCCGGTGCGTAGCGCTTCGGTGACCATTACAGCCCGGCTGATGTTGTAAATTGCGTCCTTACGGTCGACCTGCTTGGGTAGAATGGCACGCGCCTGGCGGGTGGGAAAATCGAAATCAGGCAGGACAATTGTGACGTGCATCGGTGACCGGTTGGCGCGGGTGGGCAGCTTAAGAGAAATCACCCGCCCTTCATGCACGATCGAAGCCACCAACCCGCCAAGCATGGCAGGTGCCACATTGTCAGGATGTCCTTCATTTTCAATCGCCAGCTTAAGAATTTGTTCATCGGTGAATGGGTTGCCGAGCAACCCGTTTGTGCCCAATAAGCCGGTTAACATGGCCGTTGAACTGGATCCAAGACCAGAGCTTAAAGGCACACGGTTCACGCAGTTGATGCGTAGCCCGGTGCAGGGTTTTTTCGCCAGGTCAAAGACTTGCAGGGCGGCATCCACGATCGGGTTGGTCGCATCAGTTGGTAATTTGCCTTCGCCCTCGCCCGAAATGGTAACCACAATTTGCCGGTCGTCGGTGGCGATGAAATCCGCTTCGTTCCATAAATCCAACGCCAGTCCGAGCGCGTCAAATCCGGGTCCGAGATTGGCTGTGGTAGCAGGTACTTTCACATGAATTTTCATTATTTTTTATCCTTCCTGGAAATAACTCATCCGCTTAAGCGAGGATGATCTCTTCCAGCGCTTCCAGTTTGGGCGCGACAATGCGTGGTTTTTCCATGCCGTATGTGATGATGTCTGGGTCTTTTAAGCCATGCCCGGTGCAAATGGCCACGATCCGGCGTCCAGGTGCGTGGAATTTGCCTGCGGCGATTTCGTGCGCCAGGCCGGCCAACCCGGCAGCCGAAGCAGGTTCCACCCAAATGCCTTCTAATTTAGCGAGCAGCCTTTGCATCGCCAGGATTTCATCGTCGCTGACTGCAATGATGCGGCCTTTCGATTCTTCTGCGGCTTCCAACGCTTGTTCGCCGCGGGCGGGTTTACCAATGCGGATGGCGGTTGCAACGGTTTCGGGTTTTTCGACCGGGTGGCCGAGTACCAATGGGGCGGCACCCGCGGCCTGTACGCCCAACACCTGCGGCTTGCCACACGATTTCAGGTCATCATACTGTTTAAACCCAGCCCAGTAGGCGGTGATATTGCCAGCATTACCCACAGGCAGGCACAGCCAATCCGGCGCGCTGCCCAGTGTGTCGCAAATTTCAAAAGCGCCGGTTTTTTGACCCTCAATCCGGTAGGGGTTGATCGAATTAACCAGGCAAATGGGGTACTTGTTGGATATATCCACCACCATTGTCAGGGCGTCATCAAATGATCCGTCGATTTGGATGACCTGGGCGCCATAGGCGATTGCGCCAGCCAGTTTGCCAGCTGCCACTTTGCCTTGTGGAATCAACACAATCGATTTCAATCCGGCACGCGCGGCGTATGCTGCGGCCGATGCTGCCGTGTTTCCGGTGCTGGCGCAGATAACGGTTTTGGCACCGCGCCCGAGGGCTTCACTCACAGCGGCGGTCATGCCACGGTCCTTGAATGACCCTGTTGGGTTTAGCCCCTCAAATTTGACGTACAGCTCAAAATCGCCGCCCAAGTGCCGGGCAAGATTTTCAGCAGGAATAAGCGGTGTGTTTCCTTCCAGCAGGCTGACCGGGCGGGTGTGCGCCGGTAAGTCCAAGAGGGAACCGTATTTATCTAACAAACCAAGATATGACATGATATTCTATCCTTCCCGAAATTTCGCCAAGTTTAACACAAAAAGCTCGCGAATCTACTTTGCTGGTTATTCAAATTGATTATGACTGTCCATTCGCTGAAATGGTTTTGACTTTCAATAATTTCCAGCCAGTTGAGTGTAAATGACCGGTGATAAGCCGAGTAATTCCAAAATACGAGCCTGTAAATCTGAGATTGGTGTAACATGGCGAACAACGCCATCGGG
>CAIVSQ010000543.1 GCA_903908605.1 uncultured Anaerolineae bacterium
CAAGCGTGTTAATTACTTTTGCATCGCGTAATATTTCGCGAGTCAAACGAACATCCCCCGGGTTGTCTTCAATCATTAAAATCGATATGGCATTGCTGGATTGTTTTGGTATCATCAGTTACTCCAGGCTATGAATATAGTAATATCTGTGTAATTATACCTTTAACCATGCGGTAAGAAGATCTAAAAAATGGTAATTATTAAATTTGGTTACGTTGCCCAGGTTCAGGCAGGGGTTTTTCCTCATCGAGCTGCACAATAAAAACCGCAGCCAGGATAACCAGGCTGCCGATCAGCTGAATAAGGGTCATGCGCTCGCCAAGGAAGATGTAGGCCTGCAAGGTGGTCATGGCAGGTTCGCTGGTGGCCAGCAGGTTGGTGGTGCCAGCCGGCAGATAGTTCATGGCCAGGTTGTACAGACCAAAACCAAGCACGGTCGGGCCGAAGGAGAGCAAGATCAGCACGCCCCAGCCATCCAGCGCCAGGTGGGGCCAGATGGCTTTTAACGAGCCAGCCGCGCCGGGCAGGAAAGGCAGCAGGTTGAACAGCATGATGAACTGGGTGCTGATAAAAAACGAGACCAGCATAGCTGTCCAGGAATTGATGCCGCGCCGGGCGGCTTCTTTGCCCATCAAACTGTAAAAAGCGAACAGCAGCCCTGAGAGCAGACCGGTGATGACGCCCAGCGGGTTAAGCTGCCACATGGATGCATCCAGCGCGTTGGATACCAGCACGCAGCCCGAGAGACTCAGCACAATCGCCAGCATTTTCCAGGGGCCCAGTTTTTCCTTGAAGATCCACAGCGCCAGGATGGCGGTGAAGCCAGCCGAGCTGTAGCCCAGCACCGTGGCAACCGCCGCACCATTGGCCTGGACCGAGACAGACCAGATTGAATTGAAGACCGCCAGGATCAGGCCGTTGAGCAGGAAGAAGCCCAGGTCAGCGCGCCGGATGCGCAGCAGGGAGCGGCGAAAAAGGAAGAGGGTGGGCCCCAGGGCGACGCACACAAACAGGCCGCGCCAGTACGCCAACGTCAGCGCGGCGAGGTGATAGTGAATGATCAGGTAGCTGATGAGGGTGCCGGTGGTGGACCAGAAGACAATACCGGTCATGGCGATGATGTAGCCGCGGATGCTGCGTGTCATGCTTTGTTGGTTCTCCCTGCAGGGTTATTTTTGCTTCTTCCTTTTATATGCTGCTGCCAGGCCGCCTTCGGAGGTCTCACGGTAGAGTGAGGGTAAGGCGCGGCCGGTCTCGCGCATGACCGCCACCACGTCATCATACGAGATGCGGTGGCCGCCATCGGTGAAGAGGGCGTAATCGGCGCAGTTGAGGGCCTGGGCGGCGGCGTGTGCATTGCGTTCGATGCAGGGGATTTGGACCATGCCGGCCACCGGGTCACAGGTGAGACCCAGGTTATGCTCCAGGCCCATCTCGGCGGCGTATTCCACCTGGCGCGGGGTGCCGCCCAGCAGTTGAGCGGCGGCCCCGGCGGCCATGGCACAGGCTACGCCTACCTCGCCCTGGCAGCCGACCTCAGCGCCCGAGATGGAGGCGTTGTGTTTGGCCAGGTTGCCAATCAGCCCGGCCGTGGCCAGGGCGCGCAGGATGGCATCGTCACCGCACTGCAGGGTGGCTTGCAGGTGGTAGAGAACGGCCGGGACGATGCCGCTTGAGCCACAGGTGGGTGCGGTGACAATTTCACCGCCCGAGGCGTTCTCCTCCGAAACTGCCAGCGCGTAGGCCGATACCAGCCCCGAGCGCTGCAGCATGTCGCCCGAGAGGCGCGCCTTGCGGTAGAACGACCAGGAGCGACGCGCCAGCCCCAAGCCACCCGGCAGCACGCCCTCGGCTTGCAGCCCGCGCTGGATGGCGGCGCGCATGACCTGCCAGACACGTGCCAGGTGCTCCCACAGCTCGGGCCCTTCGCGCAGTTGGACATATTCCCAGACGGCATGGCCGCTGACTTTGCAGTGGGCCAGGATGTCGCGCATGTTGTTCAGGTCGTAAACGCGGCGCGGGACGGGCAGGCTTTGATGGTCACGCAATGCCCCGCCGCCGACCGAGTAGACCTCCCATTGAGACAGCAGGTCGCCGCGTAAATTCAGGGCTTCAAAGCGCATGGCGTTGGGGTGCATGGGCAGCTTTTCTTCGGGCTTCCAGATGATTTGCAAGCTGCCGCTGGGAAAGACGGTGCGGATGGCGGCATCGGTCAGGTGGCCGCGGCCGGTGGCTGCCAGGCTTTCGAAGAGGGTGACGCGGTAGACGGGTGCTTCGGGTTGGCGCGCGAGGAAGATTTCGGCGGCGCGGCGCGGGCCCATGGTGTGGCTGCTGGAGGGGCCTATGCCGATCCGGTAAAGTTCTTTGATTGATTCCATGCTGGTTGTGTTCCTGACTGGCTTGTTATTTTGAATATTGCGGTTAATATACCATATGCCGTTTGCCAGCGGGTAAGGCCGGTTCATGTTTTTTTTGGATGGGTTTTTTATGCAGGTGGTGCTGCCGCGCGCGGGGGCGGTTAGGGAGTGAGGTTATTTGCGCGCGCGGATGGGCTCCGGTGCAGCGGGATATCGGTTCGCACACTGTTCACTCTCCTATTGTCACCGCGAGATTCGTACATACCGCCGGGGGCTGTACTTGATGGAAAAGTGGCCGCGCGCGAAGATGGGTTTGGATAGAGACTGGCGTTTAGCCCGCGCGCGAAAGAATTATTTTTTATGTATATTTTTCGAGGAAATGCACCTCGAAAAATATTCTTGCGGGGAGCCCGACCGCTACGCGGCTGGTTGGTGGTATGCCCCTGGACTGTTTTGTCATCAGTAG
>CAIVSQ010000544.1 GCA_903908605.1 uncultured Anaerolineae bacterium
AATATGGAGAGCCAGGGGTAACGAATGAAATTGCCCTGGGCGTTACTGAGCAGGTTGCCCCAACTAGGGACAGGGGGCATGATGCCAAAGCCAAGAAAGCTGAGACCCGATTCTTCGATGATGGCGTAACCAAGTTCGAGGGTGGCTTCGACGATGATGGGACCGATGGAGTTAGGCAGAATGTGAGAGACGATGATGCGCAGGGGCGAGGCGCCCAGGGAGCGCGAGGCGGTAACAAAATCGAGCTCGCGCAGGGTCAGGATGGAGGCGCGCACCAGGCGGGCAAATGTCATCCAGGAGAGCAGGCCGATGACCAGGGCAATGGTCAGGACGCTGTTACGCTGGAGGAGGGGGATCTCAAC
Organism: uncultured Anaerolineae bacterium; assembly: GCA_903908605.1. Taxonomy (GTDB): domain Bacteria; phylum Chloroflexota; class Anaerolineae; order Anaerolineales; family Villigracilaceae; genus UBA5195. The sequence continues at coordinate 363 of CAIVSQ010000544.1, forward strand.
TTCGCGCAGAATAGCGCTGAGCATGATCAGGACGAGCAGGGAGGGCAGAGAGAGGGCGGCATCGGTGATGCGCATGAGGATGCCATCGACCAGTCCGCCAGCATAACCGGCCACAGCGCCAACGGTAACACCTATGGTGAGAGTGATGGCAACAACCATCAGACCCACAAAGAGCGAGATGCGACCGCCATAGGCAACCCGGGTGAGCAAGTCACGGCCGAGAGCATCGGTGCCGAAAGGGTGCTGCAGGGAGGGGGCCAGCAGGCGGTTGCTGGTATCGGATTTTTGCGGGTCATAGGGTGATAGCTGAGCGAGCAGAGCAGCCAACAAGATGAGGGCCAGCACAACAATGCCAGCCATGGCACCGGGGTGCCTTTTAAAGCGACGCCAGACAACGGCGAACGAGTTTTCGGGCTCGGGTGAAGGTAGGAATTCTGCGATAAGGGTGTTGGTGTGTTGATCCATCCAGGGGCTCTCAGGAAAAGCGAATGCGAGGGTCGAGGAAGCCGTATAAGATATCGGCCAACAGGTTGGAGAGGATGATGAAGATTCCTCCGAAAATCAGGATGGCCATCAGGACGGGGTAATCACGCTGCATGGCTGATTGGTAGTAGTAGAGACCCATACCGGGCCAGGAGAAGAGCATTTCAATGAAGACAGCTCCACCAAAGATGTAGGGCAAATCGAGGGCTACCAGGGTGACGAGCGGTATGAGGGCATTGCGCAGGGCGTGCTTGTACATAACGCGGAATTCGGTCAAGCCTTTGGCTCGGGCAGTGCGCAGGTAGTCGTGGTTGATGACATCCAACATGCTGGAGCGCAGGAAACGGGTGTACCAGGCCAGCCAGCCCATGGCACCGGCTGTGACTGGCAGGACGAGGTGGGCGAGCCGGTCAGAAATGGAGAAGGGCTGACCAATGGTGGCGATACCGCCGACTGGCAGGAGCGGTTGGCCAGTGATGGGATTTTTGAGGATGAAGTAGAAGATGAGGATGAGAATCAGGCCGAGCCAGAAGTCGGGCAGGGCCTGGCCGGCGAAGGCGAAGGTGGTGGCGATAATATCGAAGACGGAATACTGCTTAATGGCCGAAATGACGCCGATGGGGATGGCAAGGGTGATGGACAACAGCATGATGGTGGTCATCAAGTAGACGGTGTTGGGAACACGCGCGGCCAGTTCATCCAGGACGGGCTGGCGGGTACGCAGCGAGAGACCAAAATCACCGCGCAGAACGCCTCGGCGGGTGCCAAAGCCATCCGGGCTGCCATCGCCATCCATATCGACCTTGAACCAGTCGTTGCCGGCCAACCAGATGAGGTACTGGACCGGCATGGGCCGATCGAGACCGAGCTGGCGCTTGAGGATCTGGATCTTTTCAGGAGGCATGCGGCGGCCTTGGCCATAGCCCACCAGGGGCCCACCGGGGGCCAGGTTGACCAGGGCAAAGAAGACCAGGCTGAGGACAAAGAGGATGACGACAGCCTGGATAAGGCGACGGAGGATGTATTGGGCCAAGGCAGCCTTTATTTAATCTGCCAGTCGGCGACGTTCCAGGTGACCACGTCGTTGACATTGGCCTGGATGCCAACCATGCGGGCGGAATAGGCATCGGCATTGATATTGGAGAAGAGCAGTATCTCGGGCAGCTCTTGGTCGAGCAGTTGGGCCATCTGGCAGAAGGCGGCCTGGCGGGCGGTTTCGTCGAGGGTATAGGCCTGGGTCAGCAGGTCGTCCATTTGCTGGTTTTCCCAACGGCCGACGTTAACGCCGTTATCGGGCTCGGCCGAGCTGGAGGCGTAATACTGCCAGAGGAAATCGGTCGGGTCGTTGCCGGCATAGCCATCGTCATAGAGATCGACTTCAAAATTGCCGCTTTGCTCCATGCCACCGCTGGCGGAATCGGCCCACATGATGGATCCCTGGGTCTGAACCAGCTCGGCCTGGATGCCAACCTCCTTGAGCATTTCGCCGATCAACTGCTGGGTGAGGTTGAGCGGTTCGCCATATTCGGAGTAAATGAAGAGCTCAAACTTGAAGGGCTGGCCTTCGGTGCCGTTGGCGCAGCCGTGGCATTCGCGGGTCCCGTCGCCATCGCTATCAGTCCAGCCGGCCTGGTCGAGCAGGGTGCGGGCCGCCTGGGGGTCAAAGGCGGGGCGGGGGATGGAACATTTATCGTAGGGCGGGCGGAAGAATTCGGTCCAGACGGGTTGGGCGTAGCCGTGCCAGACGGAGGAGGAGATTTTATCGACATCGATGGCGGCGCGGATGGCCTGGCGGACGCGGACATCGGCGAAGAAGGGGCTGGGAGTAGCATCCGGGTCGGTGGTGCCTTTGTCTGCCAGGTTGAGATAGAGGCGCATGACGAAGCGGCTGGTAGGGCTGACGCTGACCTTGACGTTGGTGGCGTCTTTGAGGTTGTCGGCAGTCTGTTCGTTGGCCCACATGAGGATATCGGCGTCACCCTTGCGGAGCATGGTTTCGCGGACGGTTTCATCGGGGATGATTTTGACGATGATGCTATCGATGGCGGGTTTGCCGGGCTGGTAGTAGCCGGGGTTGCGGGAGAAGAGCATGTGATCGCCGGTGACCCACTCGTCGAGCAGGAAGGGCCCAGAGCTGAGCGGTTTGCGGCCGCAGTCCCATTGTTGGAAGCCCTGGTCGGCTTTGCAGTAGTGGGCGGGCCAGATGACTACCTGACGTCCGCCGAAGAGAGTCAGGTAGGATGGGTAGACTGAGCTGAAGTGGACGACGAAGCTGTGGGGGTCAAGTTTTTCAACGCCGCTGACCAGGTCGATGCCGGGGACCCAGAAACCGGTCTGGGGGTTGGTGATGGCCTGGTAGGTAAAGAGCACGTCGTCGGCGGTGAGGGGGGTGCCGTCGGACCAGGTGATGTCGGGGCGCATTTTCCAGGTGACATCCATGCTGCCGGTGGCGGCGTCGATGACGACGGCGCCATTTTGCTGAGTGGGCAGTTCAGCGGCGAGCTGGGGGTAGATTTTGCCTTCGGGGTCAACGCCAACCATGCCGAGCATGACGAGGTGCATGACGAGGGCGTCGTAGCCAGTGTCGCCGATGGTGGGGTTGAAACTCGGCGGGTCTTCTGGGATGACCATGGTGATGGTTTTTTCGGAAGAGGCGGGGGCGGTCTGGGTGGCCGGGGTGGCTGCCTGGGTTGAGCAAGCGGCGAGGAGCAGGCTGATCAGGGCAAATATGATCCCCATGTGCAAGCGCTGATATTTCATTTATTCCTCCAAGGAAAAAATGGGTGGACCAGGGGTGGTGCGGGCTGATCACACGAGTATTGATTGTAATCAATTTTTGGGCAGAATGATAATGATTCTGGAGGGAATAAGTGAGGACAGGAGACGGTGGACCGGGGAAGGGCAGGCGACTAGTATGATAAAGAAAGGATGGTATGGCAGACCGATTTGCGTCCAGGTAGATAAAAGAGACCGTCCCAAAGCAGAGTCGTCATGCCATCCAAAAAATAAAATTCAGATAAGATCAAAGGTGGGCACAGCAGGAACAGCCCTGTTCTCCCCGTCCCCCGTCCTCCGTCATCGGTCTTCCATCCCCACCTGTAGATGAATCCCCTGACTAGTCCGCACCGGATAAACCAGTTACACTAATGCTGACATGATTATCATCACCACATCCAGTACTACACCCGCATCATCCAAGGCCCAAACGCCCCTACCCCACGGGTTTTAACCCAAAAAGCATGGATAACCATGGATAAACATGGATAATAATACATTAAGAACCCCAACAAGCCCCTTTGATCTTCCGCAGCTTCGCGTGAAATACTTTTTCGCACGCCAAGCCACCAACAACGCCAGAGGGCCTCGCACTCCCCGTCCCCCGTCCTCCGTCTTCGTTCACCCGTCCTCCCTCATCTTATCGTATAATACACTCACCACCAGTCACCCAACCCAAGGAAAAACCTATGTCCCTCGATGGAACTTTTTACGCCAGGTTGATCGATAACTTGTATGACGGGGTATATTTTGTAGACACCAACCGTGTCATCACCTACTGGAACCGATCCTGCGAACGGATCACCGGCTACAGCGCCGAGCAGGTCCTCGGCCGCTCGTGTCAGGACAACGTCCTCAATCATTGCACCGAGGTGGGTGATGAACTCTGCAAAAATGGCTGCCCGCTGACCGCCACCCTGGGCGATGGCGGCGCGCGCGAAGCCAACGTCTTTCTGCACCATGCTGATGGGCACCGCGTCCCTGTCCGCGTACGCGTCTCACCCATGCAGGACGAAAACGGCGTCATCATTGGCGCCGTTGAAACCTTCAGCGACAACGTCGAATTCTTCAACGCCCGCCATAAAATTCAAGCCCTCGAAGAAACCGTCACCATCGACCCCCTCACCCGTGTCGGCAACCGCCTGCTCGGCGAAACCCGCCTGAAGACCGCCTTTGTGGAGTACCAGTCCACCGCAACCAATTTTGGGCTCGCCTTCATCGACCTGGACAACTTCAAGCACATCAACGACACCTATGGCCACGAAATGGGCGACCGCATTCTGCACATGGCCGGCAATACCCTTCGCATCAACCTGCGCCAGACCGACGTGGTCTCACGCTGGGGCGGCGAGGAGTTTCTCGTCATCCTTAACGACGCCCGTGATGAAACCGTTGTGCACACCCTGGCTGAAAAACTACGTAACCTGCTGGAACGCTCCCACATCCCCCATAACGAGATCGAAGTAGGCGTGACCGCCTCAATCGGCGCCACCCTCGTCCAACCCGGCGACAACCCCGAAACAATCGTGGCCCGCGCCGACGCCCTCATGTACACCAGCAAAACCAGTGGAAAAAACCGCGTCACCCTCGGCTAAACTCGTCCCCGCTCAGCGCTGGGCAGCACCCCAATCGTCCAGCTCAACCATCTCGATCGCATCGACCGCATAGAAAGTATCCTTGCCGCCCTGCTGCACCAGGCACAGCTCAATCGCCGGGGCCAGCAGCGCCAGTGCCTCGGCCTGCGTCGGCAAGCCTGCCAGCAGCACACGCGTCTCCAGCCGCCCGCTCAGCCGAATGTCATCATCCTGGATGTGCGCGCTGATCAGCACCAGGCGGTCGCGGGCCGGCTCCACCACCAGCAGCCGCGGGTTGGCGCGCGCAGTCAGCTGGCCAAAAGTCTCATTTTCAAACTGCACATTTAACAATCCACGGAACGGATCATAGCGGGTCATGCGTACCACATCTGCCACCCGCCTGGCAGCGGCTGGTTTAAACAGCGGCGCCATGTAAAACAAGACCAGCGCCCAGGCAGAGACAAAAAAGCAGGCCCCAACCACCAGCGCCAGCGGGATATTGACCCACAAATTGGTTGAGCCACTCGCCATCCAATAGTTGAACAGCCCGCCCGCCACCAACATCCCCACCAGCGCACCGATCCAGACCGAAAGCCGCTCCAACCCGGTCTGCAGCCGGCCGCTGGCACTGGCCTGCGAAAAATGCTGATCACACATCGGCACCAGCAGCGTCAACGAACGAGACTGACGGCCGTATATAAAGGTTTTTTCCGACACGTAAACCTTGTGCGCCGGCCCCAAACAACAGGCACAGGCCCGCGGAAAATCAAGTTGGGCACCACGAAACTGCCAAGTCCTCATGGCCCTATCATACCACGCCCCTACATTGCAGTCATTCCCGATCGTTCTGGGACGGTCTGTGAGGCCGCGCGCTTGCCCCCTGCTGCCCTGCCGCGCGAACAAACCGCCAACCGGCTGCTTTATATTACAATTAACCCAAACACCGGCCGCCACTTGCTAAAAAGGGATAAGACATGAGCACAAACTGGAGAACCTCCACCCGTACCATCGCCGCCATCAGCCTGGCAGCCGCAAGCATCTTCCTGATCTACGTCAGCCGCTCCATCATCCCCTACCTGGTCATTGCCGCCCTCATTGCGGTCATCGCCCGGCCTTTCATCCTCTGGCTTCATCAGCGCGCCCGGCTGCCCCGCGGGCTGGCCGTCGGGCTGGTCTACCTGGTCGGTCTAATGCTAGTACCGCTCGCCCTGCTGCTGACCCTGCCCGCCATCGCCGACTCAATCAGCTTCGTCCTCAACCTCGATTACCAGTCCATTTTCCTCAACCTGCTCAGCTGGCTGCGCACCAACCTGGCGGCCATCCAGGCCATCGTGCTGCCCGTCCCCGGCTTGGACCAGGCCGTCGACCAGGCCATCGCCACCTTGCTCAAGCAGCTCGGGCAAACCACCACCAGCCAGACCGCCCCGCAGCTATCCTCACTCGAAACCATCATCCAATCGCTCGGCACCGCCTTGCAGACCACCTTCCGCACCGCCGCCGGCGTCGTCAGCCTGCTCTTTTCGCAGCTCACCCTCTGGCTGTTCATCTTCCTCTCGTCCATCTACATCAGCCTGGGCGCGCACAGCTACAAAGACGGCTTCCTGGGCATCCTGCCCGCCAGCTACCAACCCGAAATCAAGACCCTGCTCGACCGCATCGAACACACCTGGAATGCCTTCTTCCGCGGCGAGCTGATCCTGATGACCGTCATCGGCCTGATCAGCGGGATTGGCCTGGCCATCCTGGGCATCCCCGGCGCGCTCTACCTCGGCATCATCGCCGGCCTGCTCGAAATGCTGCCCAACCTCGGCCCCATCATCGCCACCGTCCCGGCCGTCATCGTCGCCCTGCTGCAGGGCTCCACCTACCTGCCGGTCAGCCCGCTGGTCATGGCCCTGATCGTCATCCTCTTCTATATCATGGTCCAGCAGCTCGAAAATTCCCTCATCGTCCCGCGCATCCTCGGCGAAGCCGTCGACCTGCCAGCCCTGGTGGTGATGAGCGGCGTGCTGATCGGCGCGGAAGTCGGCGGGCTGCTGGGTGCCCTGCTGGCCACACCCGTCGTCGCCACCATCCGCGAACTGATGCGCTACACCTATCGCAAGATCCTGGCCCAGGAACCCTTTCCACCCGGTGAACGCCTGCCCGATCCGCCTGCCAACCCGCTGCCCCAAATAAGCGCATGGCTGAAGGCCCGCTTTGCGCCGCGCACGAAACCTGGGCAGCACACAAAAAAATAAACCAACCTCCAGGATCTTGCGCTCATGAAAACCCTGCTCTTCGCCCCTGAAACCATCAACATCGCAGAAACCACCCGCATGATCGAAATTGCGCGTGCCTGCCGTCCCCACTTCAGATGCGTCTTTTTCGGTTACAGCGACCGCTTCTCCGGGCTGATCGAACAGGCCGGCTTCGAGTTCCGCCGCATGCAGCCATGGCTGACCGATGCAAAAATTGAGCACCTCTGGAAGGTCGACCGGCTCGAATCCTTTGATGACCCTTTCACCGAAGCCGAGCTGCGCGCGCGCGTCAAGAGCGAACTGGCGCTTTATAACGAACTAAACCCATCCGCCCTGGTGATCGGTTTCACCTTGAGCACCGTCCTCTCGGCCCGCGTGGCCGGGCTGCCGCTGGTATACGTCATCCCCTTCCCACTCTCGCGGCCCTTTCTTGAAGCCAACCAGGGCACATGGCCAGATGCCTTCGATAGCCCCCTGCTGGGCTGGCTGCCCAAACGCTGGCTGGATACTGCCGCCAACCGCTGGATGCTGAACACCCGCCTGTGGATTATGCCCTTCGCCCGCCTGGCCGGTGAATATGGCCTGGCCCCCATCCGCCGCCTGGTCGATATCTACGAAGGCGATTACACCCTGCTGACCGATATCCCCGAGCTGACCGGCATCACCAGCCTGCCCGAAAACTGGCATTACATTGGTCCCATCTTCGCCCACCTGCCCGGTGAGATCCCGCCCGCCATTCTTTCACTGCCCCGTGACCAACCGCTGATCTACTGCGCCATGGGCAGCTCGGCCAACCACGCCATCCTGAAAAAAGTCATCGAAAGCTTCTCCGGCGCACCCTACACCGTTATCGCACCTATCCAGGCCCACCTCGCCAACGGGCCCATCCAAGTGCCCGCCAACGTCCACGTCTTCGACTGGCTCCCGGCCGATAAGGTCAACCCGCTGGCCGACCTGGCCGTCATCCATGGCGGGCAAGGCACAGTCCAAACCGCCTGTCATTCCGGCACCCCCTTCATCGGCATCGGTCTGCAGCCCGAACAGGAAAGCAACATAGATATGGTCGTTCGCTATGGCAGTGCGCTGCGCATCCGCAAAAGCCGCCTCTCCCAGCACAGCCTGCTGCAGGCCATCGAGACGCTGCTCGCCAGCCCCAGCGCCCGCGAGCGGGCCACCAGCCTGCAAGCCATCTTCCAGCGCTGGGCTGGCGTCGCCAACGCCGCCAGCTTCATCCGCACGACCTTCTCCTGACCTATTGCCCCGTCCCCATGTCTCTCCAGCCCTGACCTTTCCCCGGCCAGGGCCAATTTATGTACACCATTCATTTTCTGACAGAATTGAAATACTTTCTGAACAACTTCTGAACATCCCCTTGCTATCCTTTCAACATCAACACATGCACCCAAAAGGATAAAAGCACAAACCCAGGTCATTCGTGTAGTTCACTTTTCTCCCGCCCGGCTCCCTGCCGATCTTATCCATACCAGGCTCACCTTCAAACCACCCGATAAAATAATGAAAAAAATCTTGCTCACCTTCATCACCCTGACCCTGCTACTCAGCGCCTGCGCCCCGGCTCCTGCACCCACCGCCGCACCTGCCCCAGCCGTCACCGACCCCACTCCTGCACCCGCCGATCCTGCTGCCAACCCCAAACCAACCAGCGCTGCTCCTCTCACCGGTAACCCTACCAAAAAACCCAAGGGGAAGAACCAAAACAGCGTTCCCACCTCCACCAGCGCGGATATGCTCTCCGGCGTCATCCCGGCCAGGGACAGCGAAATCAGCTACGCCTACGGCACCCAGCCCACCAGCCTGGATGCGCGCACCAACCCGCAGGCCGCTCCCGCCGGCGCCCCGTCTGAGACCACCATCAGCGGGCTGCAGCCCGACACCCGCTATTATTACCAGTTGTTCGCCAACGGCAGCGCCGCTCAGACCGGCAGCTTCGTTACCCAGCGCGCCCCTGGCAGCAGCTTTACCTTTGCCATCCAGGGCGATTCACACCCCGAACGAGTCGGCAACCAATTCAACAACGACCTGTACAACCGTACCCTGCAAAGCGTGGCCGCCAACCAGCCCGACTTTTACATCGCCATCGGCGATGACTTCAGCGTGGATAACCTCAAACAGGTTGACCCACAAACCGTCAATGAACTCTATTTCAACCAGCGCCAGTGGCTTGGGCAGGTTGGCGCACCGCTCTTCCTTGTCAACGGCAACCACGAACAGGCCTCGCTTGCCAACCTGGATGGCACCGCCAATAACGTGGCCGTCTGGGCGCAAAATGCCCGCAACTCCCACTTCCCCCAACCCGCTCCCGATAGCTTCTTCACCGGCGATAGCCTGCCTGTCGAGAATATCGGTCTGCTGCGCGATTACTACGCCTTCACCTGGGGCGACGCGCTCTTCGTGGTCATCGACCCCTACTGGCACTCGCCCCAAACCGTCGATAACCAGTTTGGCGCCAGCAAAGACCAGAAGAAAAACCGCGACATGTGGAACATCACCCTCGGCGAAGAACAGTACCAGTGGTTCAAGCAAACCCTAGAAACCAGCAGCGCCGCGCATAAATTCGTCTTTACGCATCACGTCCTCGGCACCGGGCGCGGCGGCATCGAAATGGCCACCAACGGCGAATGGGGTGATGCTGCCAACCTGGCAGCCCACCGCCCCGGCTGGCAGCAAACCATCCACCAGTTAATGGTCGATAACCACGTCAGCATCTTCTTCCAGGGCCACGACCACATCTTCGCCCGCCAGGAACTGGATGGCGTCATTTACCAGAGCCTGCCAGAACCCGCCAACCCCAATTACAGCTGGGAGAACAGCGAGGCCTATAAGAGTGGCGACAAGTTCCCCAACAGCGGCCACCTGCTCGTGACCGTCTCTGCCAGCCAGGTCAATGTGGAATACATCCGCTCCTATCTGGATAAGCCCGACGAAAGTGCTTTTTCGTACAGCCTGCCGTAGACCAGGGTATATAGGATCATCTATGCTAACCCCACGCTTTACCCAGATTGTCACTCTTATGTTGCTGGCCCTGGCCGTCTCCTGCGCCCCTCAGGCTCCCGCGCGCCTGTCAACCGTACCCCAAACGGATTCAGCCACCGCGCCCCAGCCCACCCTGCAGCCAACTCAGCCACCCGCAGCAGAATCAGCCTCGCAGCCAACCCCAGCGCCCAAACCAACCCGCGACCCCGGCGCGCCTGCCAACAAACAGGGCAGTGACGCTTCGCAAAGTATGTTCTTCGAGGTGCCAGCTCACCCTTTTGACGTAATCCTGGGCCGGCCCAGCGCCAGCTCCATCACTTTCTCGCTCCTTTCTGCTACAGACCAGGTCGTCTCCATCACCTACGCAGCAGAAAACGCCGCACCCCAAAGCATCTCAGCCAACCTGCAAGCCAACCTGCCACAAGAAATCACCCTCTCAAACCTGGCAGCTGACACCTCGTACCAGTACTCCCTCAACAACGGCCAACAGCACACCTTCCACACCGCCCGCGCTGCCGCCTCGACCTTCACCTTCACCATCCAGGCCGATTCGCACCTCGATTCAAACAGCAGCCTGCCGGTCTATCTGCAAACCCTTGAGAACCAGCGCACCGCCCAGCCCGATTTTGTCATCGACCTTGGCGATACCTTCATGACCGACAAGGTCAAACCCTACACCAACGCCGAACCGCAATACTGGGCCCAGCGTTATTATTTCTCGCTGTTGAATGCCCCACTCTTCCTCGTCCTCGGCAACCATGACGGCGAAGGCGCACCAAAAGGCAGCTCCGGGCAAGAAATGTCGGCCTGGTCGGCAAAACTGCGCACCCAATTATTCCCCAACCCCACGCCAGATGCTTTCTACACCGGCAACACGACACCCGAGCCAACCGTTGGCAGCCTGGAAAATTACTACGCCTGGCAATGGGGCGATGCCCTCTTCGTTGTACTCGACCCCTACTGGTTCACCCCGCCCCTGCACAACGACTCCAGCCTGTGGACTCCAACCCTGGGCGAGCGGCAGTATCAATGGCTGAAATCCACCCTGGAGAATAGTTCCGCCAAATGGAAATTCGTCTTCATCCACCAACTGATTGGCGGCTACGATAAAAATGGCCGCGGCGGCGTAGAAGTGGCTTCCTTCTACGAGTGGGGCGGCAACAACGCGGATGGTTCCTACGATTTCGACCAGAATCGCCCCGGTTGGGGTCTACCAATCCACCAACTGCTTGTCCAGAACCACGTCAACGCCGTGTTTCACGGGCACGACCACCTGTTCGTCAAACAAGAACTCGATGGCATCATCTACCAGGAGGTGCCCCAGCCCAGTGCTGCACGCGCCAATGGCACCAACAGCGCCGCCGAATATGGCTACCTGAGCGGCGACATCCTCGGCAGCCCCGGCCACCTGCTCGTCACCGTCGCGCCAGGCGAAGTCAAGGTGGATTATGTCCGTTCGTATTTGCCACAGGATGTAAAACCCAATCAACAAAACGGCCAGATCGATTTCACCTACACGATTTATCCACGCTAACAGGAAAATCCCACCTGGGCCATCCAGCCCGAAAATCCAGCAAGCCTGCTCCGCATCCAACAAAACAAGGTGCTAGAATCAAACCATGAAAACCATTCTCGTCGCTGATGACAAAGCCAATATCCGCAACCTTGTGCGCGAATACCTTGAAGCCGAAGGCTTCCGGGTGATCATCGCTGCCACCGGGCGCGAAGCCCTTTTTACCGCTCGCCAGGAGAAACCGGATCTGATCCTGCTCGACATCATGATGCCAGAAATGGGCGGCTACGAGTTCCTCAAAAGCTACCGCAAAGAACGTGACACCCCAGTGATCTTGCTGACGGCCAAGCTGGAGGAAACCGACAAGGTGCTCGGCCTCGAGCTGGGCGCCGATGATTACGTCACCAAACCGTTTGGCATGAAAGAACTCGTCGCCCGTATGAACGCCGTCCTGCGCCGCTCCTCCCGCCCCATTGCCGAACCGGACGTCTTGCTCATCAGCGGGCTGCGCCTCTCAAAGGATTCGCGCAGCGTCAGCGTCAATGGCCACATCGCCAACCTGACCCCCTCTGAATTTGACCTGTTATACATCCTCATGTCCACCCCGGGGCGCGTCTTTCCTCGTAGTGAACTGCTGCTCAAACTCCAGGGCACCACCTTCGAAAATGTGGAAAGAACCATCGACGTCCACATCCGCAACTTACGCACAAAAATCGAGCCGGACCCAGCCAAACCTGTTTACATCGAGACGGTCTTTGGGGTCGGCTATCGCTTTAGGGCAGAAACATGAAACTGACCGCCAAACTAACCCTTACCTTCCTGCTGGTAAGCCTGGCAGCCATTGGGCTGGCAGCCGTTTTTGTTGGCATCACCACCTCGATCGGTTTCAACCAATACCTGGTCGACCAGCGCCTCGAACAATTCGTCAGCGTAGCCAGTGAGTATTACCGTTCCCATGGCAATTGGCCCGGTGTGGATAACGTCCTGCGCACAAATGGCTTGCTGCCCCCGCTCGTTGCGCCAGGTTCCCCACCACCCGACCCTCAGCCCTACGCCCTGGTGGACCAAAACCGGCAGGTCATCGTTCCCGGCGGCCCCTTCCAGGTGGGTGATAAGATCCAAAAAGGGACGCTCACCAAGGGTATCGATATCAACATCAATGGGCTGGTGGTCGGTACCGTCCTGCAAACCGGCGCAGCCCCGGTGCGCAGCACAATTGAGAATAAATACATCAACAGTGTCAATCAATCCCTGCTGGTCGCCGGGCTGGGTGGCGCGCTCATCGCCCTGCTGCTCGGGCTGTTCATGGCGCGCACACTCACCCAACCGCTGCGCGCCCTCACGGCTGCCACCCACTCCATGGCCCAGGGCCAACTCAGCCAGCCTGTCCCCGTCCAATCGAACGATGAAATCGGCGAACTGGCCCAATCCTTTAACCAGATGGTCACCGACCTGGCAGAATCCAACCAGGCCCGCCGCCAAATGACCGCCGATATCGCCCATGACCTGCGCAACCCGCTCACCGTCCTGGGCGGCTACCTCGAATCGCTGCAGGATGGCAAACTTAGCCCCACTCCTGCGCGCCTGGCCGTCATGCAAGCCGAAGTCCAACTGCTTCAGCACCTGGTGGAAGACCTGCGCACCCTCTCGCTGGCCGACTCGGGAGAACTGACCCTGCAGCGCCAGCCGGTCTCCCCGCTTGACCTGCTCACCCGGGTCAGCGACACCTACCAGCAGCAGGCGGAGGAAAAAGGCATCCACCTGCTGATCGAAGCCCCACAAGACCTGGGTGAGTTCTCGCTCGACCTGGCCCGCATGGAACAGGTATTGGGCAACCTGGTCAGCAACGCCCTGCGCTACACCCCCCAAAATGGCCAAATCTGCCTGCAAGCCGCGCGCAAAACGCCCGGTCTTGAGCTCTCAGTTCACGACACCGGCAGCGGCATCACCCCCGATATTCTGCCGCACATCTTCGAACGTTCCTACCGTGGCGACTCCTCACGCAGCGGCAACGAATCTGGCCTGGGCCTGGCCATTGTCCGCTCACTGACGGAGCTGCACGGTGGAAGCATCCGCGTCGAAAGCCAGCTCGGCCAGGGCAGCCACTTCATGATCATCCTACCCGGCTGAGGCAGGCAAAAACCACCGGTTGCCATCGTGCGCAACCAGGCTAAGATTAACCGGCTTACCACTCCAGGATAAACTGGCGCTGCGCCGCGCTCAAGGGACTATTTATCAGGTAGGGCAGCACCTGCATCCAGGTTTCCTCCACCTGTGCAATTGCCTGCTGTGCTGGCATCCCCCGGTTAATCAGTATGCAGGCCAATACCAGCGGAGTCCGCCCTTCCAGGTTGTGGCCGGCATGAATATAAACGCAGTGCCCATTGTTATACAACCGCGAGATAGCCGCCAACTGCAATGTCATTTGCCTGCGGCTCGGAACCTCCCGGAACGGTAGAGACTGGCTATACACCTCCACCTGCCTGCATTGTTCCGCGGCAACCCGGTTGAGCACATCACGGTAGGGGCTACCCCGCTCAGGATCGTGCGCATTGGTCAGATCAACCAGGCTGTCCACTCCACGTCCCAACAATTCACGGAAGAATTTTTCCTGGTCAGCCTCCGGCAAAGCCACCGGCGAAACGCCCGCCCAGGCTTGTCCAGGCAGCATTTCAACAACCCCGCTCACTGGCAGGCTTTGGGCACTCCGGTTGAAAGAACTGTAGGCGTTGACCCATAAATGGTTCGAGTTATCCGGGTAATAAAAAGGTAGCTTTTTCGGACCGATCTGCTGCCATTCATCGGATTTACGTACCATCCACAAACCCCTCTTCAGCAGTTTTGGATCACCACCATACAAAACGGCGACGTCCGCCTCGGTCACCCCGCACTGCAGCCAGGCCCGCGCTGCCAGGCGCTCATCCAGCTCCAACGACAGCTGAGAAATCGGCCACAGGTGCGGATCTTCATCTTCAGGTTCTGCGCGCGGGTCACCATCCGGCAGCTCATTTTTCAGGCGCGCGAGTGCATAACTGCAAGCCAGGTCGCGAGCCCAACCCGGCGCAGAAAGCGCCACCTCAGCAGGCACATAATCAGCCACTGCCTTCACACATTCCGACCCACGGTCAATAAATTTCCAGTCCAGCCGGTCCGGCGAAATATCTTCCGTGCCGGTAATCAGCGGCTTTAGAATTTCCTGCCACGGGCTGATGTATCTGATACGCCGGGCGTCAGCCCCATATTTACTGGTGATTTCCTGCGCCAGGGCCGGCACGTACTGCTCCAACCAGCCGGTCACAAAATTATCTGTCAGGTCATGCGCACCTGCAAACACGTAGGTTTCAAGCTGTGGGTACAGCTCCAGCAGCAGGGCTAACGCCGTTAAGCCGGAACGGTAACCGCCAAAAATGTCATCCACCACCAGGATTCGCCCGGGTGTTTTATGCTGAACCGCTTTGATTTGCTTCTGAAGCGTTTTTAACCATACCTTCTGCTGCATAACCCAGGCGACATAATGTCCCCTGCGCCCAGGTCCCGAACAACACTCTCCACAGCAAAAAGCAGGGAAATCTTTGCCGTAACGAGCTACATAAAATTTGTTTTTCTCCAAGCCAATATTGGTACGCAGGCTGGCAGGGAATGGCTTGTCCCGGGTTTCAGCCCACAAGGCCTGGGCTACTACCACCGGCATCCAACCAGAATGGGCCAACCCAATGACCGCATCTGGAGCGTATTCCTCAATTTCAACACAAATATCCCGGGCATGCCGGTAAATGGCTTCAAGTGTGGAAAGGGCCGCATCTGGATAATTCATAACATCCCCAAGTGAAATCTAATCATAGATTGTTGTAATTATATCCCCATCCCAGCCATGCTAAAAAAGTTAATACGGACAAAAACCGGGGTATCATAAGCTATTCTTGATCTCAAATTGGCAGGAGCATTATGAAAAAGATCATCCTGGTCGGCAGTTCCATCTTCGAAGCCTGGGGCATCCCAGCTGGGCTCGACCGCACATATAGCATCCGCAACCGGGCCGTGGGCGGAACAATCACCTCCTACTGGCGGCAGTCCATTCTCCCCGCCCTGGCAAACGAAACCCCGGATGCTGTCCTGTACTACTGTGGCAGCAACGACATCAACGAAAATGTGCCCGCGCAAGAAATCATCGCCAACACATTGCACTGCCGGCAGATCATCCGTTCCGCCCACCCTACTGCCCGCTTTGCCTACTTTGGCATCATCAAAGCCCCGCAAAAACTGGGCAAATGGGACCTGATCGACAGCCTCAACTCAACCATCCAGCTCAGCCTGGGTGCAGACGATTTGTACATTGAAAGCAACCATGTGTTCCTGAAAAATGGTCACCCGCCTGAAAAGTACTACATTGAAGATGGCCTGCACCTGACTAGTGAAGCCTACGCCGCCCTCTCCGCCTATGGCACACCAATCATCACCAGTTGGTTGGGATAATCCATATTGCCAGGCTACCCACTGACCATCGGCGGCGACCCGGCACATGCCTTGTATGAATCAAAAGAGGCGATCGACTTGAGCGATCGCCTCTTTTGATTTTTATTATTTCACCACAGCCTGGCGTAAGATGACTGTGAAGGACAGCAGCGTCAACATCAAGCTGAGCACGCCAAATCCCCAGCCAAGGCTTGAACTGAGCAGCAGCCCACCCAGCGATACCACCACCATAAAGCGGGCAGCGCTAACCAGCTTTTCATCCGCACCCGGAGACCAGAACCACAACCCGAGCGGAACACAAACCATGCTCAGCAATAACCACAGCAGGTACACTTGCCCACCGCTCAAGACAGGCAAGTCAAAAAACATGATGCCGCAGGTCGTTTCCGCCGCCGCCAGTGGAATGGACGGGTAACGGAAGGCTTTCGCAAAGATAAAAAAGCCCAGGTCTACATTCGCAGCCATGACCGTTTGCGAAAAATACTGGGTCTCTCCAGGAGCCAGCTGCATACGCGTGTCAATCGTTTCGGGCACGGTGGCTGTGCTGGTGTCAATCCGCACAACCGGGTTGATGGGCTTATTGGTGGTGTTTTTAATCTCAACAACAATGTTGCCAGTTTCTTGCGATGTGAGGAAAACAGGGCAGCTCAACCCGCGAAATCGATCCGACGTATAGCGTTGAAAGCCGTAGAAATCAGCTTCGAAATTCGCCCAGGTCTGGGCAGCTGTCAGCGTTGTGCTGAGAACAACACCCACGATTAGAAAAAGAATACCTGTCAGTTGCTTGGAAGATGTATTGGTCATGACTTAATTCTACTACATTGCCAGCTGCAACCGTCGTCATCACGACCTTGTTAAACGTCCAACTCTATACGTCGGCCATAAAACGCCAGGCCAGCGGGAATAATAGCTGTCATTTTTCACCCATCCCATTCGACGTTATAATGCAAGAACAAAGTAATCGATAACAAGCCCCTCATAAACCAGGATAGTGGAGAAATTTCGATGATCCGTTTTGAAACAACACCACTTAACATCGGCGGCTGGACAATTCTCAGGCTGCCCGAAATCGAGAGCGGTAAGCTTCCATCGCGCGGAATGGCATTGGTCGATGGAACCATTAATGGTTTCCGTTCAAAAATTGTGCTCGAGCCTGATGGCAAAGGAAGCCATTGGTTTCGGGTTGACGCCAACCTGCGAGAAGCCGCCGGGATAGATGCAGGCATTGCGGTTACACTGGAATTTGAGCCGACGAAAGATTGGCCGGAGCCCGAGCTGCCGGCGGATTTGACACATGCGCTTGCGTCCGACACACAGGCGAACGCTCTTTGGGTGAAAATCACCCCCATGGCGCGTTGGGATTGGCTCCGCTGGATACGCGCCACCAACAACCGGGAAACACGCAGCAAGCGCATCGATGTAGCATTATCGAAGCTCAAGGATGGCGAAAGAAGGCCATGTTGCTTCAATCGCAACCTGTGCACCGAACCAGAAGTCTCCAAAAATGGAATACTCCTCGACCCATCCCAAACAACAAAGTAAAGAATTCAGCCGGAAATTAAGGTGATAGAAGCAGGCGGTGCCTTGAGAAAAAAGTACGAAGCCATTTCGGCAAATAGATGCCAACCGCAAGATGCCGGGTTACCGCTTGGGTTGCCAGTATAGAAGTGGCATTAGCTGGATCTGTGTGGAAAGACTATATGCAGTTGCCAGGTCGCAGTCATTTTTCACGAGCACGCGTCCGAGTAACAACACTGAATTGTTGGGGGAGGAAATCTGCGTCATACCGTCCGGCACCAGTCCCTTCCAACCTCGCCCCACAATGAGATAGTCCCCTGCCAGCGGCCCCGTGGCGCGTGTACCCACATAAGCGAAATTCGTGTTTTTTGATGGATCAGTAAACTGCATACTGTAGTAACGCTCATTCATGGCGGGTACATGCAGGACAAGTGGCCCGTTACTCAGGTCTAACCAGCCAGCCGTAACGAGCGTGTCGCAGTTAACCCCTGTAGTTAAAAAATTTCGAAGCCGAGGGTGGTGGATGAAGCGGATCAGCAAAAAGCGCCTGGGGCTCTGTGGAAAGCGTATTGACCGGGATAGGGCCATCACCAAAACCATCAACCAGGATGCCGCGCTTGTATACAGACATCAGCAATCGTGGCCATAAGTAGGTGATAACGACCCATGTCGCGATACAAACCATGCCAAAAAGAGATAAATGCTCAACCCGCGACATCATTTCACCTCCAATATGGGCGGCACAATGTACTTGCCGTCCAGAATAGCCTGGCCGGGTATGTACACGCGCAACCAGAGGATGAAATTGCTGGCAGGCGCGGGCAGCCAGTTGGATTCATGGCCTGCCGGAGCGGAGTTCTGAAGGTAAATATCAACGGAACCGTCTGCGTTCGACACAAGCCCCGTTCTGTCGCTGACACTGTAGCGATTAATTGGATTGTCCACAAAGCGATTGTGCGAATCGCCTATCGTCAGCGACCAGAAGGCATTATTCGGCGGCAGACCATCCGGCGGGAAGTGCATAATGTAGTTGTGCCCTCCAGCAAGCGCATGCCCCGCGCCATCTGCGTTCGTCCACCAGTACATCGCCTCTTGCGATAAGTTCACCGGACCCGGGAATAACTGGGCATGCGCGGCTCGCAGCATCATGCCGTTGTCGGGCTCGCCTAATCCGAACATGGTGATCCAGCCATTGACCTTCGTAGCCTTGATCCTCGCATAGATTTGGGCGATGACAAATGCCAGCCCGGCACCGATGAGAAAGCCTTGCACCACGTCATTACGCACAGTTCTTGGATGAGGAAAGAAGATTAAATTGATGATGAAATAAGCGCATATCGCCCCATTCAGTATCACCAAGTACGTCGATGTTTTTCCCATAATAAAATTTTATCACTTTTGATTGCGGCATCCGTTGAGATCATCCCAAAGCTGGTTGTGGCATTGTGCAATGAAGATGAGGCAGTTTGGCAACCATCCCATCTTCCCAATAAAGATCGATGCATGCGCTGCGGCATGAAACAATTTCGCAATAAAAAAACAGGCATCCTGTGGAAGCGATGCCAGTCAAACCATCATCACAATGACTTACTTTTTAACCAACTGGCGGGCAACACGCACAGCGCCAGAGGCATCCGTGGCAAAACCATCCGCACCAATCTGGTTGGAAAATTCCTGGGTAACTGGCGCACCGCCGACCATGACCCTGACGTTTTCGCGTACCCCGGCAGCCTTGAGAGCATCCATCACAGAACTCATGTTACTCATCGTGGTGGTCAGCAGGGCGGACATGCCGATGATATCCGCGCCAGCCTCAGCAGCCTTCACAAAATCTGCGGGGGACACATCCACGCCCAGGTCCTGTACGTCAAACCCAGCGCCTTCCAGCATCATGGCAACCAGATTCTTGCCAATATCATGCAGATCGCCCTTGATCGTTCCGATAGCAACCCGCCCAGAGGAAGTGACATTGCTGCTTACCAGATGCGGCTTGAGCAAGCGCAACCCGGCCTGCATGGCGCGTGCCGCAATCAACATTTCGGGCACAAAGAAGTCTCCCTCCTCAAAACGCCGGCCAACTTCATCCATGGCAGAAATCAGCCCCTCGCTCAAAATCACATCTGGGCTGATGCCCGCATCCAGGGCAGCCCGCACAGCAACCTCCACCTCAGCCGCCTCACCATCAATAACAAATTGATATAACTGGGTCAGATCCATAATATTCTTCCTCTCAATGGAATAAAGAAAAAGGGGCGTATGTTGAACCAAATTTTTTGTAAATCTTCAGCACCTGACCGAGCGCAAGCCCGCATATGAGCAATGTCAAAGAATATTTTCATCCAGCGATCGCTGATAAAGACAAATATACCATGTTGCTGCGAAGGAACACCCCAAATATCATTGGAAAGACGCTGAAAATCGAAATGAAACCAGGCGAGCATGCACTTGTGCGGTTTTACTAATAACCCGGAAACATTGCCAATTCTATCGGCCCTGACATTACCTGACTGCGAGAGCATGTAGATCATCACAACACATTCACGACGGAAGAACCCCAACAAGGCAGTCAACACTAATGGCCAAATTTGTACCGGATAACGCTTACCAGCCAGAGGACCTGACACGTCCAATCTGTACGAACGCCGTTTTTTCTTTCAACATGCCAACAAACTGGATTAGCCAAGCGGCGTTCCCGTGGATTG
>CAIVSQ010000545.1 GCA_903908605.1 uncultured Anaerolineae bacterium
ATACAGGTTGGACTTGAGCTGCAGTGCCAGCACATCGCGGCTCCAACCCTGCTCCAGGGTTTGCTCAATGTAAAAGCGGGCTTCGGCCACGGTACCGCACTTGGTGAAAATCTGGATGGTGTGCCCCCAGGGCATGCTCGCCAGCAACACAGACAGCCCGGTTTCAGTGCCTGCCCACGGTTTATCTCGCAATTTGGCAACAGCCTGTTGCCAAATTGCAGGGTCGCAGTAGAAGCGAAAGAATGCCCGGCAATACCGGAGGTTCTTGGATGAAAAACCACCCAAATCCGGGAATGCTGCTCTCAGGTCGTGACTGAAAGCGTCAATGAATCCGCTGCCCCATTGGGCGTGCGACTCCCGATCCACAATTTGCGCCCCAATTTCGTAGTAAAGGGCAATCAACTCCCCATTGGCAGCCAACGCCACCTTCATCCGTGTGGCATGAATTTTTTGCTTGATGGTCTTGAGCCAGTTCTGATAGTCGGCCAGCACAGCAAGCGGCAGAGTCTGGGGGGGTGTCATGGCGGTTTTAGTCATCACTGCCCCCGTAGGTAACCGCCTTCACGCTATCCAAGAAATCACCAAACTCGCCATAGTTCGTATTTACCCCACCCTTCAAATCCAGGAAGATGCGTATGTCGGAATGGTGGCGCAGTTGCGGGTTACAGGCGAGTAGCTCGGTGTGTTTCATTTTGAAAGCGTTGATCTTTTGGTCTGTTTATTGTGAACTTAACTCACCGAACTAAAAAAAGTATATTCTGTCTCGCCATTGGGATTTAATTTATAAAATATTTGTGCTGAGCCAGAGGATCCCCAATCTGCAATACTAAGCAGGCAAAAAGCGTTTGTATCACTAGAGTTATATTGGATTACTTGATATGTTCCAAAAAATGTCAGGTGCTCAAATGTTTTTTCTTCAGTAATTTTCCCAAATTTTTCCAAGTCCTTTCTTAAATTTTTGTCAATCAAATAATTAAGGTATCGGCCGTAATCTCCATCATAATCCTCCAATTGCGATTCAAACGGACCAGGGACGCACGAATCTACAACATCAATAGAATTCCCGACTGGATCCAAATTAAACCAATGTGGCAACGGAAATCCATCAAATGCCCCGCCGTTGTAACAAAGCTTAGGAACTTTGAAAGCAAATGGGTCCATGCTTTTCTGAATTACCTTATTTCTTGGTATAACCCTAACGATACAATCCAGTTCCAGAGTATCACACCAAAGCTGCAACAAGCCGTCCCCAATATCTTTTTTTGCCAAAATAGAAATTTCTCTCAAATCAAGCTGCAACACGGGAAACAACATTTGTTTTTCAGTGCTTGGTATTGGATATTCAGCTGAAGTAAATAATGGTCCACTCAGCATACTTGAAGTTCTATCCACCTTGTTGGCTGGTATTTTTTTAAATTTCACTGTTAATATTTGAGCTGCATAGGTGATCATGCCCTTGACAAGATCAAACTCTTCCTTGACTTCATTTTCTAAATCATTTAATTTTTTTAATAAATCTGATTGCTGCCTTTTAGCAGCCGAGACTTGTTTGGAAAATAATCCTGCTTCTTTCTTAATTTTCATTTAATTTC
>CAIVSQ010000546.1 GCA_903908605.1 uncultured Anaerolineae bacterium
ATTAACACGCTTGTATCTGTAAAAGATGGTGTTGAAGCGCTGGATTATCTCTACCGGCAGGCCGCTTATGCTGATGCCCCACGTCCAGACCTGATTCTTCTCGATCTTAACCTGCCGCGCATGAGCGGCCTGGAAATATTAAAGAAAATCAAATCGGACCCCGATTTGAAAATCATCCCAGTTGTTATTCTGACCACCTCGCAAGCCGAACAGGATATTCTGGCAGGTTACCAGGCCTATGCCAACGCTTATATTACTAAACCTGTCAGCCTGGACCAATTTAATCGTATTGTGCAAGCCATCGAAGGCTTCTGGCTCGAAATTGTTAGACTTCCACGAATTGGCTAATTTTAATCTTATATAAACAGCTTGATGAGAATAAGGTGGAAGCATGACTGACATAAACACACAAGCAGCGTTGGCGATTCGAGAGCGAATAGGGCCGCTTTCTGAGCTTATTGTCAAAGAACAATACGCGCTGCATGGCCAAAACTGGCAGGATTTTGGAGAAGCGGGCCGTGCGAAGAGCATGCGAGATATCGGTTACCATCTCACCTACCTGGCTGGTGCACTTTCGGCCAAAGACCAGGCTCTCTTTTCTGAGTATATTGCCTGGGTCAAGGTGCTTTTCGCGGGCTTGAATTTTAAGGAAGACACCGTGCCTGTCACCCTTGAACTCACCCGCGCGCAAATGGAAATAGCCCTGCCGCCCGAACTTTTCCCGGTCGTCCGCGATTTTATCGACCAGGCCATTATTGCATTTCATCACGCCCCCTCGTCGCTGCCGAGCTATCTCCCTGAAACCGCCGATAACCTCTCGCGATCCACCCGCCGCTATGTTGACCTGTTGCTGATGGGTGAGCGCCAATTGGCAGCTTCGTTGATCCACGACCTGGTGTTGGATAATGTGCCCGTGCGTGATATTTACCTCAAAATCTTTCAGCCTGCCCAGCGCGAAATCGGGCGCATGTGGCAGACCAACCAGATCAGTGTGGCCAAGGAACATTATTGCACGGCTGCCACGCAAATGATTATGTCGCAGCTTTACCCGTACGTCTTTTCCACCGATCGCCTGGGGATGAGCATGGTGGTAACCTGCGTGGAAAGTGAGCTGCACGAAATTGGTGCGCGTATGGTGGCCGATTTCTTTGAAATGGCCGGTTGGGATACCTATTTCTTGGGTGCCAATACCCCTGCGAAAGGCATTATCCACACCCTGGATGAACGGAACGCTAACTTGCTGGCCATTTCTGCCACCATGAGCTTTCATGTCGATAAAGTGGTCGAATTGATCCGCGATGTGCGTGCCAGCAACCACAGTCAAAAAGTTAAAATTATTGTGGGTGGTTATCCTTTTAACCTTTCTCCCAATCTTTGGAAGACTGTCGGTGCGGATGGGTATGCCATTGATGCCCAACAGGCGGTCCAAATGGCGGAGTCTTTCTTCCGATGAATTCGAATCCTGCCCGCGGCCTGGCCATTATTTGCGATTTGCGCGGCATGATCCTGAATGTGGTCCGCAATGATGCCCGCTTGCCTTATGCCCAACCTGGGCAGCTCTTCGTGCGCCTGATCAGCAACGAAAACCGTCAGCTGGCCCTCAGCCTGATGACCGAGATAAAATTACAAGGCGTGGTGCTTGAATGGGAGTTGAACGTTAAAAGCGAGACCGGCCTGGAAGCTATGAAATTTGCCGGCAACCTGATGGGCGATACCCTGCTGATCATTGCCACGCCAGGTGTGGGCAACACCCGTGAAATATATGAAGAGCTGCTGCGCATCAATAATGAACAAGCCAACCTGCTGCGCGCTGCCATCAAGCAAAGCCACGTCATGACTCCGCCCGCCATTGGCGAGCGGGAATACGAAGAAATCACCCGCCTGAATAATGAATTGGTTTCCATTCAGCGTGAAGCGATCCGCACCAATGCCGAACTGGTCCGCCTGAGCGAAGTGAAGAACCAGTTCCTGGACATGGCCGTCCATGATTTACGCAACCCCCTCAAAGCCGTCACGAATTACACCGAGGCCATGCTGGATATGCCCGGTACATCCGCACGGCAGCGCACTTTGCTAAACGCCATGTTGGAACAGTTTCGGTTTATCGGAGGCATGGTCGATGACCTGTTGGATATTGCCGTGGTTGAATCGGGCAAGTCACACCTGCAGCTTCAGCCGGTGAATCTGGGCGAACTGTTGGCAAAAAATCTGGAACACCAACGTGCATTGGCGGCTGCCAAGAATATCGAAATAAGACTGGTTTTACTTTCAAGCCCGGTTTTGATGCTTGATCGTGCCAAGATGGAACTCGTCCTGGATAACCTGTTTGGCAACGCGATTGAATATTCACGCCTGAATGCAAAAATCAATGTCGTTTTGGCGGTCTCGGGTTCCGAAGTAAGGCTGAGTGTGCGTGACGAGGGTCTGGTAATTTCCGAGGAACAATTAGACCCTATAGTTGCGCCTGTGCATCCGGTAAGTTACACGACCGATAAAACCAATAAAAACAATGGCCTGGGTTTGACAATTGTAAAGAGCATTATTGCCAGTCATGGCGGGCGCATGTGGTTGGACAGCGAACCAGATTTTGGTACCGTCTTCCAATTTACCTTGCCCGCCCATCCCGCCGGTTAGTACTCTGAGGTGGAACGATGAGCGTCTCACGCGCAAAAATCCTGCTATGTGAACATGATGCCCCAACCCTGCAAGCAGGGCTGAGCTTGCTAAATTTGGCCGGTTACCAGGTATTGCCGGTCTCCACCGCCATTGAATTGTTTGATTTATTCCAACGCGAACAACCCGACCTGCTTGTACTGGATGCCTCCCTGCCAGGCCAGGACAGTGCTGAAATTATCCGTACGCTGCGCGCTTCCAGCGGCGTCACGCACCTGCGCATCCTGCTGGTGACAGATCCTGATAGCGAGTTGATCCCGGGTGCCGACGACCGCATCACGCGGCCGTTTGCCGGGTCCGAATTGTTGGCCCGCATTGAAATGCATTTACGTGTCCAGACCGCCGATCTGGCCCTGGCTGAGAGCCTCGCTCGCATTCAGTCACTGCTTAATATCCTGCCGGCACCGGTCTGGGTGGTGGATGGCAAAGGCGCGCGCATTTTTGTTAACCAGGCCTGGCAGGCCTACACCGGCCGGTCCGCTGAAACGGTATTGGGGCAGGCCTGGATGGAGGATATGCACCCCGAGGATCTCCACCGTTATGGTGAAGAGATTAAGACAGCCTGGCTGGCCCACCATCCCTTCAGCGTGGACGTTCGTATCCGCCGAGCGGATGGCAGTTACGGTTGGCTGCGCCAACAGGCCGCCCCGCGTTTTAATCGTTCAGGCATCTTTGATGGCTACCTCTCGGTTTGCCAGGATATCGATGATACCCAACGTTTGCGCGAAGAGCTGCGCACCCTGAAAGCCTCGTTGGCCGTGGCCGATAATGGCTTGCGGGCCACCGTGTTGGAAATGACCCAATCACGTCACATCGATCAGTTGACTGGGGTAAATAACCGCCAATACCTGTTTGACCGGGCCGCCACCGATGTCTCCAGGTCAATACGCTATCGCCAACCCATGGCCCTGATGATTTTCAACCTGGACCGTTTTAAGCTCTTTAATCAGATATTGGGTAACTCGGTTGGTGACCAAATCCTGCAGCGTGTGGCCCAGGCGGCGCATGCCGAGCTGCGCGGGGCCGATTTAATCGGTCGCCTGGGCAGTGATGATTTCGGTATCCTGCTGCCCATGACCACTGCTCAGAACTCCCTGATCCCGGCCGAACGTATCCGCGCGTCGGTCGAAGCGCTTTTTATCAGTGTTCCCCTTGAGGACGAGACCGTGACTCTGACCATCAGCATCGGTATCGATGAGCTGATTTTGGCCGGTAAATTTTCGGTGCCCGATACGGCCGATGAACTCTTCCAGCGTGCTGCTGAAGCCATGCAACTGGCCAAACAGGCTGGTCGCAACAAGGTCATGCTGCACCCCCGATTGCGATGACCCGCCTGTGCCTGGTAAGACATGGCCAGACTGCCTGGAACCTGCAAGGCCGCTGGCAGGGGCATACCGATATCCCCCTGGATGAAACCGGCCTGCAGCAGGCCCAGCAGGTGGCCCTGGCCCTGCGCGATACCTATTTTGATGCGTTGTATGTCAGCGATCTGACGCGCGCGCTGGTGACCGCGCGCGCCATTGCCGGGCAGCACCCCGGCCTGGAAACGCACATCGATGCGCGCCTGCGCGAAATTGGCCTGGGTCAATGGGAAGGCAGGCTGCTGACCGAAATCCCCACCCTTTACCCGCTTGAATGGGCTGCGCGTGAACGCGACCTGGTCGATTTTTCTCCGCCGAAGGGCGAATCGGTCCGCCAGGTGGCCGTGCGTGTGCAGGCCACCCTGCGTGATATCTGCACGGCCCACCCGCAGGCCCAGGTGTTGGTGGTCTCGCATGGGCTGGCCCTGGCTGTGATGTTATGCTGCCTGGAAAATCGTCCCCTGGCCCAAGCCTATTCGCGTGTGCCTGACAATGCCGTCCCCTTGTTTGTGGAGTGTGCGCTCGGTTCGGATCGCTGCTAAGTGCATGGCTCGTTATTTTTCCCTCCTGTTTGTCTATAATCAATTTGAACAGGCCGCCAGCTGTGCTGCCCTCTTGAGCGACCTGAAACTGCAGCTCGCCGATGAGCTGAGCTTGCCCTGCCTTGTGCAGCAATGGACCACGGCTGGCGGGCAGCAGTGGGTCAACTGCCTGCCGCAGGGTGTCAGCCTGGGCACAACTCCGGGCGCGCTGCTGCAGGCTGCCAGCCAGCTGGATGAAGTTGCCCGCCAGCTCTACCTGGCCCTGGCAGATGCCGGGTCTTTCCTGGCTGCCACGGTAGGCTGGGAGCTGCCAGACCTGTTCCTGCCCGGCCCCGAAGCCGGGTTGACTGACCTGCAGCTGCTGGCTGAAGCGCCCTGGCGCATTGCCGGCAGTGACCCGTTATTTGTGCCTTTCAGCCCTGGCTATGTGTGGCAGCCCTACCAGCACCTCTCCATCAGTGGTTGGTAAGCGACCGGTTTTTTTGCCTTGCGCGCCGTAGAGTTGATGATTAATAAAGCACAACAATCCCATCCTGCTGGTTAATCAGCCAGTCGAAATCAAAAAAGGCCACTGCATCACTGCCGGGGCCTTTTCCTTTATACGTCCTTTGGGTGGCTCAGAGCAGTGCAGCCCTACCCAGCCTGCGTCCCCCGCCGGCTTATTGGCCGGCCTTGAACATTGGGCAGGTGCTGCGATAGGCTATGCCCGGGAAGAACTGGTTCCATTCGGCCTGGCTAAAATTGCGTCCTGCCAGCAGGCAAGCCTGCGTCACCCAGGCCTCGGGGGACGTGGACCACAGGATGATTTCATTGCTGATCGAAGCCAGCTGGGCACCATCCGGGCTGAAGGTCAGGCCGGTCAGCGGGTAAATATCTTGCGGCTCATTGTGCATGTAAATGGTGGAACCGATCAGGCGCTGGCGGCTGGGCACGTCCCATAACACCACGCCCTTGTCTTGCGAACCGGAAGCCAGCACTTTGCCATCCGGGCTGAAGGCCAGATGCAGTATACGGCTGACCGCAAACATCTGGCGATTATCGACCAGCCCGGTTTGCAGGTCCACCAGGGTGATGCGCCCATCATCGGCACCGGTCGCCAGCAGGCTGCCATCCGGGCTAAAGGCCAGGCTGAGCAGCTTGATGGTGCTCTTTGTGCCTGGCACTTTGCTCAGCTGCATACTGGCCAGGTCCAGCAGGTTCACAATGTTGTCAGACACCAGCGCCAGGCTCTTGCCATCCGGGCTAAAGGTCAGGGCCGAAAGGCCGTTGGGCTGGGGCAGGGTTTCACCGATTTGGGCAAAATTCTGCAGGTCGATCAGCACCAGGTTGGCGAGACTATCGGCCGGTTTGTTGGCCGGGATGGTGTAAAGGATTACCGCCAGGGTCTTCTCATCCGGGCTGATGGCCAGGCGCACGGGCTTATCAGCTGCCACGATGCCGGGCAGGCTGAGCGTGCTGCCGAGGGTTGTACCGCCATCCAGGTCCCAGACCTGGAAATCTTCTGTCAGGCACTGGCGCAGGTTGCCCTTGTTGATCATGCAGGCCGCCGTCAGCACCTTGCGGCTTTTGGGGAAGAGAATGTTGGCATCCATCAAGCCGGGTGGGTCAATCACCTTGTTATTTTGCTGCAAGGTCAGCGGCGGCCCCGGGTTGAAGACCCAGGTGCGTACCTGGCCGGTTTCGCAGGTGAAGAGATTGCCCTTCGGGCAGCCATCGAAGTAGCTGGCCACCAGTGCCAGGCCATCGGACGTATAAGCGATATCGCCCAGCACCGGGCGCGGGTTGCTAAGCGGCCTAATCGTCAGGGTCAGGCGTCCGCGTGAATACAACGGCGCGATCATTTGCAGGCGGGTGCGCGAGTTATCCTCGGTACGGAAGGCCTCGACCGCCAGCAGGTTGGCGAGCTGGTCTTTGGCGCGTAATTGCTGCAAAAGCGATTGGGCCACCAGTTGGCTGGCTTCGGCGCTGCGTTTTTCGTTTTCGGCCTCCAGGCTCTTGCTCTCGGCGATTTTCTTTTGCTCGAGCGCGTTGGCCTTTTCCTTTTCGGCATCCAGCTTGGCTGCTTCGGCGGTGGCCTTGGCAATATAGGCATCGTTACGCGAGGAGACCGCCGTGGCACGCTCGGTATCGGCCCGAACCTGCGCGGTTTGGGCTACCTGCAGCGACTCAGCCGATTTGGCGCTGGCCGTCTGGGCGATTTCAAGTGATTGGATCGAATCAGCGCTGGCTGCCTCGGCCTGTGAAGCCGCCGCCACAGCCTTGGCTTCCTTATTGATGGCCTGGATGGCGAAATAAACTGCCACAATAAACATGGCCACCGAAGCCACCAGCCCAACCGTGATCATGCGACGTTGGAAACGGTCACGTTTGATGCGCGATCGTAACTGGCGGCAGGCTTTCAGATATTCTTCTTCGGCCGGGGTCAACTTAAAGGTCTTAATATCCAGTTCGGCCTGGTCCAGGTCAGTTCCGCGCAACAGCAGGCTTTCGCTGTGGCTCTTCTGTTCCCACATTTCGGCCTGGCGTTGGAACAAGCTGAGATTGGCCTCAAACCATTTGATGTTGTCCTTGCGCACCGGTTCCACCA
Source organism: uncultured Anaerolineae bacterium (assembly GCA_903908605.1). Classification (GTDB taxonomy): domain Bacteria; phylum Chloroflexota; class Anaerolineae; order Anaerolineales; family Villigracilaceae; genus UBA5195. The sequence goes on from CAIVSQ010000546.1 coordinate 7,164, forward strand.
GGCGGTCATGCGAGAGCTCGACCCAGGACTGGTTGTTGCGTTGTTCAACCCGCAGCAGGTGCTTGTCAATCAGTTCGCTGACCACGCTGGTGGGCATGCCATCACTGTCATCCACGCCCATGCGTACCTGGTTGCGCAGTTTTTCCTGGCTGATTAATTTACGGTCAAACCACTCGCGCAGGCTGCGTTCGGGCACTTTGCCATCCAGCGCGGCTTTTTCCACCGAGCTGGCGTAGTACATGGCCAGCGAAGTGTTGACGTCACCGACATCCTTCAGGTCACTGTCATCGATGACCTTATCTTTTTTCTTCAGGTTTTCCCACAGGCGATAGCAGACCACCTGCAGCTGGACCGGTTCGATATACTGGCCTGGTTGTGGCACGACCTCGCCGTTTGGCAAAGTCACCATTATGCGGCTGAGATCATCGGCCAGTTTTATGGCGCTTTCCGTTTTGAATTCCCAGCCCTTATCCTTGGCCGGGTTTTGGATGGCCGGCAGGGCCGATTCGCTGGTCAGCAGGTCCAGCCGGAAGCGGGTGTTGAGACGGTTGGGGATCGGGCGCTGGTAGGGCACCAGCATCCCCAGGTAATCTTCACGCATCGAGAAGAGCGCCCAGCGGGTTTCGTTGGCCAGCGCGTCCCCCAGCTGGTTAAAGAATTCCAGCTTGCCATCGCGGTCGTTGGCCGCCAGGGTCAGCACTTCTTCAAACTGGTCGAGCACCAGCAAGGTGTCTTTTTCGGGTGCGCGCTGGCTCAGGTAACCATCCAGGGTTAGCGCGGCCAGGGTGGCGGCGGGCAGGCGTTGGTCGGGTGGGTATTTTTCCTCCATTGAGGTCATCACCGAGAATGCGTAGCGGTTGATTTTGCCCAGGTCGGTGGGGGTCTCCAGATTTACGCGTGCCACCGGCAGCACGTTAAATTTCTCGGCGCGCATGCGGGGCAGCAACCCGGCTTTGACCAGCGAGGATTTCCCTGCGCCTGAAGGGGAGTGCAGCAGCACAATACGTTCGGCGATCAGCAGCGCAGTCAGCGAGCGCAATTCACGATCGCGCCCGTATAATTTTTCACCGTCTTCAAAGGAGCGCGGACCGACATAGGGATTGGTGGATTTGTTCATTGGGCTCCTCCCGGTTGGATGTTTTTCATAATTTCAGTTAAAAAGTCTTGCGGACTTCCCCAAAAAATATCGATATCGGAGTTCTTCCCGAAATAATCTTGCAGGTACTTGCGCGCGCCCAGTGGTTCCAGGATGCGCCCGTCTTCGGGCTCAATCTGCGCGGCGATCTGGGTGTAACTGGAGCGGCGTGTGCTGCCCGGTTTGGCCAGCACGCTGCGGTACAACACGCGGAAGTTCCAATCCTGGGTCTGAAAGCCCAGGAACAGCAGGCTGCTGTCGCTGAGCGCCAGGCCAACCTGCTCGGGGATTACATCGTTGTTGGAGGTGACGCCAATCAGGAAATCGAAATAATTATCTTCGGTTAACACAATTGAGTTACGGTCACTCCAGCTGCCAAAGAGGTGATAGACCAGTGGGTTATCGGGAGTGGGGTCTTCCTTTAATACCGGTGCTTTGCGGGCCATGCTCTGGGTCCACGGGCAGTTCATGCTGATTGGGGGGTGCCCGGCGGCGGTCAGGGCACTCTCCAGCAGGTTATCCTGGTTGGCGGTGATGTAAATCGGCAGGTGCAGGTCGGCCAGTTGTTTATGTGGGTCATTCGGGTCACGCGCGCGCTGCAGCCCGCCGACGGCATCCATCAGCTTGTTCAAGTCGGGGCGGCCCTGCTTCAATTCGTCGGGCAGGTCTTTGCCGTAACGTTCCAGCAGGTGCTGAACGAGCGTATCTTTCAGCTCGAGGAAGGGGAAGTTGGCATCCTGGTGAATGGTCAGGTACTGGGCCACCTGTGGCAGCGATTCGCGCTCGTTGGGAGACATGGGGTAGCGAAACCGTTCCGCCCAGCGGTTGGCGATATCACGCATCGAGCCCAGCACTGGTTCGGCCAGCCCTGGGCCTATCAGCGGGGTGCATTGGCCTTCTTCTATATAGCGGATGATGGAGGGCATTTTTTGAATACCGGTGTTGGCATCGCCAAAACCGGGTACATACCACAAGCGCCCGCTCTTCAGGCGCATAAACAGCACCGGCACCCACACATCGCTCTGGCCTTTGATCACATTGCGGGCCGAACTCATCGCGCGGTCAATCTGGCCATCCTGGTTGAGCGCGCTAAAGAAGGCCGGCAAAAACAATTTTGCGCTGGCCATGCTGATGTTAGCCTGCATGGCGATCACAGCCGGGATGCCGATTTCGGCCAGGCGCGGGGCCAGTGAGGTCAGGGCCGCACCGGTTCCGTTACCGGCGCTCTGGCAAGAGACCAGCATCACCAGGCGGGGCTGCTGGGTTTGCTGCTTGAGGGCCGTCACCAGCTCGCTGCCCGGCGTGCGCGCCAGGCTGCCATCGGGGTTCTCCAGGCACAGGATGGTTTGCCCATTGGCGATGTAACCATGGCAAACCAGGTAAAGCACATCCACCGGGCTGGCTTGCAGGCTGGCCGTCAGTGCTGCCAGGGAGCCCTGGCAGGTGTTGACGCTGATATTGGGCAGCCCGTTGCGGACCAGGTCCAGCTCGGCCTGGCTGTCGATCGGGTCCAGGTGGGCCGTTGATATGTTGGATGGGTTGGAGACCAACGCCAGGCAGCTCAATGAACCGCGTGGCAGCAGCCGCACCGGGCGCCAGTCCATGCTGGACATGTAGCGCGAGAGCAGGATGTTCTGGTTGGTGGAAATGGGTGAATTGTCATTGGGGTTGAGCAGGTTTTCCCAGCGCACGTTATGCAGGTCTTCAGCGCTTGGGCCGATCAGGATGCGCAGCCGCAGCCCAAGACCCTGGCTCTGGGCATTGGCGAGGGCCTCGCTGAACGCCACCTTGAGATCTGCGTTGCCGAAGAGCGCCTCATTTAGTTTTTTGCCATATTCATCAGGTTCAAGCGCGGCCAACTCGGCCGGGGCCAGGCTGACCTGGATGGGGTTGCCATGCCCCAGGCGTACGTCAGTATCTACATCCGGCTGGCTGTAGCGCAGTTCAACTGTGTAGGAACCGCCATCATAGCGGTGCAGACCCAATTCGAGATCGGCATAATTGGTCATCACTTATTTTCCTGTGGCAAACTGGAGAAAAACGACAAGGTTATACATATATGCTATCATAAAAAATAAATTATTCAACCAGATAATGATATAAATTTGCAAGTGGGTGAGGGCGTAATTTAGCCCCTCTTTTGCTATCGCAACCCGGGTGGGTTGGCTGAAGATCACCACCCCGCTTGGCTGCTTTCTGGTACGGTTGCTGAAGGATAATTTATTGGTATGGGTCAATTTAGCCCTGGACTTGGCAGTATTGCCTGTGGTATACTCGTTTTTTATCTCATAAAGAGGGTATTGATCATGGAACCATCTCGTTTTACACGCGGAAAAGGGCTTTTGGAACCAACACTTTCCAGATGGAGGGCCAACCAGGCCAACCGGCTAATCCCGGCCGACTTGCGCAAAGGCCGCATCCTGGATATTGGCTGTGGTGCCTACCCCTATTTTCTAACGCATACTTATTTTGAAGAAAAATTCGCCATCGAAAATGGCCCCCAGCCCAACCAGCTAAACGGCATTAACTGGTTCTGCCTGAACTTGAACGAAACCCCAAGCCTGCCATTTGAAGACAACTATTTCTCTGCCATTACCTTACTGGCGGTTGTTGAACACCTCGACCCAACCAGCCTGGTTTTGCTTCTGCAGGAAGGCTACCGCGTGCTGGCCCCCGGTGGGGTATTGATCCTGACCACCCCGGCCGCCTGGTCGGATGGCGTGCTTAAGTTAATGGCTCGGCTGGCCCTGGTTAGCAAGGAAGAGATCGACGAGCACGTCTATGCCTATACCCTGCCGTTGATTGGTTGGTATTTTGGCAAAGCAGGCTTTCAGATGACCCGTTTAAAGTTTGGCTATTTTGAATCCATGCTTAATATGTGGTCTGTCGCTCGTAAGTGAGTAAAATAAATCACCCCCACCTGGTATCCAGGTGGGGGTGTAAATTCACGGGGGGTTATTGTTCGAAATACGATTCAAGGAAATAAAAACAACTGACGCAGATTAATGTGATGACGGGCAGCATGGTGCGGCTGATGGATGTGTTTACCTGTGAAACCAACTTGTATGGGCTCATCAGGTAGATCAGGATCATGGCGAGGAAATACAAGCCAGCGGTGAGCAGGGCAGGTTTGCCAGCCAGGGCCAATGGTTTGCCAACCAGGAAGTGCGCCAGATAGACCAGGGCCAGGATGGATAGGGCATATTTTAATTGCACGAAGGCTTGCTGCAAGAGATATGGCAGGGCGCCCTCGCCCAGGCGGGTGATTAATCTATCCAGGCTGGCTGCCGACCCAAAGTTATAATCACTACCTATTCCCCAGCGTGATTTTAATAGACTCCATAACAGCAGGGGGGCCAGCGCCACCAGCCCTGCCACCAGGTAGCGCCAGTTGATCTTGGGTAGGGCTTTGAACAACTCGCTCTTAAGCCGGATCAGCAAGGTCAGGCCAATCACGCCCACACCACACAAAATCGCCAGCAACCCCTCGTTCTTGATAACAGTTAAAATTGCCAGGCAGGCCAGGCTGGAAACCAGGTCCACTGTTTTATTGGATGAAAGATATCTGCCAAAAAGCAGCAAAGCCAACGAAAAATAGATTGCCAGGCAGGCATCCATCGAACCCGTCCAGGTTTGCGTGGTCAGGCTGAATGGGATCACCAGCAGCAAAAAGACAAACCCGGGGCTTTTTCGTAAAAAGGTAAACAACCAGGCAATGCCCGGTACAAGCAAAAAGAAGATGGCCAGCTTGGGGAAATATTCATTCCAAAAACCCAGGGCAGTGGCTACCTGCGCGGCGAGTACCGGTTGCATCAGGGGGTAGTCGACATGGGTGAAATTGATCACCTTATCCGTCCAGCCCGCTTCAAACCCGCTTGTGCCGGCACTGTAAATCATTTTGGCATGGAAAAACCAGATCGAGCGCCCATCCCAGTTGCTGAGCGGTTCCGAAATGATGGGAAAAAATAGCAGCAGGCAGACGACTAAAAACCCCAACCAGGCCTCCGGCTTCGTTTGTTGAAAATCGCGCCTGTCTTTCAGCCAGAACCTGGCCAGCCCCAGCATCGCCAGCAGTCCACTGGTGAGCATGGCCGGTTTAATCGACTGAATGACCAGCATGACCGCCAGGTTAATCAGCAACCCGGCGGTTAATGCCAGGGCCAATTCAATCAACAGCGGGTTTTCGCGTGCTTGAGAGGCCATTTGTTTGTGCAGCAAGCTGCCCACCAGCAGCCAGCCCTGCCCAAACAAGGCCACCAGCCCGGCGCAGGTTACCAGTAGAATGAGGAGGCTGTTAGCGGCAGTAATCAAGGCTGACATCCTTTTGCCTGCCGAGAACCTTGCACTGCTCGCCGGCCGGTGCTTCAGTGTTTAAGCGAAATTGATAGTGGGAATTAAGCGCCAGCCTTACCGGCCAGGCCGATTCGATGATGCGTTGGTAAACCAAAGAGTTGCGTCTTATTGCCGTGGAGACCTTGTAATCTTGCAAATCATATTTCTTGATCAGCTTCAGCATCTGCAATACCTGCTCTGGCAGCACCTGCAGCCCTGAACCCGGGCGGACGATTTCATTCACCGCCAGGGCCGGGTTATTGGCAACTTTTAGATAATTATTCTTCAGTTGGAAGAGGGTATCCAGGTTGGGGGATTGGAACAAGAGCACCATGCCGATGAAGATCGCCAGCAGCAGGTGGGCTGCCGGTCGAAAAAATACCATCGCCAGTACAAACAGCACCAGGTAGATGCCCTCCAGGCCGTTACCGCTGTTGTATTGAATGACCGTCCAAAGGATGGAAAATAGCAAGGCAGCGACCACTCGCCGGTTTTGGGGTTGCATTATTTTTTGTCGCATCAATAGTTCTTCCTGTTGGTTGATGGGCCAGCACGTTCAGCTGGCTTGCGTTGGGACGGTAGACCCTGGCCCCTGCCATTGAACCCTGCTTTATGAGCACGGCCTGGAAAACAAAATTGAATTATACATTTGATTGTAATTTGTGCGCAGGGTCGGGGCGGGCTGTTAGGAAAAAAATAAAGAGGAGGATGGGCGTCATTCTATTCGTGCTGATGTTGTGGTCTGTCACCTGCAAGTGATAAAAAATCCCCCACCTGGGTACCCAGGTGGGGGAGGAAATTCCCAGGGGTGGTTCACTGTTCAAAATACGATTCGAGGAAATAAAAACAACCCACGCAGATTAGCCCGATGACTGGCAGCATGGTGCGGTTGATCGAAGCGCCAATTTGGATCACCAAATCTTCTGGGGTCATCAGGTAGACCAGGATCAGGGCGATGCAGTACAAGCCTGCGGTAAGCAGGGCGGGTTTGCCGGCCAAGACCAACGGTTTGCCAGCCAGGATGTGCGCAAGATAGACCAGGGCCAGGATAAGTAGTATATACTTTATTTGCCCAAATGTTTGCTGCAGCAGCAATGGCAGGATACCCTCGCCAAGGTGTGTGAGCATTCTTGCGTTGGTGGCTGCCGATCCAAAATCATATTCATTGACCATTCCCCAGCGAGATTTAAAGATACTCCATAGCAGCATGGGGGCCAGCCCTACCAACCCTGCCACCAGGTAGCGCCAGTTGATCTTTAGCACGGCTTTGAACAAGTCGCTTTTGAGTCTGACCAGCAGGGTCAGTCCAATCACGCCCAAACCACACAAAATCGCCAGCAGCCCCTCGTTCTTAAGAACGGTCAGAAATAACAAGCAGGCCAGGCTGGAAACCAGGTCCACGGCCTTTTGTGCAGACAGGTACCTGCCAAAAAGCAGCAGAGCCAGCGAAAAATAGATCGCCAGGCAGGCATCCATCGAGCCCGACCAGGTCTGCTTGGTCAGGCTGAAGGGGATGATCAGCACCAAAAAGGCAAACCCTGGGCTTTTACGGAAAAAGGAAAACAGCCAGGCCATGCCCGGCACAAGTAAAAAGAAGATGGCCAGCTTGGGAAAATATTCATTCCAATACCCCAGGGCAGTGGCTACCTGCGCGGCCAGCACGGATTCCATCAGTGGGTAATCGACATGGAGGAATATGATCATTGGGTCTTTCCAGCCCGCTTCTATCCCGGTTGTGCCGGCCGTATAAATCATTTTTGCGTGGAAAAACCAGATCGAGCGCCCATCCCAGTCATTGAGCGCGTCGGTGATGATTGGGATGAGCAGCAGCAGGCAGACCATTAAAAACCCCAACCAGGCTGCCGGCTTTGGTCGTTGAAAATCACGCCAGTCTTTCAGCAAGAAGCGGGCCAGCCCCAGCACAGCCAGCAGCCCACAGATCAGCATGGCGGGCTTAATCGATTGAATCGCCAGCACGACTGCCAGGTTGATCAGCAAACCGGTGGTTAACGCCAGGGCCATCTCGATCAGCAGCGGGTTTTCGCGTGATTGGGAGGACATTTGTTTGTGCAGCAGACCGCCTACCAGCAACCAGCCCTGCCCAAACAGGTAGGCCAGTCCAGCACAGATCACCAACAAAATAAGCAGGCTGTTAGCGACAGTAATCAAGGCTGATATCCTCCTGCTGGCCGAGAAGCTGGCATTGCTCGCTGATCGGTTTTTCGGTATTAAGGCGTAATTGGTAGGGGGAGTTGGCCACCTGCCTTATGGGCCAGGCCGATTCGGTAATGCGCTGGATAAACATATTGTTCTGTCTTATTTGCTTTGAGAGGCTGTATTCTTGCAGATCATGTTTTTCGATCAGCGCCAGCATCTGCAAGACCTGTTTTGCGAGCACCTGTTTCCCTGAACCCGGGCGGACGATTTCGTTCACCGTCAGGCCAGGGCTTTTGGCAGCTTTACGATAAGCGCTTTTCAGCTGGAATAAGGTATCCACGTTGGGTGAAATAAACAAAAGCACAATGGCGATGAAGAAAACCAGCAACATGGGCACCACCGGCCGGAAAAGCAGTGTTGCCAATACGAACAGCACCAGGTAAATGCCCTCCCAGCCGTTGCCGCTGCTGTATTGGATGACCGTCCACAGGATCGAAAACACCAGAGCAATGACCAGTCGACGTGATTGGGGTTGCATCAATTTTTGTTGCATCAAGGGTTCTTCCTTTTACTTGTTTGGCCTGCACGGTCAGCTGGTGGAGCTTGGGTTTGTCGACCTTGGCCCCCCTGCCAGTGAAACCCGCACCATGAGCACGGTCTGGATTCTGATGTTGAATTATACAGTCGATTGAAATATGTGCGCAGGGGCAGGGGTGCTTATAAATGAAGCTGCCAGAGAAAGTGAAGTAAGCACCACTTAAATAGAAGGACCCGACGATTTACTCTATTGAGATCACCACCACTACCCCGCAGGAACGGCTGGCTGTGCAAGGATTGGGCGCGAATCCACTCGGTTAGTTGCAGCCGCAAGGTAGCCGCCAGTTCAGTCTTGATGCACGCGGCGGTTGCTTCGCCAACGACAGTGATAGAGACCAATTCCACGATGAAGGCCCTTGAAGTGTGCGACGATCGCGGAAGCGATCTCGAACTCTTTCGGATAACAGATCATGGCGGAAAGCAGTTCAAGATTTGCGCAAGCCGCGTATCGGTCAATGACCGTTGAACGGGTTGTGCTGGCTACTCTGCTCATCCGTCTGTTTTTTTGCTACGTAATTTTGCAGGTCTGTTGCCTTACAGCATCAATAAACGGTTTATAAAACCAAAATAAGCAAACCAATTTTCAGACTCTCTCAATTTTTCCATACCGTTGCCCACTTAGAAATTTTTATGAGAATAAAACCTCGATCCTTTTATCAAGGAATACCCGTTTATCTTTATCAACCGAAACGATATTGATTGACTTGCCAGCCTCAATGCGGCAGGGTAGGAAATCCGGACGCCTTGCCCCGGGTGCTATAATTAAATGACAAACATTGCTGGCATCGCATCACCCGGCCCGATGAAGGTGGCGGGCGATGCGGCGCAACCATATCCGTTCAGGCGCATATCAAGAACCAAAGGAGGGTTCAATCATGCTGCCAAAAATAGTACGCCAGAATGTGCACACCCACCTGGTTATTACGAGCTTGCTGGCCTTATCACTGCTGTTGAGCAGCTGCGCCAGCCCGGCACCCGTCATGCCTTCATCCACGCAGGCACCACAAGTCCCAAGCCCGGCCCCGTTGACCACCTCCACAACCATAACGGCCCCACTGCGTGTGCTTGAGTCAGTAGATTGCCGCGCAATCAAGCCACCCTCGATTGAAACTAAATGTTACGATCTGATCGTTCCGGAAGATCGAGCCAAACCTGAAGGCCGCACCATCCGCCTGCATGTGGCCGTCATTAAAAGCACCAGCCCCCAGCCCTCGCCTGATCCGATCCTGTTCCTGTCTGGCGGCCCGGGTTTTAACGCCATCAATAATTTCGTTATGGCTGGATTAACTTTTCAGGCCTTCCGCGGCAACCGCGACATGATCGTGTTTGACCAGCGCGGAACAGGGAAGTCACAGCCGGTCCTCGCCTGCCCGGAATTATATGACGCCGAGGCAGCCCTGGCACCGCTCCTGGTGGACCAGGTGGAAGGGTCAAAGGTTGAAAAAACCGCCATGCAAGCCTGCCGGGATCGCTTGGGAAAGCAGGGCATCCAGTTGGATGCCTACACCACCTCTGCCAGTGCGGCCGATGCCGATGACCTGCGCCGCGCGTTGAAAATTGAAAAATGGAATTTATACGGCTTTTCCTATGGCACCCACCTGGGGTTGACCATCCTGCGTGATTATCCCGACGGCGTGCGCAGCGCAGTGCTGGATTCAGTCTGGCCGCTGCAGAAGGATATTTTCGTGCTGGAACACGATAAAACACAGGGCATCTACGAGCAGCTATTTAAGGGCTGCGCGGCCAACGCGAAATGCCAGGCCGCCTACCCGCGCCTGGAGGATACTTTCTACGAAGCGATTACCCGCTTGAATAAAGAACCGGTCAATGTAACGGTGGTTACCTATTTCGGCCAAAACATCAAGCCGGGAACGGATATCCCGATGGATGGCAGCCGCTTCATCGACACCGTTTTCGCTATGCTGCTGTCAGACAGCACCATCCCGTATGTCCCCAAGTTGATCGCGACCACCGCCCTGGGGGATAACACCCTGCTGGCCCGCTACAATGCCACCACCGAAATCAATCACCCTGATTTCTATGCTGCCGGCATGAACATGTCGGTGGTCTGTGCTGACCGATCCGCTTTTCCCGCCCAGACTCCTGAACAAATCGCCGCTGAAAAGATCAACCCCCTCCTGCTGGATTTGGCATCGGCACGCAATAAAAGCGAGGTAGAATTCTGCCAGCTGTGGGGCAGCGCGCAGGAAAGCTCGCTGGATCGCCAACCGCTCAGCAGCGATATTCCCACCCTCATCCTGGCCGGTGAATATGACCCCTCCACGCCACTCGCCTGGGGCCGCCTGGCCGCTACAACCCTCAGAAAAGGCTATTTCGTTGAATTTCCGAACATCGGGCATGGGGTATATGCGTCTGACTCAGCCACCAACGGCTGCGCCAACCGCATCGTGACCGCTTTTTACGAAGAACCGGATACCCAGCCCGATATAAGTTGCGTATCAAAGATCAAGCAGCACGGTTTCATCACCAGCCCATAAGGGTCGCCGGGCATCAAACCATCCAACATGAAGGATAATATCCATTGACCTCCATCCATATTGTTCCAAAGATCAATCAAATCGAACTCCAGCCCCGGGGTGAGTACAGCCTTGGCCCGGAAAGCCTGCTCTGTTTCCCTGCGGATTGCCCCAGGGCTGGGCGCTTGCTAATGAAAATGACCGGTTTGAAGACCCAAACGGCAAGCGACCCGGGTGGGGCGATCCGGCTGGAGTTTGACCAGCAAGTCCAACAGGATGAAGGCTATGTCCTAACGATTGATGCAGCCGGGGTCCTCATCCGCGCAAAAAGTGACCGCGGATTGTTTTATGGCGTCCAAAGCCTGCGGCAGCTGCTGCCTGCCAGTATAGAGACGACTGGCATCGTTGCGCCGGTTGTTTTGCCGTATATGCGCATTGAAGATGCCCCGCGCTTTGCCTACCGAGGTTTCATGTTGGATGAAGCCCGCCATTTCTTTGGGATGCAGGCGGTTAAGCGCGTTCTGGATTTGCTGGCCTTGCAGAAACTGAATAAATTTCACTGGCACTTGAGCGATCACCAGGGCTGGCGGATTGAGATAAAGAAATACCCGAAGCTCACCGAAATCGGTTCCAGGCGCAGCAAGACCCAGCGCAATGGCTTGCTGGCATTAAAAGCCGTCTACGACCACCAGGAAGTATCCGGTTTCTACACCCAGGCGCAAATCCGCGAGATCGTCGCGTATGCCGCCGATAATTTTATCGATGTCATCCCGGAAATTGATCTGCCCGGTCACAGCACCGCCGCCCTGGCAGCCTACCCTGAGCTTTCCTGTGATGGAATGGCGGTGGAGGTGGGTGTTGATGTGGGGCTCGCCAGTTTTTATAGTTTGCCGAAATTGGTCTGCGCCGGAAAGGAGGCTTCGTTTACTTTTCTTCAAAATGTGCTGGATGAACTGATTGAATTATTCCCGGCCCGGACGATCCACCTGGGCAGCGATGAAGCCGGCAAGAAGGTCTGGCAAAATTGTCCAGACTGCCAGGCTCGCATCAAGGAGCAGGGCCTAAAAGATGAAAATGAGCTGCAAGATTACTTTATTAACCGCCTGGCCCGCCATGTATTTGACCAGGGGTGTGCTGTAATTGGTTGGAATGATGGTCTCTTTGCTCATTCTGATGATCGTATCATCATTCAGAATTGGTTCCACGCCTATAAAGAAACCATCCAGAAAATAAAAGCCGGTCAAAAAGCCATTATGTCCCCAATGGCTTCTTATTACCTGAATATCCCCTTCAGGGTCTCTAGTCTGAAACAATCCTATCTTTACGAGCCGCATGTCCCGGAGCTTACCGAAAAAGAGGCCCACAATATCCTCGGTGTTGAAGCGCCGTATTGGACAGAATTTGTGAATAACAGGGCGAAATTGGAATGGGGCATGTTCCCGCGCCTGCTGGCGATCAGTGAAACGGCCTGGACCGAGCGTAACAACAAAAATTACGAAGATTTTGAAAACAGGCTTGCCGTACTGGAGTTACGCTTGGACCAGCTGGGTGTCAGCCATACTTCTCCGCTCTGTTATAAAAAGTACCGGCAGTTCAGCAATCCTCTGTCCTTCATCTTTGGGCTAATGGATGACCCAGACCGGGAATTTAAGGCTTATACCAAAAGCGCGTAGCAGGGAAATTAGGATTAGTCGCCTCTCTTGCCAGCGCCATTTTGCATTCCACTTGGGTAACCCATCATACGGTTGCCAATAATGCTATTCCTCGCTCCCGCCCACAAACGCGCGCACTTCTGGTAAAACCACATCGCTGTGTTGCTCTGGGAACCAGTGATTAAACTCGGGGTACAGCACCAGGCGGCAATCGGGCCGGGATTCAATCAGCCGTTCAAAGGCAGCTGTCGAGGCAATCCGATCGAGCGGCGAGCGCAGGTATAGCACCGGGAAGTCAAAATCCAGGTATTCGGGCTGGTAAAACAGGCCGAACAAGGCTTGCGGCAGAAACGTCAGCAGCAGGCTGGGCCGGTCCCAGTAGTGATAGGTATCCTTCCACAGCTCGGCGGCGGTCTCAGACTGGTACCCGGCGGCGTTGACGATCGACCAGGCGACCGCTTTGCGTAAAAAGGGCAGGTAGTAAGGCGCGCCAAACCACAGACCATACATCCAGGTAAATGCGTTTAGACCATGTTCAAATACATCAAAACGGTGCGAAGACCCAACCGAGAAAGCGACCATCTTTTCGATCGGCGGGTTTTTCTGTGCGCGTGCCCAGCGCCAGGTGTGTGTTGCACCCCAGTCGTGCGCGAGAACAACCAGCTTGCCGGTCGGGCTCTGGCGGGCCAGCTCGTCCATCAGCTGGTCAAATTCGCGCGCCATCACTCCCCTGGCCAGTTCGGCCAGCGGCGGGAAGTTGGGGTTGTCATGCCGGTTGGGGAAGGAATAGCAATACAGGCTGCGATCTGCCAGCCAGGGTTGTTGGCGTTCGGCTTCTGCGTAATAGGCCGCAAACATGGCCGGGGAATCAGGGAAGCCATGCACAAAAACGACCGGGCTTTTGCTGGTCCCCTCCGCCTGGTGGAGACAGGTTAATCTAGCATACATTCGGGTACCTCACACAAATAAAAGAAATTCGGGAAATAAAGTTGCACGTAAACCCGCGCTGATGACAATCCTATAATTCGAGGGGCATAACTTGTTTTGATTGACAAATTATACCCTGTCGTTGCTTTACCAACGACCCGCACAAGTACCCGGGGCCAAAAAACATTCTGGATTTGAACCAGGGTAGAGGGTGGGCGCTGCCGTGCCTCTACTTTACCGGGTTGTAGGCCCCAGGGGTGAGGGTGCGGGTCGTTGGTTGGTCGAAAACGGTTGCGCGCAAGTTTTGGTTGCTAAAAAGTGCTTACTGCTCTGCCGCTGAGCTACGCATGGGGCAGGCCCACACGACGGGGATCGAACCCGTGACCCGTACCTTGGAAGGGTGTAAGCAACCAGGGTTGGGGCGCGCTACCGTCTTTCTCCAGGAGATATTGAATAAATGTTCGTCAACCGGCCGGCCGGATGCACAGGTCTTCGAGCGTGATGGTACAGCTTTCGCGCCGGCCGTGCAGGGCCCAGCGCAGCAGCAGTTCGCTGCCGGTTGCCACGGTCAGCAGCACCAGGCTGCGGGCCAGCGCAACCTGGCAGGCATCGCCAGTGGGCGGGTCTGCGGGCACCAGGTAATCCTCGTTCCAACGGGCTTCGGCATAGCCGCCATTCATCCCCAGGTGCAGGCAAGCCAGCCCGCTTTCGCGGCAGTAGCGGCTGAGCAGCCCGCGCCCGGCGGAGTTATCCAGGGCATCCACCACCACGTCCACACCGCGCAGCAGGCGGGCGATGTTGTGCTCGTCCAGGCGCTTGGCCATGGCTTCAATTTCCAGCCCGGTGGCCCTAAAACAGTGCGTCCGCAGTGCTTCAACTTTCAAAGCGCCGTTATCTTCCTGGCGATAGAGCTGGGTGTTGGCATTGTGGGCCTGCACCCGGTCAAAATCGATCACCCGCAGGTGCTGTGCGCCCTGGCGGCTGAGCTGATCTGCCAGCAGCGAGCCAATCGCGCCAGCCCCGCACAGGGCAAAGCGCACCTGGCTGAGGGTTTGCATGGCCGCGGCCCCGCGGTAGCTTGTTTCGTGCCTGAAGATGTCTTGCATCATGATGTCTCACTTACTTTGCGCGTAGCCAGAATATAAAATGGATTTGTGTAAGTCGGGTTGTCCCGGGCGGGTCAGGTCAACCTACGGCCATCACGGACTGCCGGGTTAGCTTTCGAAGCGGTCGTTCTGGTTGAAGACCAGGCGCTGTTGGTTGGCACCTTCACGCAGCACGCCCACCAGGCTGGCCAGGTCAAACCGCCTGTCCTCTCCCGAGAGACAGACCCCTGCTGAGAGCACTTCCAGGCTGTCACGTTCTACCAGCGAACTGTGCGGTTGGCCATCGACGCTGTACTGCACCACCAGCACCTTGCCATGCTCCACCAAAGAGGTGAGCTGCGCGCCGGCGTGCCCGAGGGTCTCTGCCAGGCGGCGTTCTTCAAACGTGCTGTTCGCCAGTCGCAGGCCTTCACGGGCCAGTTTGTAGGCCTGGCGTTCCATCGCCGAGAGCCCCTGAAGCCTCAGCTGCTCAATGGCAGCCGGCAGCCCGGCCGGGTCTGCATTGAAATGTGTGCGCAGGGCGGCCGCCAGTCCAGGGTCGCGGCGGGGGTCGCGTTTTTCGTACCATAACTGGCGCTGGTCAAAACGGGCAATGACGGTTTCAAAACGCTCCAGCCCGTCTTCTGCCAGTCGCAGCACCGGCAGGCCATCAGTTGGTAAGCGCTGTTCGCTGCGGTCGGCCGGCAGGCACAGCCAGGCATGCCCGGGCAGCGCCGCCAGCAGAATCAGCCGTATGGCCGGCAAGAGCGCCATGTAACCGCTGGCTTCACCCAGGCTGGCCGGGTGCAGATAGACGGCCGAGCTGCTTGAGCTGGCCTTGAGCACGGCCAGCCCGTCCAGGCCGGGTGGGTTGGTCACCTTCAGGCGGCAGACCAGCCCGGCGATGCGCACCAGCACGGGATGATCACCGCACAGCGGGGCGATAAACTCGCTGCCCGTAAAACCGTTTTCGGCCGCTTCCAGCCTGTTCAGGGTGGCCCGGATGGACATACAACCTCGCTGTGCCGCCGCGGGGGTCAGCCCGCGGCGGCGGGAAGTGTTTACGCTGGCCGGCGTTTCGGCAGGGGCTGGTCAAGGATCGTCATTACCAGCTCGGTCAGCGTTGGGTAGGTCAGCAGCGGAATTACGTTTGGCAGGGCATAGTAATCGCCGCGAAATTCAAACACATTCGGAGAGACGCCAATCCGCGCGCACTCCCGCTCCAACAGGTTGGAGGTAGTCCCAATTTTCACCAGGATCACCGCCGGGCGCAGACCCATTTCGGCGGCATACTGCTCATAGGCCGGGGCAAAGTTCGGCAGCGAGTTCTCGCCTTCGTCAGTGATCATAATGAATTGTTCAACGCGCTGCTTTTTGCGGCGCATCTGGTCGATGGCCACACCGCAGGCGGTGCCGCCACCGGCCTTAATGCCAGCGACAGCCTTGTCCCAATCGGCCAGCGAACCGCTGCCCTGCGGGGTCACATCAAAGGCAACCCGGTCAAAGGCATAGGCATACAGGTCCGCATCACAGATGGTTGAGATCAGCGCGCCCAGTTGGCGGCCGGCCTCGATGGCCATTTCCATCGAACCGGATTTGTCGATCAGCAAGGCTGACGGACGGGTGATGCGCCCGCGGGCTTTCACCTGGCTCTCGGTTACCTCCGAGAGCATGCCGGCCAGCTCACCTTCGGCCCCGGCCGCTTCGGCAGCCACCTGGGCCTTGTAAGCCGAGACGCGGCTGTCGCTTTTGGCGGCCGTCAAGCGGGCTTCCAGCAGGGCCTTCGTTTCCGGGTTGTCCATCGCACCGCGCCTGGTCAGGGCCGCCAGGTTGTTGATCACTTCCTGGGGCGTCATCACGTCCAGCAGGGCCGCCAGCA
Source organism: uncultured Anaerolineae bacterium (assembly GCA_903908605.1). GTDB lineage: Bacteria > Chloroflexota > Anaerolineae > Anaerolineales > Villigracilaceae > UBA5195. The sequence continues at coordinate 23,405 of CAIVSQ010000546.1, forward strand.
CCATCGGTGTCATTTCGTGCACCAGTGAGACGGCCACCCGGTAGGGGACGCGCTGTTCACTGATGGCCCGAGCCTGCTCGGCCGGGCTGCTGGCCTGGCTGATCTGCTTAACGCTGTTGGCCAGTGTTCCAGCCGGGGGCGTTTCATCGAACAGGATCTTCTGGGCCAGCAAGCCGGGTTGGATGTGCAGACCGGCATACAGGTGCTTGAGCACCTTGCGCGATTGGACAGCCAGCCGGTCGAAGCGCTGTTCGTCCTGCTCACGTTCGCGCAGGTAGCGCTCCACCTCGGTACGCATCGAGCGTGGTACGTTGGTAAACAGCCCAGCCTTGACACGCACGCTCTTACTGCGGGCCTGCGGGTTACGCAGGCGGGGTGCCATTGGCAGGCTGATGCGCAGGTCGGTGCCCTTGATGAAATCGATCACACGTGCCACCTGGTGCGGGGCCAGCTGGCGCAGCAGGGCCAGGCCCACATCGCGGTAGGCCGGGTCGCTTGCCAGGCACAGCACCACCACAAACATTTCCTTGTGGTCGTGTACCTGCCCGGTTTCAAAATACCAGGCCGCCAGGTGGGCATAGAAGCGCGGGTCCGAATCGAGCATGGCAGCGTGCAGTGGGTGCAGCGCAGTCAGGTCGCGGTGCGGCGTGGTCAGGAGGGTGTTGATGATCGCCTGGCGTGTGTCGCTCTCGTCACCGGGGCGTTGGGGGCTTGCCGGGTCGGGTGTGTTGCTGGTGCCCAACTGGCGAATCGAGCGGCGCGGGCTGATTTCATCCGCGCTGATATGCTGCAGCCAATCACTAAGGGCCTTCTTCAAATTGCGTGTCATGCTTTCTTCTCCTTGCCACCCCCGTGCTGGTCAGACGCAATGGTTGACAGTGGGGGTTAAATAAATGGGGACATCCGCGCTGCCTTAACCAAAGACGGCTTCCGGTCGGACGGTGATGTTGCCGTTGGGGTGGTACTCGAGCACATACAGGCCCAGGCGGCTTTCGGGCACGTCCAGGAAATTGGCCAGCGCGGCGCGCAGGGCTCGTTCTTCGCCAGGGTTGGCCAGGCCGAGCTGGGCCAGCTCAAGATCCCAGCTGCGGCCCTCGAAGCGGATGTGCAGCAGCGGGTGGGTGTTTTTTGTAAATGTACTCATCTTAACCTCCGGGTTAATATAAAAAAAACAGGCAGGAGCACCCGGCTCCTGCCTGTCTGAAAACGTAAATTAAACAGGTTAAAGCGGGGTCCTCGTCAGACGGCGGGTCTTGAATTCGCCGGATTGTATGAAATTGAACGTACAAGCTAAATCGTTGCGCTGCATAAGGATCTCCGAAAAATTAGTTGTAGAGTGGGTCAGTCTGCTCAAGTTCTCAAAGCAGGAAAACAGTTTTAAGCTGGTAGCCTCTCGGCGGGTTGTAAGCTTTGAATGTTGGGAAGCAGACTGGGAGCCCCCCTACGAAAGCCTATTATAATGGTATGGGCGAATTTGTCAAGGGTTTTAATCTAATATTAATCTAACTTGGGTGGACGCAACCGGCCCACAGCGGGTAAAATGGGTCCACAAAGTGAGGCGCACATGGACCTGATTCGGTTTGACAGTCTTTTCCCATCGCTAGCCGAGGTGGAGACCCGCACGCTGACCATTTTTGGCCAGCCGGGTTTGGAATCTGGCGATTACACCTGCGCGGAGGCCTACTGCCCAGACCCGCACTGTGATTGCCAGCGCGTGATGATCAACGTATTTTCTGGCGACCGGCGTGTTCAGTACGCCACCATCAGTTATGGATTTGTGCGCACTGCACCCGAGGCAGGCCCCTACCTGGATGCCATGAACCCACAGAGCGCCTATTGCGTAGCCCTGTTGAATTACCTGGCAAACTATCTCGAAGAGACCCCTGAATATGTTGCCCTGCTCAAGAGCCATTACGCCATGGTCAAGGGTGTCGGCCGCAACCCACACCATCCGTCACATGCCGTGCTGACCCAATGGCGGGCCGAGCGCGAAGCCATGCTGCGTGAGCCTGCCCGCAAACGCCACCGCCACAAGTAAGCGCAGCGGCTGGCCGGGCAGGCACATAAAAAGAGTGACGCATATTCGCGTCACTCTTTTTATAATTTTTTCTACAGCCGGCTTAGTTGGCGCTGGCGGTGCTGGTATCGAACTGGCTGTTGTGCAGTTCAGCGTAGAAACCGCCGCGGGCCAGCAGTTCCTGGTGGTTGCCCTGTTCGACGATGTCGCCGTCTTTCATCACCAGGATCAGATCCGCGTCGCGGATGGTGGACAGGCGGTGGGCGATGACAAAGCTGGTGCGGTTTTTCATCAGGTTATCCATGGCGCGCTGGATCAATACTTCTGTGCGTGTATCCACCGAGCTGGTTGCTTCGTCCAGGATCAGGATGCGTGGGTCGGCCAGGACTGCCCGCGCAATGGTCAGCAATTGCATCTGGCCTTGCGAGATGTTCGAGGTTTCCTCGTTCAGCATCATGTTGTAGCCATCCGGCAGGGTGTGCACAAAGTGATCGACATGTGCGGCCTTGGCGGCGGCGAAGACTTCCTCGTCGGTCGCGCCCGGGCGTCCGTAGCGGATGTTTTCCAGGATGGTGCCGTTGTAAAGCCAGGTATCCTGCAGCACCATGCCAAACAGCTTGCGCAGTTCGCCGCGGCTAAATTCGCGGATATCATGCCCATCGACCAGGATGGCGCCGCTGTTGACATCGTAGAAGCGCATCAGCAGCTTGACCATGGTGGTCTTGCCGGCGCCGGTTGGCCCGACGATGGCGATCTTGTGACCAGGTTCAGCCTCGGCCGAGAAGTCGTTGATGATTATTTTTTCGGGGCTGTAACCGAAGTGCACATCCTTGAACTCGACATGCCCTTGCACGCTTTCCAACTTGACCGGGGTGCTGGTCTCAGCCACTTCTTCGGCTTCTTCGAGAAACTCAAAGACACGCTCGGCGGCGGCCGCAGTTTGCTGCAGCACGTTTGAGATGTTGGCCAGCTGTGCAATCGGTTGGGTAAAGGTGCGCACATACTGGATGAAGGCCTGGATATCACCGACCGTGATGGTACCGCGGATGGCCAGGTAGCTGCCCAGGATGGCGACGGCCACGTAGCCCAAGTTGCCGATGAAGTTCATGATCGGCATCATCAGGCCCGAGAGGAACTGCGATTTCCAGGCGGCTTCGTAGAGCTTCTCGTTCGATACGTCGAACTTCTTCATGCTCTCTTCCTCACCGTTAAAGGCTTTCATAACGATGTGGCCGCCGTACATTTCTTCCACATGCCCGTTGACATGTCCGAGGTAATCTTGCTGCTGCTTGAAATACTTCTGTGACTGGCCAATGATCAGCCCCACCACGCCCATCGAGAGCGGGATGATGATCATCGAGACCAGCGTCATCATCCAACTGATCGAGAACATCATTACCAGCACACCCAAAACCGTGATCAACGAAGTGATGATCTGGGTCAGGCTCTGGCTGAGGGTCTGGTTGACGGTATCCACATCGTTGGTGATGCGCGAAAGCACCTCACCATGGGTGGTGGTGTCGAAATACTTGAGCGGCATGCGATTGATCTTCTCAGAGATGTCGCGCCGGAAGCGGAAGGCGATGTTGGTGGAAATGTTCGCCATAATCCAGCCTTGCAGATAGGCGAACAGGCTCGAGATCAGGTAGAGGCTGACGGTCAGCAGGATAATCTGGCCGATGGTGGTAAAGTCGATCTCACCAGTACCACCCAGCTGGGCCATCACACCTTCAAACAGCTTGGTGGTGGCCTGGCCGAGCAGCTTGGGGCCGGCGATGTTGGAAGCCGTGGAGGCAATCGCGAAAATGAAGACTACGATAACCGCCAGGCGGTACTGGCCAAGGTAAGCGATCAGCTTGAGCATGGTGCCCTTGAAATCGCGGGCCTTGGCGACTGGGCCGCCCATTGGACCGCCACCCATCGGGCCGCCACCCATCGGGCCGCGCCGGACGGGTGCACTGCGTGCGGGACCTGAGTGCATCATGATAATTCCTCCTTGCTGAGCTGCGAAAGTGCAATTTCCTGGTAGGTTTCGCAGGTCTTCATCAATTCCTGGTGCGTGCCCTTGCCGACGATGCGGCCTTCTTCGAGCACGATGATTTGTTCGGCGTTACGGACGGTCGAGACGCGCTGCGTGACAATGATCAGCGTGCTATCGGTCGCCTTCTGTTTGAAGGCGCGCCGCAGGGCTGCATCGGTTTTGAAATCGAGCGCAGAAAAACTATCGTCCAGGATGTAAACTGGTGGTTTCTTGACCAGAGCGCGGGCGATTGAGAGGCGCTGTTTTTGGCCACCCGAAACGTTTGCGCCGCCCTGGGAGATCTCGGCTGCCATGCCCTCCGGCTTGGAGGCCACAAATTCGGCCGCCTGCGAAATCTCAATGGCTGATTCCAGCATTTCGGGGCTGGCGTTCTCATCGGCATAGCGCAGGTTGGTCTCAATCGTGCCGCTAAAGAGCGCACTCTTTTGGGGTACATAGCCAATCTTTTCGCGCAGGTCGTGCTGGCTTACCGAACGGATGTCCATGCCGTCCATCAAGATCTCGCCGCCGTTGATGTCATAAAAGCGCGGGATCAGGTTGACGATGGAGGACTTGCCAGAGCCGGTTGAGCCGATAAAAGCGGTGGTCTGCCCGGGTTGGGCGGTAAAGCTGATGTCGTGCAGGGCATCTTCCTCGGCACCGGGGTAGCGGAAGGAGACGTTGCGGAACTCAATCAGGCCCTTTGCATCAGCCGGGAATTTCTTGGGTTCGAGCGGGTCGTGGATGGCCGGCACGGTTTCGAGTACTTCGGCAATACGGTCACCTGAGACTGAGGCGCGCGGCAGGATGATAAACATCATCGAAAGCATCAAGAAAGACATGACGATCTGCATGGCGTACTGCATAAAGGCCATCATGTCGCCGACCTGCATATTGGCATCGGCTACTTGTTTAGCGCCAAACCAGATGATTGCCACGGTCAGACCGTTCATGATCAACATCATCATCGGCATCATCACCACCATCACGCGGTTGATGAACAGGCTGACGGCGGTCAGGTCAATGTTGGCCTGGTTGAAGCGTTCTTCTTCAAAGGCTTCCATATTGAAGGCGCGCACCACCATCATGCCGGCCAGGTTCTCGCGAGCCACCAGGTTGATGCGATCGACCAATTTTTGAATCAGTTGGAACTTGGGCAGCGAAATCGAGAAGACCACCATAATCAACGTGATCAGCACCAGTACAGCAATACCAATCAGCCAGGAGAGCGGCGAATCCTTCGAGATGACCTTGACCAGGCCTCCAATGCCCAGCAGAGGCGCGTAGAAAACCATACGCACCATCATAAAGACTACCATTTGCACCTGGGTGACGTCGTTGGTGGTACGGGTAATCAATGAAGCGGTTGAGAATTTTTCGAACTCGGTGCCCGAGAAATCTTCGACCTTCTTGAAGATGTCGCGGCGGATATCACGGCCCATGCCAGCGGCGATTACGCCGGAGTAATAGCCCACAATGATGGTACAGACTACTGAGAGCAGCGTCAGAAGCAGCATCCACGAGCCAATCTGCATGATATAGGTATTCTGCAGGGCTTCGGTATCCATGCCGAGCGCTTTGTATTCGGCTCGCACCGGGCTGATGGCAGCCTGGCTGATCATCTTGTCGCCCAATGCGGCGAACTTCTCATCCATCTGATCGGTGATCTGGGTCAGTTTATCGGCCGGCAGCTTGGCCAGCAGGCTGAACACATCCATGCCGGGCGGTAACTTGCTCAGGTCCATGCTGCCAAAGGCGCCACCCATCTGGGCCGCCTTGGCCGGGTCGGCGATGGCCTGTTCAATGCCAGAAACGGCCAGCAGGGCTTTGCCGAAGATCGGGTTCAACCGATCTATTTCTGTCTTGTCGATGGCCTTGAGCACATAGACCGGCTCAGTGGCCAGGGTGGGGTACTCGCTGACATACTTATCGTAATCGGCAGAAGTGCTGTCTACCAATGTGTAAGCGGCCAGCACAGCGTCGCGATTTTCTGCGCTCAGGAAGATGGCCACCCGGTTCAATTCGGATTGGCGGATGGCTTCGGGCAGGGCGTTTTCGACACCCCCCTGTTGAATACCGGTATTGACGATTCGTGATAGATAATCCGGCAGGGCCAGGTCCAGGTTTGCTTGCACAAACAGGAGTGCGATGGCGAGCAGG
>CAIVSQ010000547.1 GCA_903908605.1 uncultured Anaerolineae bacterium
CCCGAGGCAGTCAAAAAAGTCGAGCGAGCTGCGGCGGCTGTACAGGATCTGCTCGCCCGTGGTGAAATCGTCTACGGGGTCACCACCGGGTTTGGCGCTTTTAAAGATCGCATCATCTCCCCCGATCAGGTTGAAAATCTGCAGCGCAACATCCTGGTCAGCCATGCCGTTGGCACAGGCAACCTGTTCGATATCCCCACCACCCGCGCCATCATGCTCATCCGCGCCAACACACTGGCACGCGGGCATTCCGGTATTCGCCCATCCACCCTGCAGTTCCTGCTGGAAATGCTCAACCGTGGCGTGCATCCATGCATCCCCGAAAAAGGCTCGCTGGGCGCCAGCGGCGACCTGGCCCCCCTGGCCCACATGGCCCTCGTGATCATCGGTGAAGGCGAAGCCCGGCTCAATGGCGAGATCCTGCCCGGGCGCGAAGCATTGCGCAGGGTCGGGCTTTCCCCCGTCACACTGGCAGCCAAGGAAGGCCTGGCACTGACCAATGGCACCTCGGTCATGTGCGCGGTCGGTGCGCTTTCGGTGAAACACGCCGAACGCCTGAGCCATGCCGCCGATGTGGCCGGCTGTATGAGCCTGGAAGCCCTGCACGGCACCCTGCTGGCCTTTGATGCCCGCATCCATGCCGTTCGGCCGCACCCACGCCAGGTCGAATGCGCCGCCTTCCTTCGATCGCTCTTACACGGCAGCGAATTCACCCGCTCGCACGACCCTACCAACGTGCAGGATGCCTATACCCTGCGCTGCATCCCCCAGGTGCATGGTGCCATCCGCGATGCCATCGCCTACGCGCGCTGGGTCATCGAAATAGAACTGAACGCCGTCACCGACAACCCGCTCATCTTTTTTGACGATGAAACCGGGCAAGTTTCGGTCATCTCAGGGGGCAACTTCCACGGCGAGCCAATCGCCATTGCCATGGACTACCTGGCCATCGCCCTGACCGAGCTGGGCAATATCTCCGAACGCCGCATCATGCGCCTGACCGATGACGCCAGCAACCTGCACGTACTGCCCCCCTTCCTGACCCGCGATGGCGGCCTGAATTCCGGCTTCATGATCACACAATACACCGCCGCAGCACTTGCCACCGAAAACAAGGTCCTGGCCCACCCCGCCAGCGTGGATACCATCCCAACTTCCGCCAATGTCGAAGACCATGTCAGCATGGGCAACACCGCCTGCCTCAAGGCCCGCCAGATCCTCGAAAATGTCGAGCATATCCTCGCCATCGAATTAATGGCCGCCGCCCAGGGCATTGATTTTCGCCGCGATACCCACGGGCAGGCCGCCAGGCTCGGGCAGGGCACCCAGCCCGTTTACGATTTGATCCGCGCCAGGGTCCCGTTCATCACCGCCGATACAATCATGTACCCCTACATCAACGCGGTAAAAAGCCTGATCCAGGATAATCAGATTGAGACAGCCGTTTCAGGAGCGCTGGCATGATCGCAATCGATCTGCTGGTCTTGCACGCCGGTCAACTCTTAACCTGCGCCAGTCCAAACGGCCCCAAACGCAAGGCCGAAATGCTCTATACCGGCCTGATCGAAGATGGCGCAGTCGCCATTCTCGACGGAAAAATTGTCGAAGCCGGGCCAAGCAGCCAGCTATTACCAAAGTACTCCCCCGCCGCCC
>CAIVSQ010000548.1 GCA_903908605.1 uncultured Anaerolineae bacterium
CTTGGCAAGATCGTCCACAAAGGTGGTGAAATCAACAAGTTTTTTGGCATTCCCCCTGAACAATTGACCAAGCATGGTTTTATTTGTGGCGTGACTGGCGCGGGTAAAACCAATACTTGTTTACACCTGCTCAAGGAGTTAAACCGCCCCTTTTTGGTCATTGAGCCTGCCAAAACGGAATACCGCCAACTGCTTAATCTTATTCCTGATTTGCGGATCTTCACACTGGGACAGGAAATGGTTTCACCGTTTCGCCTCAACCCTTTCGAGTTTATTCGCGGCACTGAATTACTGAGCCATATCGACTATTTAAAAGCCGTCTTCAATGCCGCTTTTCCAATGTATGCCTCCATGCCTTATCTACTGGAAGAGGCAATCTATGAGGTTTATCTCGATAAGGGCTGGATTCTGGCGACTTCGCAAAATCGTTACTTTAACGAGGATGCGCCCGATGATGTGTTTTACGACTATCTGCCCACCTTGCAAGATTTACTGGACAAAATCGATGTCGTCGTAAAGTCCAAACATTACGCCCAACAATTGACGATGGATTTGTCGGCGGCATTGAAGGCGCGCTTGTCCAGCCTGATTCATGGCGGTAAGGGTTTTATGCTGAATGTACGCCGCTCGATACCGTGGCAGGTGTTATTCGATAGCCAAGTCGTACTGGAATTACGCGCCATTGGTGACGATGATGAAAAGTGTTTTCTCATGGGATTGCTGTTCACCATGTTGTACGAATACCGTCAGAAACACCATGATGCCGATGGTACTTTGAAGCACGTCACTTTGATCGAAGAAGCGCACCGCTTATTACGCCATGTGCCAATGCACTCTGGCATGGAAACCGCCAATACACGCGGTAAAGCCGTGGAAACCTTTACTAATATCCTTGCCGAAGTGCGCGAGTACGGCGAAAGTATTTTGATTGTCGATCAGATTCCTGCGAAACTCTCGCCGGATGTTGTCAAGAATACCAGCCTTAAAATCGTTCATCGCTTGTTGGCGCAGGATGACCGCGATTTTGTCGGTTCCACTATGATCCTTACTGAGGAACAGAAACTTGAATTACCCCTATTGAAAGTTGGTCGCGTTGTGGTGCATCGTGAAGGTATGGATAAACCATTCCATTTGCAGATACCGGACATCAAGTCAACATGCAAGAAAATTAGCTCGGACAATATTTCTGATCAGATGTCTCTCTTTCAACGTGAATACAGTTACTTACAAAAGTACCTTCCTGATTTACCTGAGACCCTGCCGGAATTGCCGACGGGTGAAACCTTAAGCCAGGTGTTCAAACGTTGCGACTTTAGGGCTTTCAATACCGCAATATACCAAGGGGTTATCGGGATGGTCTTGTTGTGGTTGAGCGATGAAAAAAGTATCGATCCTATGCAACTCCGCTCTCAATTCCAAAATGAGTTTGCTTCATTTAATTTAAGCAATGCCGAACAGGTCTGCCATGTCATCTGGCATGGTGAAAAACTGTTTGCTGAACTCAATGCCCATTATCCACACCGCTATAACCACTATCTTGGTGCACGGCGGGCATGGTTAGCGCTTTACTGTGCCGAAGACGATTCCCCTCTGTTGCGCCGAAATATGTGTACAGCGTTGAAAAATCTGATCGCACCGCTGCAGAACATCAATGCCCCTTTCTTGCGTTGGTATGCAACACATCACCAGCATGAAAAACAGTTGTCCATACTACTTGGACACAACTCTATATCTGTTAACCATCCAATATTGGATGATTTTTTAGACAAAAAAATAGCTGATTTGCTACCCTTGCCTTGCTGCCGCAGCACTATGGATCAACTTAAGGTGTCGTTATTATCGGTTATTTTGCACGGCGATCCGGAAGATAGGCTTATCCTTCAACGCTATAAAAATTTTGCACAGCAATTATGAATCCCATTGAACTAGAAACCAGCAAATGGCAAACCATCAGGGAAAGCGGCATAGAAGAAAAAGGGGTGATCCCTCAAGAGAATACCGAA
>CAIVSQ010000549.1 GCA_903908605.1 uncultured Anaerolineae bacterium
CCGGCACCCATTAGCAGCTTATTCGTTTTCATTCCGCTCGCCGGGTATTACATCGGTCCCTACTTATTAATAAGTCGCCATCTGGTCTTACCTTCCTATTTGATTTGTCTTGTACTGGTATTCTACATATTTGGTATTTTCCTGCATTATGTTAGCGATGCACAGAAATACTACATCCTGCAAAATAAAAATAGGCTTATTGAAGACGGCTTATTTTCAAATACCCGTAACCCGAATTATCTGGGGGAGATCATGATTTATGCATCGTATGCGATCATGTCAATGAACTGGCTTCCTTTTCTCGTCCTGAGTGGCTGGGTCTTCGGATTTTTCGTCCGGAATACGCTGAACAAGGACAAACCCCTATCAAGATATCCGCAATTCGCGGAATACAAACGAAAATCTGGTCTTCTGCTTCCAAGATTCGTCTAATAAAAGGAAAATAAACTATGTCTCAAAAAATTCTGGTCATTGGCGCTACTGGTTTTGTCGGCACTCCTGTTGCGAATCAGCTTCTGAACGATGGTTTCTTGGTTCGTGCCCTCGTCCGCAATGCTAATAAGGCTCGCCAGTTACTTGGCGACCAGGTAGAGTTAATTATTGGCGAATTTACAAACAAGGCAACACTTGAAAAAGCACTTGCAGGCGTGGATGGTGTCAACCTGAGTGTGCCGTGGCAGTTTGAAGCAGAAGTCATTCGAGATTTGACCAACATTCTCACCACCCAAGGACGTAAAAATGTCCACGTTACTTATATCTCGGGTGCAACTGCTTTACCTGAAAATCGCTGGTATCCAATGATCGACGAGAAACTAAAAGCTGAGGAGTTTTTAACCAGAAGCGGTGTGACCTATACCATTTTTAGACCCAGTTGGTTCATGGACGCTTTGGCATTATTCGTTCGCGACGGAAGGGCAACCATCTTTGGGAAACAGAAGCAGCCTTACCATTTCCTATCCCTATCGGATTTCGCCCTGGCAATTTCCAAAGCGTACGCAACTCAAAGTACGAATAATCAAACTATTGTCATCAATGGCCCCAAGACGATGCTTATGCAGGATGCTCTCCAGCAATACTGCGACGTTATTCACCCTGGTGTCAAAGCTGCAAGTATGCCAATTTGGTTTGGCAAACTGTTAGCCATGATGATGAAGAGCCCAGAATTGAAAGATTTCGTAGAAATGTGTATTCATCAGATAACGGCTGAACACTGCAAGTTACATAAGCCAGATACGTTTGGCATATTCGTTGGGAGACAAACCCGGAATAGGTAACCCTTGATGCGGACGGTCATTGTACTCCAGCAAAAATTGGCGAAGAAATTCCAACAATTCCTTGTCCGAATTCCAGACTTTGTCTGCCAGCCACTCCTTGAGAGAGCGAACAAAACGCTCCGCGATTCCATTCGACTGTGGCCGGTGGCGAGCGATGACAACATGAACGAATTTGGCATCTTTGGCCAACTGGTTAAATACATCAGCAGTAAAGTGTATGCCACGATCGGAAATCAGGAATTGCAAATTGGCTGGTAACAGGACTCGCAAGGCCGCTACGACCATCTCGGCAGTAACATGCGAGCCAGCAATGAAAAGCGGCAAGCCCAAACACTGGCGAGTGCAGTTATCGGTGATCATCAGAATGGCGATCCAGGCCGTGACAATTGGCAGCAAGGTCATTTGTTCTCGCAAATTTATTCTGTTCAATCGCCATTGTGCATCTTCCTGTTGGCGCAGTACTGATTGTTGACGATGTTGTTTTCGCAGGCTTTTCCGCTGTTGTTCTTGGGTCTTGCGGGAACCCCAGCGCGCACGCTGTTTCGGTTGCAGGAGCGCCTCTTCAGACGGTTTTTCGCAGCGATGCTGGTGCCAAGTCGCTTGCCAGGCCGCATCTTCCAACTCACGGCTTTTGCGGGTGTTACGTCGCTCGGTGCGTAATTGAGCTTCTTCCAAGCGTAATTGCTGGATTTGGGCTCGTTGAGACGGGTTTTCAACTGCAGCAGCCTTGATTCTTGGACCAGAAAGCGGTTGAGATGCTTTTACAAAAGCCTGGACTGCTTCGGCGTAAGAGAGTTCGGGATCCGCAAATACCTTGCCGGGATAGTCCGGCTCCTGACCCGGCTCTTTTAATCGTTCAACTACCAGATGACCGGATGAGCCGCTTACGGCTGGCAATTTGACATCTACCACGTGACTGACAGGAACAAAACACAGGTCAACATTGAGCGCCTGGCCTGGCAGATCCGCTGTCCGGCTTATCGGATCAAAGCCGCTTTTTTTTTACTCTGTTTTCGTCCGGCTTCCACATTCCAGCATCTTCCAAAACTCGCCGCACGGTGTTTGGGCTGAGCAGTGGAACCCAGTTATTGGCTTTGGCTATTTCATTGGCCACACGGTGTTTGCCCCAATCAGCGTGTTGGCCATGCAACTCCAATACTTTGGCTTCGACCTCAGCCGCTACACAGCCGGTTCCCTTCGGTACGCCAGTCTTTTCATAGGTTTCCAAACCAGCATACCCAGCTTTGTCAAACCGAGACTTCCAATAATAAAAAGTTCCACGCCCAACGTGCGCTTTTTCGCAGGCCGTTGTAACATTATCGGTCTGTTCCCAAGTTTCAAAGAGCAATTTCCGCTGTTGCGGTGTAGTCGGTGGAAAGTACACATGAGTTGCTTTCATACCTATATAGTACTCTATTGTTCAAGCTTTTTCTGATGAATACATTTATTCATAAATTCCTTGTATTAAATTGGGAGAATGGATTATTTTTCTTCAACCATGCTGGCTTGTCCAGCCAAATCTGGTTTTCTCAAACGGTCAGCAATCCAGATGCCCAGGGCCACCAAACCAGCCATCAGGAAAGCAACCAGGTATTCAATCACCGGGATGCGAATAACTTCGTTCAAAGTACCCCAACCGCGGCCGCTGTAAACCCATAAGGTCGCAATCACATACCCACCAGCCACCAGCCAGCGAGTAAGCCTGGACCAACCCAGCCCATGCATCTGCGAGATGACGAACATGGCCGCAAAACCAAAGGCGAACATCGGCCAGATGTCATAGCCCTGGAAGATGGCCACCAGCGTGCCGTGAAAGAGCACCACAACTTCCTGGGTAAGCGTCCACCATTTGTTGACGTGCATGCGCGTCAGGAAAAGGCTGCCCTGCAGCAGCAAAATGAACATATACAGGAAACCAACCAGGTGACCAGATGTATTGACCATCGGGTGAAACCAGAAGGTGTACACGGTCGCCCAGGCGAACAGGTACCCATGATAATGACGAACAAAAGACATCACGCGCGTCGAGAAAGACACCTTTTTACCAAAAAATAGGCCCCGGCGCTGATTTTCCATGATCAAGATGGCGCACAACATCAGGATCACCGAACCCTGCGAACTCCACACCGGTGTATCCTGAGCCAAACCGTCATACCACACGTGGGTCTGTACCAGGTGCAGGAACAAGAAGAGCGCATTCACCCCAAGCGCCCACAGGTTAACTGCGTGCAAACCGGGGGTGTACTTTTTCACGCGAGTTTGGGCGTAGTAAATCAGTCCCCAAAACGTAACCTGGTGCAGAACATACAACCCCCAACCCGAAAAACGCGATAAGAAAGTTGGTTGGGGTAGTTTCCAGTAATACCACATAGCGCCCTGGTCTGGCAGCAGGCTGATGGCATTTAAGCGTTCACCCAACCACCAGATTAAAGCCGTAAAAGCAAACGAAAAAGCCAGGCCACCCCACAGGGCGATTCGCGAAACACGAGGGTCAGATAAAGACATATTTTTCATCATCTCAGTCACCTTTCATAACAATAAAACGGCGGATATAAGCTACTCGAGCGCCAGCAGTTGTTGTTCGAACCAGCCAGCCAGCAGGGCTGCGCTACCATTCATATGCTGGTTGATAGCGCCAAGATAGGTATGTAGATAGTCTTTGAGTAAATTTTCCGGCAGGTTATAACTTACCAGCAGCGTTTTGAGCCAATCAATTTCGCCATCCAGGTAGCCTACATTGCCGAGTCGCAGGGCGGCGATGATATTGTCACCCATGTGCTTGTTCGTTTCGGGGAAATCCGTGGTTTCAGACATGGCACTGCCAACCTCACTGGTCAACGTAGCCTCCACAAACGGCCTGCGGGCAATATAGGTCTTAAGACAGCGCTCATAATCCGCAGAAACCGCCGGAACACGCGGCGCAGGTAATTGGCTGGAAAGCAGTCCTTCCACCAGGTGAATGGCCCCATCCAACCGGCTGCCCAGGTAATGACCAGGGATGCGAGCCACCAAATCCGGGTTGGAGGCAAAGATACGCCCACCAAAGGCAACCTGGATGTTATTGGAAGCCAATAACCCGGCAGCTTGCTGAAGATTGGCAGCCGTGCGCAGCTGCTGGGCGGCCAGGATCACCAGGCTGGCCTTGACCGCGCTCACTGTGCCGACAATTTGGTCAGATGGCACGTTTGCACCCAGGTAAATCACATTACAACCACGGCGGCGAATAAAAAGCGCCAGCATCAGCGGAATAAGCACGTGCCACTCATCCGCCGGGCAGCCAACGATGACCGTCTCAGGTCGGGTCGGCGCGGCGCAGGACAACAACAATGCATCCATACGGCGCAATGCCAGGGCCGAAGCGAAGTGTTCCTGTTGAACCGAGGCGCGGTTTTGGTACCACATCCACCCTATCTCCACCAGGCCGCGCTGAAGAACCTCAGTGCAAACGAATTCAACCGGGTAAATGGCAAAAGCCTGGTTGAGTACCTGCTCAACAGCCGACTCATTAAAAGCCAGGCAGCCATTGATCCACTGGGTACGAAAATCATCGATACCGGTCAACACCATCGCTGACGATTGCAGCGTGGAGGCCCCTGCTTGAGCCGTTTCGTGATGCGCCTCAATCGGGTCAGTCCCCTTTGCAAGGTGATCCTTCCACATCTCCACGGCATGCGAAATACTCAAACCATCTTCCTGGCGAGCCAACAGCCACTTAATGATTTCAATGTCGTGTTCGGAATACAAACGGTGCCCGCCAGCTGAGCGCTGCGGCAAAGGTACACCATAACGACGCTCCCAGGCCCTGAGGACATCTGGCTTAATGCCAGTTTCCTTCAGGACAGCTTTAAGATTGTAAACGGGGTTCATGCTCAGGGCCATGATTGAGTTCCCAAATCGCCGGTCAGGTCAGGTGGATAAAATCAGGAATTCGCTGTTTGAAGCTTAATCGCGGCAGCATCGGCGCCAGCATACCAACGGCTGGCTTCCTTCAGAATGCGCTCGGTGGTCAATCGGGCTGAGAGCAGCACAATCGGCAACCCTGTGCCAGGATGAGTGGATGCCCCGGCAAAATACAAGTTCTTCAAGCGGGCATGCCGGTTTTGCGGGCGCAGGTAACCAACCTGCAAGAAGTTATGGCTCAGGCCAAAAGCAGCACCCTTGGCAAGGTTATATTTCTGCTTCCAACTGGGCGGGTTGTGAACAATCTCGTACTTGATGTGCTCACGCAGGTCATTGATGCCCATGTCATGTTCCAACCGTGCAAAAACAGTTTCGCGCGCCCGATTGACCATCTCGTCCCAATCCTGGTGATGGGCTTCATCCAGATGACCGACCGGCACCAGCACATACAGGGTTTCCTGTCCGCTGGGAGCAGCATCGGCATCCACACGGGCCGGGGCATGCACATAAAAAGAAGGCTCTGCCGGCAAAAGGTGATCGTTGAAAATCTGATCGAAAGATGCCTTGTAGTCGCCTGCCAGGAAAACGTTGTGCAGAGCAATTTTCGGGTACTGCTTATCAACCGCCCAATAGAACATGATCGTCGAACAGGTGTACAGCTTCTTTTCCAGGCGGGCAGCCTCGCTATTGTGAGGCAGTAACTCTTTATAGATGTAAGGCAGGTCGGCATTGCCAACGAACAGATCCGCCGCAAAAACCTGACCATCCTCCGTCTCCACCCGCTCTACACGATCGCCTGAAACATGAACCGCTTTTACGGGTTTATTATAAATAAATTGGACACCCAGCTTCTCTGCGATGGCAGTCAAGGCCTGGATAGCACTATACATGCCACCCTTCGGATACCAGACCCCTTCGGCCAGCTCGGTGTACTGCAACAAGGAATAAGTGGCTGGGGCATCATACGGGCTCAAGCCCAGGTACATATTCTGAAAAGTAAATGCCGCCTTAAGCCGTTCATCCTTGAAATACTTGCCAGCATTGGCATAATGCTTGACCAATGCCTTCAGCTGAAACAGCAGCGGTAAATTGGACAGGCTGAAATATTCGAAGATATTGTAGAAGTTGCGGCCAACAAATTTCTCAACCGAAACCTTGTAATGTTTGCTGCCCTCAGCAATGTAGCTGAGAAAGCCCTGGAATGCCGTCTTCTCAACCTGTTCCAACTGGGTCTGCATCCGGCCAAGATCCGAAGTTAATTGCAATTGCAGGCCATCATCAAAATGAATTTTGTAGGTCGGGTCAATTCGCTGCAGCTCAAGATGATCGCTCATCTTCTCGCCAAGTGAGTTGAACGTTTCTTCCCACACCTCAGGCATCAAGAACAGCGTCGGGCCAACGTCAAAGCGGTGACCTTCGCGCACAATCTGCCCACAGCGCCCACCAGGAATTTCGTTCTTTTCCAACACGGTCACAGAAAAACCGTTTTTAGCCAGGCGCGCGGCGGTGGCTATACCACCGATACCAGCACCAATGACGACTGCCGAAGGTTTTGTTGCCATAGAAAAAATCTCCCAACCAAATGCCAGCGTCCATACCGGTCCGCTGACTGAATTTAATAAACACAACTGTCTTACCCTCTTAGTATAACATTTGTCCAAATTTTGTCAATGTATTTCATGACAATTACTAGACAATACATTGACAAAGAGAAATATCCGTGTAAAATAATCTTATCAAAAGGAGACAGGCATGCTTGAAACACCTTGGGAACGTCGCCTGGTCAACATGGCCGGGCAAGTCAATGATCTTTCTAACGACCCAATAAATTCTTCTTGGGTCGCAGATGTTCCGCTAGAAAAAGCCTACCAGCTCTGTGACCAGTTGTCTGCTGAACACAGCAAATCCTTTTATATGGCCAGCGGTCTCTTGCCAGAATATAAACGTTCCGCCGTACGCGCACTGTACGCCTTCTGTCGCACGGTGGACGACATCGTGGATGAAGGAGTGGTTAACGAACGCGATGTGGAGTTGGACTACTGGCGTGCTATCGTGCGAGGTTCCCTGCACCCACGTGCCGATGATCTTGTCGGCCAGGCCTGGACAGATACCCGCCTGCGCTATCGCATCCCAACCCAGTACGCCTTGCAGTTGATCGATGGCGTTGCACGGGACCTGGGCAATGTGCGCTACCAAACCTTCGACGAACTCGCCATCTACTGCTACGGTGTCGCCTCCACGGTTGGCCTGATGAGCATGTATGTTGTCGGATTCAAGACACCCGAAGCCGTGCCCTACGCCATCAAGTTGGGCGTAGCCCTGCAAATGACCAACATCCTGCGTGATATAGGCGAAGACTTTCGTAACGGACGCATCTACCTGCCCCAACAAGAGTTGTATGCCTATAGCCTCACCAATGAGGACCTCGCCAACGGAGTCGTGGATGCGCGCTGGCGCGAATTTATGAAATTCCAAATCTACCGCACCCGCCAACTATACGCAGAAGCCTCCCAGGGTCTGCGCTACCTCGAACGGGATGGACAATTATCCATCGGCGCTGCCTCCGGTTTTTACCAGGGCATCCTTGAAGCGATTGAAGCCAATGGCTACGATGTCTTCAGCAAGCGCGCCAGCCTGAGTGCCTGGAAGAAGCTAAAGCGCCTGCCCTCGCTGTGGTGGCAGTTGAATACAATGAGATGACATAATTTATAAAAAGGAGCGCCCCGGCGCTCCTTTTTATTTCCCATCCGCCCACTAACCAGCCAACCTGTCTTCGTGATACACTTTTTTAACCGGACATTTCTCCACCCACCGGGAAAGAGGTTCCATGCGCCCTGGGTTTGTTACGAAAATCGCCTTCCTCTTGCTGGCATTATTAGTTGGCCTGGTCCTGGTGCCAGCCCTTGTGCTGGCATACACGGTCACCCGTCCGCTTAACCACCCCATCTGCTGCCAAACCCCGGCCGATTTCGGCGCTGCCTATGAAACCATCCGCTTTCAAACCGGTGATGGGCTCTGGCTGGCCAGCTGGTATATCCCACCCAGCCAGGGCAAAGCGGTGATCATCCTGCTGCACACCTACTACGCAGACCGGCGCCAGGTGCTGCCCGTAGCCCGCATGTTATCTGCCCAGGGCTATGGCATTTTGATGTATGACCAACGCGCCAGTGGTGAAAGCCAGGGCGATTCACGCTCCCTCGGCTGGCGCGACATTCCCGACCTTGGCGCGGCAACCGAGTGGCTGGCCTCACGAGCCACCTCACCCGCCATCGGGGTCTATGGCTGCTCGATGGGCGCTTCCATCGCACTGGCTGGCGCAGCCAACCTGCCCGTTATCCGTGCAGCGGTTCTGGATGCCCCCAGCCCACTCGGTTACCGGGAAAACCTGCCGCAATTCAACCCACGTGACCCGCTTATGCTGCCCATTATGGGTTTATACTATCCCATTGTTATGCTGCGCTCCCGCGCGCTGCCCCCCTCCACCACCCTGCAAGCCGTGAAACAATTCGGTCAACGCCCATTGTTATTCATATCATCCGGCGCGGGGAATGAGAAAATGCGGATCGAAACTTATTTCGCCGCCGCGCAAGGTCCGCGCACACTCTGGAACCTGCCAACCGCCAGTCACTGCAGCGGCCCCCAGCAAGCCCCGCTGGAATACAGCCAGCACCTGCTCGATTTTTTCAACACCAACCTGCCCTAAAAAGAACTGACCCTCGAAACAAAAAATACGAATTTACGGAGCCCAACATGCCATACGATTTCGACCGCATCATCGATCGCCGCAATTCCAACTCGATAAAATGGACCTACTATCCTGAGGACGTGTTGCCCATGTGGGTGGCCGATATGGACTTTACTGCGCCCGAGCCTGTTCAAAAAGCATTGATGCGTGCGGTCGAACACGGGGTCTTTGGCTACGAAATGCCAGCCAAGCCCTTACTCCAATCGGTGGTCACCCGCATGAAAACCCTGTATGACTGGGATATCGACGAAAAAAGCGTCGTGCCCGTCACCGGCCTGGTAAGCGGCTTTTATGCCGCCGCCAACTCGCTCTGTCGCCCTGGCGATGGCTACCTGATCCAACCACCCGTCTACATGCCATTCAACGGCATCCAACCCAACCTGGGCTTTGTGCGCCAGGAAGCCCCTCTTGCCCGCATTGAGGACGGTCAGCGTCTGCGCTACGAAATCGACTGGCCAAAATTTGAAAAAGCAATCAACTCAGGCGCTAGCAAAACCAAAATGTTCCTGTTCTGCAACCCTCACAACCCAACCGGCCAGGTCTACCAGCGCGAAGAACTGCTGCGCA
Source organism: uncultured Anaerolineae bacterium (assembly GCA_903908605.1). Lineage (GTDB taxonomy): Bacteria > Chloroflexota > Anaerolineae > Anaerolineales > Villigracilaceae > UBA5195. The sequence continues at coordinate 9,487 of CAIVSQ010000549.1, forward strand.
TGGGAGATCTGTGCGTAAAAAACAACACCGTCATCGTTTCGGATGAAATCCACAGCGAACTGACCCTGGGCGGCAAGAAACACATCCCCATGGCAACCCTCTCGCCCGAAATCGCCCGGCAAAGCATTACGTTAATCGCACCTTCCAAGACATTCAACATCGCCGGACTGTTCTGCGGTTTCGCCATCATTCCAGACCACGAACTGCGCGAACGTTACAAGACCGCCGTCGAACACATGACCCTGCATGTCTCCAGTCTGGGCCAGGTAGCAGCCCAGGCCGCCTTCTCGGGTGAATGCGAAGACTGGCTGGATGAACTACGCACCTACCTGACCGGCAACCGCGACGTACTGGTCGATTTTGTGGAAGAAAACCTGCCCGGGATAAAAATCACCGTACCAGATGCCACCTACCTGGCTTGGTTGGATTGCAGCGAGTTGAACCTGAAGGGTGGCCCTTACGAATTCTTCCTAAAAAATGCCCGCGTAGCCCTCAACGATGGTGCCGCATTCGGCACCGGCGGTGAAAATTTTGTACGCCTGAATTTTGGCTGCCCGCGTGAAATGCTGCTGGAAGGCCTCCAACGCATCCAAAAAGCCACCCTGCAGCCATAAGGCACCGCCAAGAATGAACATTAACGATATCCTGCAGCGCGACATGAACCCCGCCCCCTGGGCCGAAGGCGAACGCATCCCCTGGGATGACCCGGCCTTCAGTGAACGCATCCTCAAGGAACACCTGGCCCAGGATAATGACGCCGCCAGCCGGCCACAATCTGTCATCAAGAAACACGTCGATTGGATCCATAAGGCGCTGCTGGCAGGCCAACCAGCCAATATCCTCGACCTGGGCTGCGGCCCCGGCTTGTACACAGCCCGGCTGGCCCGCCTGGGACACATCTGCACCGGAATCGACTTTGCACCTGCCCCCATTGCCCACGCCCGCCAGCACGCACCGCACAGCTGCAGCTACGAATTAGCCGATATCCGCACGGCCGATTATGGCGCGGGCCATGACCTGGTAATTTTCATTTTCGGCGCGCTTAATCTCTTCCGCCCGGTCGACGCTCGCCAGGTGCTCAAGAAAACCTTCCAGACCCTCAAACCGGGCGGCTTGCTGCTGCTCGAAATCTCCAGTCTGGATGCGGTCGATCAAATCGGCAATCAGCCCGCCATGTGGTATTCCGCCGATAGCAGCCTTTTCGCCGGTCAGCCGCACCTGTGCTTAATGGAAACGTTTTGGGACGAGGAACAAAAAACAGCCACCGAACGTTTCTTTATTGTGGATGCCCGTAATGGCGAGGTAACACGCCATGCCGCCAGCACCCAGGCCTATGATGAAGACGAGTTGGAAGAGCTGCTGCTGGAAACAGGCTTCGCGCAAGTAGATTTTCACCCATCCATGACCGGGCGCGAAGAAGATGAAGTTAACGACTTTTTGGTAGTAACTGCCCGCAAACCCGACCTTTAACAAAAGAAAGACGGATGATTGTTAGCCATCCGTCTGAAGAAAAACTTACTGGAAGAAAGATCAGGGAGTGGTACTACGTCGTGTTGAACGTCTGGTACAGGCCTAACAGGTCAATTTCCAGTGAAAAATCACCAGATCTTTCTCCCGGTGTTCAGACTCTCAATATTTTCTATGAGCACCTCCTTCTGAATGTTCAAAAGCGGTTACTGAGTACAGATTAGCACGATAACACCTTACATACATTAAAACAACCTTGCAAAAGTGTAAGGTATTGGTCCAGCAGCTGCTGGACCAGGGGTTCGAAAGCCTGTGCATTGTATACATACAGTGACCGGCTTCATGTACAATGGAGTTGACGAAAGTACCATCCATAAGGGAGAAATCATGATGAAACAAACCTTGATTTGTGTCCTGCTTGTCCTCGCACTGACCGGTTGTTCAAAATCGATCAGCAGCATACCACCCACGCCAACACCATCCGCCGTCTCAGGCACTCCGCAGCAAAACCCGGCCGTCATCCTCGTCACACCCACCAGCATGCCCCCCCTGCCGGCGGTGACGCCCACCAGCAGCGCCAGCCCCACCCCATTTACACCCTTCACAGTCGTGCCCGCAGTTGACAACCTCAAACTGAGAGTCAATCCTGGCTATCTATTCGAGGCACTGATGATGGTCCAGCAGACCGACAAACTGACCGTGCAGGGCATGTCGCCCGGCGGCGAGTGGGTTTACGTAAAAACCGAAGCAGGCGATGAAGGTTGGGTCTTTGGCCAATTACTGACCAGCAGCGTGGATGTAACCAGCCTGCCTGTGCGCGAACCAAAAGGCGTGCTGGCCATCAAAGGCTTGGTAAGCGATGCTTCCGGTCTGCCCATCCAGGGTGTCGCCTTTGACATCAGCCAGGGTGCCGCCAGCGAAGTTGCCAACAACGTAATCAGAACCGATGCCAGCGGCATGTTCTATGCCTTCCTGCCCGATACGGCCTCTGGCAGCTGGACAGTGACCTACACCGCCATCGGCTGCGTAAGCAACGTGTGGAGTGACTCAACCTGCAGTACCTACAAACCCGGCTACACCGGCAACGTGGACCCAGTCTCTCAATCCGTTGACCTCGGGCAAGCCGTTCAGGTACTCAAATTCACCTGGAAATAAAACCTTTTGGCATAAAAGAAGAGGATGAGCAGTTCGCTCATCCTCCGTATTTCTATTACAAGTAATTGTACGCTCTGTAAACCCCGAAGAAAACACAGGATCAACCACAGTATCGTCGTGGTGAACGCCTGGGCTGGTTTGAAGGTTGCCACACAGCCAGCAATCAAATCACCCGCGTTTTCCTCTGTCGTGCTTTGGCTCCATATTTTCGATATTGAACCTCCTTCTGGGGCAGCAGCGCCACCAAAATCATCTTACAATACTTTGCAACTCCGTACATTAAAAACAGCCTACGAAATTGAAAGTAAAACTTAACCAGGTTTTTACTGCATAATTCCAGCAGACAGCTATCATCTAATTCTCAAGAGACTCACCAATCCGAACAAAAACAGGTGTAATACAAAAGATGTGACAGAAAATATATTCTCGAATATCATAAGAGCGATATAATTAAAGTTGTATGACAACTTGCGCCCTGGCGATTAATTGCGGGGCAAACAGCCTAACAAGGAGTTAACCCCATGACAACGATTGATCTAACCATCCACGCTGACCGCCGAAAACGCGCCATCCAACGCGCTCGTGAGCGGAATATCATCATCCCCACCTACGCGCAAATGAAAGACCCGTCCAAGATCCCCGCGAGTGTAAAAGAAGAACTCACCCGGATTGGCTTGTGGGATATTCATCCGCGCAACCTGTTTCGCATCAACTGGCACAACGAAGCCAAGGCCAGCGGCGGCACCTACGGCGGCATTAACCTGCTCGAGCTGCCATCGTCTGTAACCGGCGTTAAGGCGCGCATCTTTGCCATCGTTGGCAAATGGTTCCCAACCGGCGCGCACAAAGTCGGCGCGGCTTTCTCCTGCTTGGTTCCCCGCCTGGTAACCGGCCAATTTGACCCGACCTCCCAGAAGGCCGTCTGGCCCTCCACCGGCAACTACTGCCGTGGCGGCGCTTATGACTCTGCTCTGCTGGGCTGCGAATCGATCGCCATTCTGCCTGAAGGCATGAGCCGCGAGCGTTTTGAATGGTTGGCCAATGTCGCCGGTGAAACCATCAAGACCGTCGGTTCCGAATCAAACGTCAAAGAAATCTTCGACAAGTGCAATGAACTGCGCCATTCCGGCCAGGACCTGATGATCTTCGACCAGTTCCAGGAATTCCCAAATTACCTATGGCACTACGAAGTGACCGGTCATGCCATGGAAGAAGCCTTCCACCGCATTGCACGCCCCGGCGATCAGTTCCGCGGCATCACTTCCGCCACCGGTTCCGCCGGCACAATCGCCAGCGGCGATTACATGAAGCAAGTCTTCCCGAACAGCAAGATCGCTGCCAGCGAAGCCCTGCAGTGCCCGACTCTGCTTGAAAACGGCTTCGGCGCCCACCGCATCGAAGGCATCGGCGACAAGCACGTTCCGTGGATCCATAACACCAAAAATACCGACCTGGTCGTGGCCATCGACGACAATGGCGTGGTCAACACCGCCCGCCTGTTCAACGAACCAAACGGCAAGAAATTCCTGGCCAGCAAGGGCGTACCCGAAGCAACCATCGAACAGCTCAACCTGCTGGGCTTCTCGGGCATTTCCAATGTCCAGACCGCCATCAAGATGGCCAAGTATTACGAAATGGGCGAGCAAGACGTCATCTTCACCATCGCGACCGATTCGATGGAGCTTTACCAGAGCCGCCTGACCGAAATGCACCAGGAATTTGGTGAATACACCGACCGCGACGCCGCCGCCGATTACTCGCGCTGGCTGTTGGGCCAGTCCACCGACAACATGTTGGAACTGCGCTACACCGATCGCCGCCGCGTGCACAACCTCAAGTACTTCACCTGGGTAGAGCAGCAGGGCAAGAGCTACCAGGATATCCAGGACATGTGGTACAAGCCTGATTACTGGACCAGCGTGCAAAAACAGGCCGCCGAAATCGACGAATTGATTGTCGAATTCAACCAGGAAGTTGGCCTGGGTAAGTAATTCGCCAGTCTAAAAAAAACAGGTAGACAAGGACCAAGCAGGAACCTGTCTACCTGTTTTTTTATATCCACAGCTCACACAAGCGAGGTCAATATGTCAGTTCTGAACACAATTCTTTTTGCACTTGGGTTCGGTTTATTGGGCTACCTGTTGGGTTCACTGACCCCCTCCATCTGGATCACCCGGCTTGTTAAAGGCGTGGATGTGCGCGCAGCCGGCTCAGGACATGCCACCACCACCAACACCATTCGCCAGGCCGGGTTTGGCCCGGGCGTGCTGGTCTTCATACTCGATGTCACCAAAGGCTTTCTACCCGTTTGGCTGGCGCAGCGCAGCCTGCCAGCTGAAGCCGCCTGGATTGTGGCCTTCACCGCCGCAATGGCCGTGGTGGGGCACTGCTGGCCAGTCTTCGCTGGCTTCCGGGGTGGCATGGGGCTGGCCACCGCAGGCGGCGGCTTGCTGGCTGTTCAACCGCTCGCTTTCCTGGTCGGGTTGGGCGTCCTCATCACGCTGACGCTGATCATTCGTCACAGCGCCCGTGCCAGCGTGGCGACCGGCATCCTGCTCGGTCCAGCCATTTGGGCGGCTGGCATGCGCGGCCTGGTCGTTTGGGTTGGCATTGCAGCCGGCATCGTCATCGCCATTCGTTTTATGATCGATTGGAACCGTAAATACCGCGAGTTGTGGTTGGATCGCGAAAAACCAACCAGCTGAGAGCAGCGCTCACCCGGCATGTCTGCGGCGCATAAAGCCTCTCAGCACCAACACCACCACCAACACCAGCACCAAAATGCCAACCAGCACCGCAATGCTGCGGGCACGGCTCACCTCGCCGCCCCCTGGCTGAACCTCAAAGGCCAGTACCGCCGCCCGGTCAATAGCAAAACCATCCGCACCCGCGCCAGCCAGGCGAACCTCCACGCTGTGCAACCCGCTCTGATCTGGTCTGTAGCTGGCTACATAGCGCCCATCCCGCAAGGTCAGCGCCAGGCTTACCTGGCTGCCATCCGGTTTACGCACCAGGGCATCGGCCGAGCTCACCTGCAACCCGCCGGCCGGTAACTCCAGGCTGGCACTGATGTTGACCGCTTCACCCAGGGCCGGAATGGTAGGTGCACTGCTGGTACTCAACACCGCGCCGCCATCAAACCGCGCGTTCAGGGCATAATCTGCACCCCCGGGCGGGGTCTGGGCAGTCGTTTTCAGCGTTATGACCCATTTGCCAGGTTTGGGTTGTTTGAAGCCATACCCCAGGTAAAGCATCATCTCAGGGTCGATGATTTTGATCAAGCCATTCTTCACCGGGTCAAGCACAATCACCTTGCCGCTGGCACCCCGCACTTCCACATCCAGCGAACGCGAAGAATCAAACAGGCTAAAGCTGGCCAATGTCACATTCGGATCGATATTGATAGTCACTTCCCGGCTTTCAGTGGCTGCGAGGTGACCGCTGTAAGCACGTGAGAACTGCGCGGGTGTGGCAACCACCGCCGAAGCTGATACATCCGGGCGCGGCGCAAAGCTCGGCGGCGTATTCTTCAACAAATGGGTGACCTTGGTTTCAAATACCTCCGCGTTCGAGGTCAGGCTGCCATGGTAAAGCGGAAACTGCTGGATATCATCCAACTGCAGCGCCGTGGCACTATCATAACCAACCACCGTATCGGATGGCGCCGACGTGCAGGGCGAAGTGATCGGGTCAATCAACAGGGTACCCGCCACCATATAAAACGGAACGCCATGCCGGTGAACAATTTGCGTATTAAATGTGTTGATCATGTAATCGGGCAGAATTTCCAACGAGGCCGGCATCAGGTAACCCAGCGCGGCCAAGGGCAGCACACAAGCCGACCCAGCCATGGGCGTACCCAGGAAAATCACCTGGGCAACATTCTCATTATCCATCACCCGATCCAGGTAATAACGCGAAATCATCCCACCCATGCTGTGCACCAGCAGGTCAACTTTTTCGGCACCTGTCCGGGCCTGTACTGCCTGGATGTAATCCTTCAGGATCGCAGCATTTTGGGCAATCGAATTTGTGCGCCCGGATGTGTCGTCCGCATTGCCACCCGTGTTCATCACACCCGGCACCTGCCCATCGCCCACAGCAAAACCTTGCAAGCCAAGTGAGGCCAGGTATCCATCCGGGCCAAGGTACGCTTTCCAGGTTTCCCAGTTGGAAAGGAACCCGTGCACCATCACCACCGGGCGTGGGCTAATCTGCACCAGCACATCAGCAGCTTGCGTTTCTCCATTCAATTCAACCTGGATCAGCCGCTCAGGCCTTGGGCTGCCATCATCCGCCCAGTACCAACCGCTGGCGGCAAAAACCTGGCTCGTACAGGCCTGCTCCCCGGCTGCCAGGGCACAGCTCGCCACCGCCGAAGCCAATCCTGAAACGAAGAAATCAGCCTGGGCCGCTGCCTTGACCGGTGCTGTGAGTTTGAGCCTGAGCTGGACCTTGTTTCCATCCACCAACCTGCTGGTTTTGGCACCGTTGCGATCGAGCAATTCGATCAGTACGCCAGTCGATTGGGCGCTTACGGGCCTAACCGATAGACACATCAGCAAGCATAAAAACAACAAACCCAATCTCTTCACCATGGCAGCTCCTTCAATTAATTTTAATTTATGGGATAATTTTACTGAAAATAGGAAATTTGCCCAAGATTATTTTATTTGCTTTTCAGGCATTTTGTTGTAGTATTAACCTTGCAAAACATCAACCACAACGGGCAAAGGTCGGTGCATGATGATCACAAATTCCTCGTTGGTCCTCGTTTGTTTTTTACCCACGCTGCGCGACCTGGAAATTGCACGCGTGCTGGGCTGGTACCGCATCCCTTTTCGCAGCGCACCAAAAGTGATCGCCGTCGACTATCTGGCTTTTTACCAGGCCAACAGCTTTGGCGAGCAGGGCAGCCAAATCATCTACACCGCCGAGGTGCGCGGCCACGAGCTGACCACCCGAGCCGAGCTGCTGCGCGACGAGCCGGATCATCCGCGTGCCAGGGAAGAATATTTCAAAGTCCAAATTGGCCCGTTGGAGCGGTTAAAAAACCCGGTAAAAGCAGATAAGTGGAAACGCCTAACCTTTTTTTACACCACCGGTGAGTACCTGCTGCAGGCCAAATCGCTGAATGATCTGGTAGTCAATTCAGATGAACGCCAGCTGCTCTGGCAATCGCTGCGCGAGCGCGCCGAACACGAAACTCTCTACAAGACTGACCTGCCCGAAATTAACCTGCCCCCCGAAATCCTTATCAGCCTGCTAGGCATCAAGGAAATCGCAGGCGGATAACCAACCATTTCTCAATCCAGGACCTGTTTATGCCCACACTCATTAAAAACGGCACACTGATCACCGCATCCGAAACCTTCCAGGCCGATATTCTCATCGAGAATGAAAAAATCAAGCTGATCGGCAAAGACCTATCCTACCCCAACGCCGAGCTAATCGACGCAACCGGAAAGTTCATAACACCAGGCGGGGTTGATCCACACACCCATTTCGACCTGCCGATGTTTGGAACGGTGTCTTCAGATGACCATTACACCGGTCACAAGGCGGCGGCTTTCGGTGGAACCACCACCGTGATGGATTTTGCTGTACAGGAAAAAACAGGTTTGGAGCATTCCATGGACCTGTGGCTGGAAAAAGCCCGCAAAGCCGCCATCGACTATTCCTTCCACATGAACCTGACCCACATGGATGACGCGGTGGCAGCCGAGCTGCCCCGGCTGCGCGAGATGGGCGTGCAGACCCTCAAAGTCTTCACCGCTTACAACGGGCGCCTCCGCCTGGATGACGGCGGCATTTTCCGCACCCTGCGCCTGGCCCGCGAAAACGGCATGCTGGTGATGGCCCACTGCGAAAACGGCGACGTCATTGAGCAGCTAATCCCCGAGGCACTGGCCGCCGGGCACACCACACCCGAATGGCACGCCCTCACCCGCCCAGGCTGGGGCGCGATCGAATCGACCCTGCGCATGTGTGCCATGTCCCAACAAACCGGCGCACCGGTCTACATCGTCCACATGAATGTCGGCGGCGAAGCAGATATGCTGCAGTATGCCCGCGAACGCAATGTAAAAGTAATGGGCGAAACCTGCCCCCCCTACCTGTTTTTCAGCATTGACGACCTGCGCCGCCCCGATGGCGCCAAGTGGATCTGCTCACCGCCCATGCGCAGCGTGGAAGACAACGCCCGCCTTTGGCAGGCTCTCAAAGAAGAGACCATCCAGGTCATCGGCACGGACCACTGCCCCTTCTTCTTCGATGGCACCAAACCAATCATCTACGAAGGTCATGAAGTCGCCATCCCAGGCAAAGAACTCGGCCGCGACAACTTCACCAAGATCCCCAATGGCCTGCCCGGTGTGCAAGACCGCCTGCCCGTCATGTGGACCTTTGGTGTGGGCGCTGGCATGTTCAGCGCCAACCAATTTGTCGCCATGACCAGCACCAACCCAGCCAAAATTTTCGGTCTCTACCCGCGCAAAGGTGCCCTGCTGCCCGGCTCAGATGCCGATATCGTCATTTGGGATGCCCACAAACAGCTAAAGTACGGCGTGGCGCACAGCCATCAGCGCACCGATTACAACCTGTACGAAGGCTGGCAGCTCACCGGCTACCCCGAAAAAGTCCTGCTGCGTGGGAAAGTGATCGTGGATGGCGAGAAATGGCTCGGGAAAAGCGGTGATGGCCAATTCCTCAAGCGCGGCGAAGGCGAAGTCATTTAGTCCCCAGCGCATGACTAAAAAAAAAGACCCCCCACCGGATCAACACTGGTGGGAGGTTACTTGTCCTTCTGAAGAGCTTTGCTCAAGCAATTCGCGCAAACGAGCATGCCCGGCATACACCCCGCGGTACCGTTCCGGCAAGATGGCAGCGATGTGGCACATGACATCATCCGTGTACTTGGCCAGGGCCCCTTCACGATCCTCACGCGGCAGCGGGGACAGGTAAAAAGGTTTTCCCACCGTCACCGTGATCTTTGATTTGCGAAAATGCTTGATATTCTCCAAAATAACCCGGTCTTCGGTACCGGTGATTGCCACAGGCACCACCGGAAAACCAGACCGTGCCGCCAAAAACGCCACACCTGGTTTACCTTCAATCAAAGCACCTGTGCGCGAGCGTGTTCCTTCGGGCGCAATGACCAGCGAATTTCCATTTTCCATCAACCCAATCATCTTGCGCAGAGCCTTCAGATCGGGGTTGAACCGATCAACAAACAAAAAATTCAGCCGTGCACCAATAAAACGGATCCAGGCCTGTTTCTCCCATTTTTCTGCAACCGGGATGAACATGTCATAACGATCAAATTGGTAATGGAACATACCAATATCGAGAAAACCAATGTGATTGGTGGCAATCACAAACCCACCGCTGGCTGGCACATTGTCAACCGTGAACACCTCAACATCAGCGATGGTGTCCAGGATGATGATAATCAGCCAGCGCAGGAATTTACGCATCAAGCGACCCGTCCGACTGCCCATGCCCATTGTGCAACAGCTCCTGCAAGCGTGGGTGTTGGGCGTAAAACCCACGGTATTTTTCAGGGAGCATTGCGCCAATCCGGCACATAATCTCATCGGTGGCCTCGTTGAGCGCTTCCTCGTTCTGGGCACCCTTGATGGGCGGCAGAGTAAATGCAGGCCCGGCCTCTACCACAATGCGCGAACGGCGAAAATGTTTCAGGTTATCCACCACCACCCTGTCCTCGGTTCCACTCAATGCCACCGGGATAATGGGAGAACCGGTCTTCATCGCAAAGTAAGCCACACCTGGGCGTGCTTGCTGCAGCGCTTCAGTCTTCGAACGGGTGCCTTCCGGCGCAATCACAAATACCCCACCGTTTTTAAGCCGTTTTAACACTTGACGAATGGCGCGCAGATCAGCATCGAACCGGTTAATAAAGAAACCGCCCAGGGCCCTGACCAGTGGCCCAAACAACCAGTGATCTTTGTATTTTTCTGCCACCGGCAGAATGATATCTTCACGCTCAACGGCATAATACAACATGGCCGAATCGAGACGTCCAAGATGATTGGCAGCAAGAATATAGCCTCCCTGCTCCGGCAAATGCTCATACCCACGCAGTTCCACGCGGGCGATAATGTACAGGACAATACGGACAAATATACGGAAAAATTTTTGAGCCATGCGAACAATTTTACAACAAAACCCGGCGAACTGCCTTAGCAAACCCGACAGGCAAAATAAAAACCACCTCGCGGTGGTTTTTATTTTGCCAGAAACAAATTAGTACTTCTGAGCCGGAGCTCCGTAACGTTCAACAATCCGGTTAAAAATTTCCTCATCATGCGGAGAAATATTCATCACCTGGAAACCTTCAAGGAAGGAGTTAGGATCGGTTGCATCACCTTTACTCCAGCGCGAGCGTGCCACAAAGATGATAAAAGAACGATCCGAGATATCCGGGGTCAGGTCAAGCCGCATGGTGTAATCCTTATTGGGGATCGGCGGTTTGTTCCTGTCCAGCTTGAAGCCCCGCGGGCTGATATCCGACAAGTATCCGATCACTTCAGATGTGGAGTTATCAACTACGCGCATGTAATAAGCAAATTTTCGACGGCTGGTATTTCTGCGTTCGTCTGCCATGGGTCATCCTTTCGAAGGTTAATTAATTATAGAATAAGAATTCAGAAGACACAAGCAAATATCGATATAAATACGATAACTTTCCGCTTTCATCGCAATCTCGCTAAACACAAGAGATTGTATTTTTAGTCAGGTGGGGTGTACAATCCGAGCGATAGTCAATGCTTCTGCCCACCACAAACCCAGTTTTGTTTGTACCTACCCAAAGGACATTCCATGAAAACTTCCCCGCTGCGATGGGGATTGCTCTCCACCGCCAATATCAACCGTGCCGTCATCCCTCCGCTGCGTGCCTCCAACCGCAACATCCTCACCGCGGTCGCCAGCCGCTCGCTTGCTTCAGCCGAGGCCTATGCCGGGGAATGGAAGATCGAGCGCGCCTTTGGCTCCTACGAGGCCCTGCTGGACGACCCAGATATCGACGTGATCTACAACCCACTCCCCAACCACCTGCATGCCGAATGGACCATCAAGGCTTTGCGCGCGGGCAAACACGTCCTCTGTGAAAAACCCATGGGGCTGGATGTGGTTGAAATTGACGCCATCGCCCACACCGCCCGCGATGCCCACAAGGTGGTGGCCGAAGCCTTCATGTACCGCCACCATCCGCAAACACTAAAAGCCAAAGAACTGGTCGATAGTGGTCGAATTGGTAAACTACAGGCCATTCGCGGTTCCTTTACGTATAACATGAACACCAATGTCAATATTCGCCTGGTGCCGGAATGGGGCGGCGGCAGCATTTGGGATATAGGCTGCTACCCAATCAGCTACGCGCGCTTTATCGCCGGTAGCGAACCGGTGGAAGTCTTCGGGCAGCAGGTCACCGGTCTCACTGGCATCGATGATTCCTTCTTCGGGCAGATGCGTTTCCCCGGCGAAGTATTCGCCCAATTCGATAGCGGCTTCCGCACCCCCTTTCGCGCCCACATGGAAATCATCGGCAGCGAGGGCATACTCACCATCCCAACCCCTTTCAAACCCACCCTCGACGAACAGCTCAGCCTCTACCGGCCCGAAAAAACCGAGCTAATCACAGTCGAACGACAGGAGCTGTACATTGGCGAAGTTGAAGATATGGCCGATTGCATCTTGAATGGGAAAAGCCCACGCGTCTCACTAGCCGACAGCCGTGCCAACGTGGCGGTCATTGTAGCCCTGCTCGAATCGGCCCGCCGCGGTCTGCCCGTGGGTGTGTAAAAAAACAGGTAACAGCTGCTGTCAATTTCCATGCTGACCCCCTTATTCGTGCTTGCACGCATCATCGCAAACCCATTCTCAAACGTACTGCAAAAAAAACTGGCGGGCGGCGCAAGCCACCCGCTCTTAATAATTTTGGTCACCCACGGGCTGCTCAGCCTGGTAGCGCTGCCCGTCCTGCTGTTGCTGCACCCCGCTTTGCCTGGCCTGGCCTTCTGGCAAAACATAACCATCTGCGCGGTGCTGGCGATCGCCGGCAACACCCTCATCGTAGCCGCTCTCCAAAACACAGACCTCTCCATCCTCGGACCGATCAATGCCTATAAAGCCATCTTGAGCCTGCTGTTAGGGATCTTTATGCTCGGTGAGCTGCCCAGCCCGGCTGGCCTGGCTGGCGTCGCCTTAATCCTGGCAGGCAGCTATTTCATCATGGATCAGGCTCCCGGACACAGTGGGCACACTCGCCTGGGGCACTTCCTGCGCAACCATGGTGTTCACCTGCGCCTGGCAGGCCTGGTCTGCTCGGCCACTGAGGCAATATTTCTCAAGAAGGCCCTGCTGGCTTCCACACCGCTGCTGACATTCTTATTCTGGTGCTTGCTGGGCTTACCCGTTGCCGGCCTGGCAACCTGGCTCATCCTAAGAAACCGCCTGCACGCACAGCTTCGCGCACTTACAGCCAGGCAGCCGCTTTTTTACCTGCTGGCCCTCACCACCGGGTTAATGCAGTTTTCCACCCTCTTTACCTTTGGCGCGCTGCAAGTGGGCTACGCGCTGGCCCTATTCCAAACCTCCGCCCTCTTGAGCGTACTGTTTGGATACGGCTTCTTCCAGGAAAAAGACATCCTGCGCAGACTGACCGGCGCCGCCATCATGGTCATCGGGGCAGGGCTAATCGTCAGCCTGGGCTAAGGCTGGCAGATATTCACAGATTAATGGTTTATTTTTGTGGGGAAAGAAAATAAATAGCTTTGAGCGGGAAGCGCTGCTGGGCTTCAGCCGAGAGTTTATTGTAATTTTGCAACCAGAACTGGTAAAAATTTTCCATCGAGACCAGCCGCACCCGGCGCATCTCCTGCGAACGGGCAATCCCGAGTACCTGCTCGGTGAATCCCCCCGACGAAACGAATATTCCCAGGTCATGCTGGTTCAATTCGCCCATAAAGCCACGTAACCCTTCCACCGTGGCAGCCTGGCCATGGTGGCGAATATGAACCTTGATGCGTGGGCCATTGCCCGATAGTGCGGCAGGATAAGCCACCAGGTCGATATGACCATGTTTTTTCCGCGGCGGCGCCACCCAATCGATCTCGTAATTGAGTGCCTGCAGCAGGTCGGCCACCAGTACCCTGAAATCGGTGCCATTCAACTCGTGCAGGTAACCCCAAATCTGCTGCCAGGCCTGCTCCTCGGCGCTTTCCACCGTCGCAATGATATCGGCTTTTAATTGGCGTTTTTCCTCGCACAACAGCACGGCCGAATTATAAATATCTTCCACATTTCTAAAGCTGCGGCAGACCTGCAAGCCATCATCCGTCAGGTACCAACGCTCATGATCCTTAACAAACCAGCCCACCTCCACCAGTGGACTGGTGGCAGTGCGGGCCATTTTTTCATACAGCGGCATGCCAGTGGACGAGGCTGTGCTGGTTTCCTCCTCGCTCAATTGAATCCGGGTCGGAATTGTATCCAATATGTCACGAATGGGCAGACCCTCAGTCTTTGTCCACAATAATTGAAATATCACCCGCAAAATCTCGGAAATCCGCTTTGATGATGGGTCAGCCATAATTTATATTATATGCGATAATTTTAGCCTGCGAACATTTGGTGGAGATTACTTTTGCTTAAGATCTGCCCTGCCCGGCCTAAGTGTGATGATTATTTGCCGCGGGTGGTAGAATTATTTTAATCTCTACATTGAATCTTTTTTGGAGGATTACATGACCGACGTAGTCATTATTGATGCATTTCGCACCCCCATCGGCGCCCTGGGTGGATCTCTGGCCAAAGTACGGCCGGATGACCTGGCCGCGCTGGTATTAAAAACACTACTGGAGCGCACTCAGCTCGACCCGGCACTGGTGGAAGAAGTTTACCTGGGCTGCGCCAACCAGGCCGGCGAAGACAACCGCAACGTTGCCCGCATGGCACTGCTGTTGGCCGGCCTGCCCTTCAGCGTGCCCGGTGTCACCGTCAACCGGCTGTGCGCCTCCGGGCTGAATGCCATTAACGTGGCTGCCCGTTCAATCCGCGCCGGGGACGGCGACATTTACATCGCCGGCGGCGTCGAATCCATGTCACGTGCACCTTATTCGCTCCCCAAAGCCGAGGAAGGTTTCAGCTTCGGCAACCTGACCGCCTACGACACCGCCCTTGGCTGGCGCTACCCCAACCCTAAGATGAAAGAAACCTACGGCACCGATAGCATGGGCGAAACCGCCGAAAACATCGCCATCGCCCGGCCACACATCACCCGCGAAAAACAGGACGCCTTCGCGGTCCAATCTCACCAGAAAGCCATCTCCGCCATCGACGCAGGCCGCTTCACCGCCGAGATCATACCCGTGCCCGTCCCGCAGAAAAAAGGCGACCCCATCCTTGTCTCAACAGACGAACGCCCGCGCCGCGATACCAGTATGGAAAGCCTGGCCCGTCTGAAACCGGCCTTCCGCAAGGAAGGCGGCACCGTCACCGCCGGAAACTCCTCCGGGCTAAACGATGGAGCCTCGGCACTGCTGCTGATGAGCGCAGATAGAGCCCACCAGCTGGGCCTCAAGCCGCTCGCGCGCATCGTTGCCAGCGCCTCAGCCGGCGTGGAGCCGCGCGTCATGGGGCTGGGACCGGTACCCGCCACACGCAAAGCCCTGCAGCGCGCCGGCTTGCAAATCCAGGACATCGGGTTGGTAGAGTTGAATGAAGCCTTCGCAGTGCAGTCACTGGCCGTGGTGGAAGACCTCGAAATAAACGAAGCCATCGTCAACGTCAATGGCGGCGCCATCGCCCTGGGGCACCCCCTCGGTTGCTCCGGCGCTCGCATCCTGACCACCCTGCTGCACGAAATGCGCCGGCGCGGAAACATCCGCCATGGTCTGGCCACCCTTTGCGTGGGTGTTGGCCAGGGCGAAGCCACAATCATCGAATGTTTATAATCAACCAGGAGGCTACCGTGAAAAAACTGGCTGTGATTGCCGTGATCTTGCTGTTGGTTGGCGCGCTTTCCGCCTGCCAGGCGCAGGCCCCAACCCCAACCGCAACACCCATCCCAAGCGCCACACCCACGGCCGTGCCGCCCGAACCAACCGGGATCCCAGCTATTGCCCCCACGCCGCCCCTCAACTCGCCCAATGGCCCACCCCTGCGCACCATCCAAATGTTCCAGGAAGGCGATGGCTGGGGCTTGATATACAACGCCCTGCTACTCACCCACGATGGCGGGCAAAACTGGTTCACCGTCCCCATGCCCGAGGGACAGGTCGACAATAACACCCGCATCTTTTTTGATGACGTCAACACCCTTTACCTGATCGTACCCGCGCCCGATGGCAAAACCGGGCAGCTTTACCAGACCTCCAACGGCGGCGGTACCTGGCGTATTAGCGCCGTACCCTTCCAGAACGGATACCTCACTTTTGCCGGGCAAACCGGCTTCTTCCTGGCCACCGTACAAAACGGCCCAGGCAGCATGGCCGTTGGGCTCTTCACCTCGGCCGATGATGGCCTGACCTGGAACCTGGCCTTCCCTGCGCAAAACCCGGACCCCGGCAGCAGCCTGCCAGACGAAGGTTTCAAGACCGGCATTGCCTTTATCAACCCGCAGCATGGCTGGATGGGCGTCGCCGGGCAGGAGAAAAAAGTGGTCCTTTACCAAACCCTCAACGGCGGCCAGAACTGGCTGCCACAGGAAATCCTGGCCCCACAGAACATCGCTTCGCTCAAAACCACCACCCTGCCGCCAATTTTCTTCCCGGATGACCCCACCCAGGGCCTGCTGCCCGTCGATTACATCTCACTGGATGGCAGCGACCGCAACCGGGTCTTCTACTTCACCACCGATGCCGGCGCCAACTGGATCCCCGGCCAATCGGTGGTGGAAAGTGATGCCTTCACCTTCCTGGACGCAAAAACAGGCTGGACCTGGGGCAAACGCGGCCTATACTTCACCAACGACGGTGCTCAAAGCTGGCAGCTGCTGCCGGTCGCATTTGGTCGCTCCGAACACGCCACCAGCCTCTCATTTATCGATCGCAACAATGGCTGGATGCTGACCGCCGATGCATCCAACAGGGCACGCCTCTATAACACCAAAGACGGGGGCAACACCTGGACCGCCTTCAATCCATGATGCCAACCCACCTGGCAGGGGAACTTATTGCCCGGGCGCATCGTTTTGGATGTATGGAGAAAAAATGAAAAAACTACCTGTGCTGTTGATCCTGCTCAGCCTGGCGCTGCGCGCTTGTGCCTTGGATTTCAACCCGCCCCCACTCTCAATGACCCCCGGCCCGGTCCAACCCACCCAGCCGCCAGTCATCGTCATGGCGACTTCCACCCCCCTGCCAGCCACGCAGACCACGGTTCCACCCACCGCCACCCTGCCGGCCTCCAGTGAAACTCCACTGCCAACCAGCACGCCTGAACCTACCGCCACCCAGCCGCCAGTTACCGACCTGAACGCCGAACAACTGCGCAACAGTACCTACAACCTGCAGGCCACCGACCATCAGCTTCGCACCATCACCCTGGTGAACGGAAGCTATGCCAGCGGCCCCGACCTGGCTGAGCCGGGCTATATCGCCGTCAACCTGGGTGAACAAATCGCCTTTGGTGACCTGAATGGCGATGGGCAAAAAGACGCTGCCATCATCACCGGTGAAAACTTCGGCGGCACCGGCGAGTTCATCTCGGTCCAGGCCGTTCTCAACCAGGGCGGCTATCCCATCCCCGACCTGGCTGGCGCGCTGATCGATGACCGCGCCCAGGTGCAAGCCGTAACCATCCAGGATGGCGAAATCGTGGTCAATGCCACCATCCACGGCCCGGGCGAACCTGCCTGCTGCGCGGCCACTCTCTCCACGCGCGCCTATCAGCTCATCGCTGGCAGCCTGCGCATGACCCGCCTGACCAGCACCACCCCCAATGCGCCCGAACGGGTCATCACCATCACCAGCCCACTGAACGGAACCGAAATCGACGGCCCGTTTATCATCCAGGGCAATGTCACCGTCTCCCCCTTCGAAAACAACCTGGTTTACTCCATCTTCACAGACCAGGATCCCCAGCCGGTTGAACAATCCGCCTTTCTGGTGGGTGGCGACGGGTTGGGCGGTCCAGGTACCTTTGAGCTGCCTTTGGACCCATCCAAATTCAATTACAAGGGCACCGTTCGCATCGTCATTTCGGATCTCAGCCCTGTCGATGGAAGCACCCTGGCTCTCACCACCATTGTCCTCGTATTCAAGTAAGGGGCCTAATCCATGAAAAACCAAAATACGTCCAAAGCCATTTTGCGCCTGCTAACGATTACAGTGCTCGCGGCAGTGCTGACCGGCTGCAACCTACCCGGTGTCACCACCATCAGCAGCCAGGCCGCCGCCCAGATCACCCCCCAGCCACCCGTGCTGGATAAAAACACCGCCGCTCCCGGTGCCACCGCGCTGCCCAGCGCCACAATCGCTCCCCCGCCGGCCAGCGCCACCCCGGCCACCCTGCCCACCTCAACCACCACCCCTGCACCCGGGCAGCCCGTGGTGATTGAGCAAATTCACATGCTCAACAAGCTGGAAGGCTGGGGC
>CAIVSQ010000550.1 GCA_903908605.1 uncultured Anaerolineae bacterium
CCCGGAGTGCCTGGCGGAATATAAAGATCCCACGAATCGCCGATTTCATGCTCAACCAATCGCCTGCCCGAACTGTGGCCCTTCAATCTGGTTGGAACCTTTTAAAAACACCCCTGAAAATAACGAGGATGTGCCCGCTTTCGTAGGTGAAATGGCTCTCCAAGAAGCTCGCAAAATAATAAGGGAAGGGAAAATAGTGGCCATCAAGGGCCTGGGGGGGTTCCACCTAGTGTGTGACGCTACGAATGCTGTTGCTGTAAATGAATTGCGGGCAAGAAAATTACGGGTCGACAAACCATTTGCGGTAATGATGACAGACGTCGATACAGTAAAACAGCATTGCTATCTATCAGAATCGGAACAAACTTACCTTGAATCGCCGGCGCACCCAATAATCCTGCTGGAAAAAAAACTGGGGTCGAATATTGACCAATTGGTTGCCCCAAAGCAGCGAACTCTGGGCGTTATGCTGCCCTATACGCCTCTACACATTTTATTACTCCAGCAAGAATCTGAATTTCCTGGCGTGTTGGTAATGACAAGCGGAAATCTTTCCGAAGAACCAATCTGTACAGAAAATTTAGCAGCAAAATCTAACCTGGTCTCGATTGCTGATGCATTCTTAATGCACAATCGGGATATTTTGATCCGAACAGACGATTCTGTTATACAGACATTTCGTGGAGATCAGTATCCCGTTCGCCGCTCAAGAGGATATAGTCCATACCCGGTAAAACTGCATCGCAATTCGCCCTCCGTCCTGGCTACCGGTGGCGAATTAAAAAATACTTTTTGTGTAACTCGTGATGATTATGCTTTTTTGAGCCACCATATTGGAGACTTGAAGAATTACGAATCGTTAAAATCCTTCGAAGACGGGATTCAGCATTTCGAACAGATTTTCCGCGTGCTCCCTGAGGCAATTGCCTGCGATCGGCATCCCGATTATTTATCCACGCGATTTGCGATCGAACGATCCAAAAAAGAAAATATCAAACTAGTTTCCGTCCAACATCACCATGCACATATAACATCCCTGATGACTGAACATGGTATGGATGGAAAATCGCCTATAATTGGGGTAGTGTTCGACGGAACAGGGTACGGAGATGACGGCAATATTTGGGGTGGGGAATTCCTGATTGCAAATTATCTCGAATACCAACGGCATTCTCACTTAAAATATTTTCCCTTACCCGGTGGAGATGCAGCTACTAAACATCCTAACCGCGTTTCACTTGGCTTACTCTATAGCCTGGGAATAAGTTGGGAGGATGCTACCAATACAAGCAATTCCATTTGTGAAGCAGATCGGACACTTGTACGGTCCCTGCTTGAAAAAAAGATTAATACGCCACTGACTTCAAGCGTGGGACGTCTTTTTGATGCAATCGCTTCACTTGTTGGTCTGCGCCATTCAATCAACTATGAAGCACAGGCAGCGATTGAACTTGAAGCCTGCATTGATGAAGGTGAAAGTGGTACTTATCACTTTGAAATGGAAAACGGTTGGATTGATCCGAAGCCAGTCATAGAATCAATCATGGCTGACCTTAACACCGGGCTTGCGATCAATAGAATTTCTGGAAAATTTCATAACAGCCTGGCAATAATGGTCAGAAATGTATGTACTGAAATAAGGAACGATAGTGGGATTTCTGAGGTTGGACTTTCCGGCGGGGTATGGCAAAATATATCCTTATTACGGAAATCCGTCGAACTATTGGAAAAAGATGGCTTTAGAGTATTCCTACACAACAAAGTACCCACAAATGACGGTGGAATAGCTCTTGGCCAGGCCGCAGTTTGTGTTGCTCAATTATCGCAATAAGGAGATCCATATGTGCTTAGGCGTACCTGGAAAAATTATCGATATCTATGAAAAAAACGGTTTATCAATGGGGAAAATCGATTTTGGGAGTGGAGTGATTCGGGAAACATGCCTGGCTTATATTCCTGAAGCGGTTATTGGAGATTACACAATTATCCATGTCGGATTCGCTCTGAACGTTTTGAGCGAAAAGGATGCGTTGGAAACACTAGCTTTATTAACTGAAATTGCAGACCTGAATGATGAGCTTGGACCAGCCTGAAAATTACTTTTTCCATTCAAGGAAGATGAATGATGAAATACATTAGCGAGTATAGAGATGCCCACCTCGTCAAGGGGGTGATCGAAGAGATAAAGAATATTGTCACCAAGCAGTGGGTGATAATGGAAATCTGCGGTGGGCAAACTCACTCGATTGTCCGCCATGGTATTGATCAATTCCTGCCTGCTGAAATCGAACTCGTGCATGGACCCGGTTGTCCGGTGTGCGTAACTCCCCTGGAACAAATCGATCGAGCTTTGGCAATTGCTAGTTCTCCAAATGTGATATTTACTTCTTATGGCGACATGCTACGCGTCCCAGGTTCAAATGCAGATTTGTTTAGTGTCAAGGCTGAAGGCGGCGATGTTCGTGTAGTTTATTCTCCACTTGACGCTTTGAAAATCGCCCAGGAAAACCCAGATAAACAGGTTGTCTTCTTCGCAATCGGTTTTGAGACGACTGCACCCGCGAATGTAATGGCGGTATTACAAGCTTCAGCCCTTAAAGTAAGTAATTTCAGCATCCTTGTATCACACGTTAGGGTCCCGCCGGCGATTAAAGCTATTCTTGGATCCCCACACAATAGGGTGGAGGGCTTCCTATTGGCAGGCCATGTATGTGCAGTAATGGGCTATCATGAATACCCAACACTCGCACAAGAATATAAAGTTCCCATGGCCATTACCGGATTTGAACCACTCGACCTTGTAAACGGCATATTAAATGTAATCCGATTGCTGGAAACCAACAAATTAACAGATATTGACAATTCCTATTCTCGTGCTGTGACCTTTGAAGGGAACAAATACGCCCAACAAAGTATACAAAAGGTTTTCACCGAATGCGACAGAGCCTGGCGGGGGATTGGGGTAATTCCAAATTCTGGTTGGTGCCTGCGCCCCGAATATGCCGATTTTGATGCTGAAAAACGATTTTCCGTCAGCGATATCAATCCAAAGGAGTCCCCGCTCTGCATTGCAGGTCAAATAATGCAAGGGAGAAAAAAACCACATGATTGCACAGCATTTGGGAAGGAATGTTCTCCTGAAACGCCGCTGGGTGCTACCATGGTTTCATCTGAAGGAGCCTGTTCGGCTTATTATAAATATGGTCGTTAATCATTCTGTTTTTCACAATAAAGGGTAAGCATATGCCAGATATCGAGATTTCAGGTGCTGTCTGTCCTGTACCGCTTATTCATGACAAGAAAATCGTCATGGGGCATGGTGCTGGCGGAAAGATGAGCTCCGACCTGATAAAAAATATATTTCTCCGGATTTTGGACAATCCAATCCTTAGAGCCGGCGACGATTCAGCTGTAATCCACATGCCAAATGGCAATGTGGCTATAAGTACAGATTCCCATGTTGTTTTCCCGTTATTTTTTCCCGGCGGAGATATTGGTCATTTGTCAGTTTGTGGTACCGTAAATGATGTTTCTATGATGGGCGCAAAACCGTTATACATGAGCGCTGGGTTTATCCTGGAAGAAGGGTTTTCCATCGCCACTTTGGAAAAAATTGTTCTTTCAATGAAGTCCGCTGCTGATGAAGCGGGAATAAATATTATTTGCGGAGATACAAAAGTTGTAGAACGGACCAAGGCTGATGGAATTTACATTAACACCACCGGGTTTGGGATTATTCCTACAGGCATAAATATTAACGGTCGTAATGCACAACCAGGCGACGTTATTATCTTGAGTGGCACAGTCGGCGAACACGGATTGGCCGTTTTAGGAGCCAGGGGTAATTTGGGGTTCGAAGCTGATATTCAAAGCGATTCCGCTCCATTAAATCACATGATTTCAAGTATGTTAGCGGTTAGTGATAATATCCATGTACTGCGCGATCCTACGAGGGGCGGGTTGGCAACAACATTGAATGAGATTGCCCAACAATCTCAGGTTGGCATGTTAATTAACGAGTTGTCCATACAAATTCGCCCGGCTGTTGCATCAGTTTGCGAAATGTTAGGTTTTGACCCACTCTATATTGCGAATGAAGGCAAATTAATCGCCATCGTGGCCCC
>CAIVSQ010000551.1 GCA_903908605.1 uncultured Anaerolineae bacterium
CATCTTCAGATCCCAGGCGGAGTGCTGTGCGGAGACAATCCGATGCGGTATCACCACCACCGATTACGGCAACTCTTTTTCCAATGCGAGGACGCTCCAGTTTGTCTTTGGGTAAAATATCTTGGGCAACGTTGCCTCTGATCAAGAAATCGGTAGCCTCAAAAACCCCGTCCAAATCCTCCCCCGGAATTTCCATTTTGGCATCTACGCCGGTGCCTATTCCTAAAAATACCGCGTGAAAGCCTTCCTCGAATAATTGATCGACTGTTTTGTCTTTGCCAATATAGGTATTGCCCACAAACTTGACGCCGGCTTTTTCGAGCAAGTCCCACTTAGCAAATAATGAGCTTTTGGGTAGTTTGAAATTTGGAATACCGTATACCATCAAACCGCCAACGGCGGGTTTTGCATCAAATAATGTTACGTCATGACCTTTTTCAAGGAGCAGGTGGGCACAGGACATACCCGCAGGCCCAGCCCCTACAATGGCGACGCGTTTTCCACTTGGGGCAGCTTTGTTGATGATAAAAGGATCGTTGTCACTTTCCCAATCCAGGGCAAACACTTCCAACTGACCAGTTAATACTGGTTGGTGGTGCTTGTTGAGCACACACGAACCCTGGCATAGCTGTTCATGGGGACAGACGCGTCCGCAGATTTCTGGCAAGGAAGAAGTGTTATGGTAAATTTGCGCTGCTTCTTTAAATTTACCCTGTTCGATTTGCCACATTGCGGATGGAATATCATTATGGGTTGGGCACGCAACCATGCATGGAGCTGGATCAGGGCAGTGAATACACCTGGATGCCTCAAATTTTGCTCGTTCCAAATCGAAAGGGATAACTACATCATCGAAATCGCAGACTCTTTCTCCTGGTTGTCGTAAAGAAAGGTCTTGAAATGGTTTATTTACGCGTTCCTTACGATCAATCGCTAGAAATTCACTCGGAACCGACTGCATGGATTCTCCTTATTCGAATGAAAACGGGATAAAACCTAATTAAAATGATACCTAAACATGTTAAATAGACACAGCAATTAATGTCACCAAAGTAGGCGACATTCGTCACAAAATGGAATACATAAACCTATTTTGCCCATGCGGAATAGGTAAATTGATATTTTTATAAAAAATCCACTCAAAAAGTGTTGTTGGTAATAAATAAGGTAAAATTCGGGTACTCACCGGTACGGGTAAATGTAGAGTGAGTTTGTTGATAAAATTAAGTTGACTATGATGGAAAAGACATTTTTAAACTAATTAATGATTGCCGGAGTTGGATTTATGGAAGAAAAGTTAAGAAGATTATCCGAATTAGTCGCCGAAGTTGCCGATGTAAATCACTCACTTGCATTGTTAGGTTGGGATCAACAAGTATATATGCCACCAGGTGGTGCTGCCGAACGAGGCAACATGATGGGGACATTAGGTAAGATAGCTCACGAAAAATTTTCTTCAGATGAGATGGGTTCTTTGCTTGAAGATCTGAAAAAACATCTTCCAGAGCTTGATCCGGATAGCGAAAATTATCGTTTGATCAAAGTTACGGCACTCGATTATGAAAAAACAGTTTGTGTGCCTTCGCAATTTGTTGTTGAGAAGGCACAGGTCGTATCCATGGCTCAACAGGCCTGGATAGAGGCTAGAGCTAATTCTGATTTCTCAATCTTCAGACCCCACCTGGAAAAAGTTGTTGAACTAAGCAGGCGTTTTATTTCCTTTTTCCCATCATCGATTCATCCATATGACACTTTATTAGACATGTTTGAGCCGGGGATGAAAACAGCAGAGGTGATTCATTTATTTGATGAAATTCGACCTCAGCAGGTAGAACTCATTCGGATGATTAGCGAGAAACCGAAGATCGATGATAGTTTCTTGTTCTTGAACTATGATGAAAAAGCAATGTGGGACTTTTCTGTAAAAGTAGCCAGTTCATTTGGTTATGATTGGAAACGTGGCAGGCAGGATCCAACCGCGCATCCATTTTGCCAAAGCATTGGGCCGGACGATGTTCGAATTACTTCTCGGTGGGTTCCATCAAAACCTTTTGCCTTGTTGTTCGGGACCATGCACGAAACTGGTCATGCCTTATACGAACAAGGCGTGGGGCACCTTTGGAACAGGACTTCCTTGGAGGGTGGGGCGTCTTTGGGTATTCATGAATCCCAAAGTAGAATGTGGGAAAACCTGGTTGGACGTTCGTATGTATTTTGGGAATATTTTTATCCACAATTACAAGCATCCTTTCCCACCCAATTAGGCAATGTCTCATTGAATACGTTTTATAAGGCAATTAATTCCGTCAAGCCGTCCTTTATTCGGGTTGAGGCTGATGAAGCTACCTATAATTTGCATATTATGTTAAGACTGGAACTCGAAATTGCAATGGTCGAAGGGTCGATCGAAGTAAAAGACTTGCCGAAAATTTGGAACGAGAAAATGAATTCTTACCTTGGCATAACCCCAACCGATTCCTCGCATCTGAAAAGGAATGAGACCCACATACGCATTTCCTGCGAATGTGTCGACAAGCAAACCCTCGGGCAACAACGACTGCACCTGTTCAGGCTCATACGCCCAATGCAGGTA
>CAIVSQ010000552.1 GCA_903908605.1 uncultured Anaerolineae bacterium
CTTCCTCAAAGAAGAAACGCCTGCCACGTCCCTTTTTCTGTCCAGCCGCTGTATGCATATCCAACGCGTAATCTGGAATGACTGGTAACGCCGTTCCGCTATTGCTGGATTGGATGATCCAGTTGATCATTTCATCTGATGAGCGATCTTTTTCACATTTGCACAAATAGTGCACAGCGTGAATGGCATATAGTCTGCGCTCGCCAACCGCACGATCGCAAGCGCTGGTCATCTCAAAGAGACTCTGGATTAATACTGGCGCCATTGGTTCGCCAAAGCCCACATCTTCCACCGAAATTACTTTTAACCTGTACCAAAGGTAATCTTCCATTGCAGGGCTGGTAATGATCATCTCATACGCCAGAAGTGCTGCGTTTTCGGTATTCCCACGTCGAATCTCCTTTTGTAGTGCAGAGATGACATGGTCAGCGGGATAGCCATGGTATGTTTTTACATCCACCCAGGGGTCACGGTCAAGATGGGACATATTTAATTCTCCTTGTTATTTTTGAAGATAGTCATGAATGATGCCGCAAAATATGGCGGTCGTTGTAGGTAGGCTTTCGATGAGAACCCACTCGTCCGGTGCATGTGGGTTGCCACCCGTCGGACCAAACCCGCAAAGGGTGGGGATGCCGGCTTCAATAAGCATATAGCCTTCATTGGCAGGACCAGCCGCCGCAGCTTCCCATCGTTGACCATGGAATATTTCGGTGTAATCCTGGGCCAGGGTCACTAGAGGGTGGTTTGTGGGAATGTACGCGCCAGGAATGTCTACTTTAACTGTAATCTCAAATCTTGTCCTGGGTCGAATGTTCTCAATGGCGCGGCATTGAGCTCGAACCGCATCCAACACCACACTCGTAGATTGACCTGGTAGAAGGCGGATATCCACCATGGCAGTGGCCAGATCGGGGACGATGCTGGCGTAGGTTCCTCCGTTCATGATGGTACCAGGGGTGACGGTACATCCCAGGTGCTCAAACCCGGGTGGGGTTTCGGCTGGGATTTGCAGACCCTCCAGCTTTACCATCAGATCAGCCAGGGCGGTGACAGCGTTGGCACCTTGCTGTTTGGTATGCCATTCTGCCAGACCGGCGTGGATGGATTGTCCATGTGCCTGTATTTCAAGTCGCAGCAGCCCGCGGTGACCAGTGCAGACAATTTCGCTTGTATAGGCGTATATTGCACCACGTGCGCGCAATGCTCCAGAATCTAGCAAGTAGCGAACACCTAATGGGCTGCACGCACCGGATTCTTCATCGACCACACCTGCGACGATGACCTGCTGTTTTTCCGGGTCAATCAGGTTGAGATCGCGCAAGGTGGCCAGGGTGTACAATCCGCAGGCTATCCCGGCTTTGTTATCGGCTGCTCCACGACCGATTATGAGGCCATCGATGACATCAGCGCCAAAGGCGGGGTGTTTCCAGCTTGCGAGGTTTCCCTCAGAGACGGTATCAATATGGGCAATAATTGCGAAAGCTTGCGGGCCTTTCCCGTATGAAACAAGAATATTTGGTCGATCT
This sequence comes from uncultured Anaerolineae bacterium, assembly GCA_903908605.1. Lineage (GTDB taxonomy): Bacteria > Chloroflexota > Anaerolineae > Anaerolineales > Villigracilaceae > UBA5195. The sequence goes on from CAIVSQ010000552.1 coordinate 1,530, forward strand.
GGTTGAATGGCGTGAAATTGTGAATCAAAACCCAGTTTTTGGGCTTCTTGGGCAATACGTTCAGCGACTTGGATTTCAGAGTTGCGACCATTAACGGACGGAATGCGGACCAGATCGCAAAGAAAATCGGCCATCGCTGTTTGATATTTTTTGCTAGTTGCGAGTAGACTGGCTTTATCTACGCCAGGGAATGGTTGCATGCGTTTTCCTTTATTTATTGACACGCCGCATCAAGGCAGCATGATGGATTTCCAATTCTTGCCGGGCTGATTTGTAATCAACCGTTTGCCATTGGTTTTCGCGGAATAACCAGCGACCATTGACCATTACATCACGCACGTGCTGCCCTGTGATTGAATAGACCAGGGCTGTATATATATCCTGTCCGCCACGTGGGGCCCAACCAATCTCTTCCAGGTCGAGTGAAATCAGGTCGGCTTTTTTGCCAACTTCGAGGGACCCGATTTCCTTATCTTTGCCGAGGGCGCGAGCTCCGCCCAAGGTGGCCATATCCAGGATAGCACGGGTCGAAATTGCTGCCGGGTTGCGGGTTAACAGAGCGGTCACTTTTCCGATCATGGCCATTTCTTTAAACATGTCGTAACTATTATTATTCGTTACATTATCCGTTCCAAGTGCTACATTGATCCCGGCCGCCAGGATTTCAGGCAACGGAGGGATGCCAGCAGCATTACGCATTCCAGAGGAAGGCGCCATTACAACGCTGAACGGGGTGTGGGCTAACTTGGAGAAATCCTCCTTGCGGAGAGTGATGCAGTGTGCCGCCAGGATTGGGTGTTCCAGGAAGCCCATCTGGCGGAGCTGTTCGATGGCCGAGTGTCCATAATGCTTTTGGCAGTGGATTTCTTCTTCATCATCTGTGCCAAAATGAGTATGAAAACCGGTATTGTGTTTGCTGGCAAGGGCTAATTCGATGCGCATGGCTTCTTCGGAATTATCCACAAAGAAAGCATGTGGTCCAACCCAGCCAGTCAGCAGATCATCGCCCTTCAGGTTTTCAAGAAAAGCGGTAGCGGCGGCAAGTTCGCGGTGGCGCGCCTGTTCATTGCCCAGTTCCACAATTCCATAGGCTAGTGAAGCCCGTAAACCGCTGCGGCGCACTTCGGGGACAATCTGGTCCATCCAGAAATATTGGTCGGCAAAGCAAGTGGTACCTGTTCGAATCATTTCCGCGCAGGATACAGCCACAGCCCCAGGTAGCATTTGTGGTTCCATATCCAGTTCAAGAACACGGATGGTGTTATACCAACCATCGAGCGTGAAAAGGGTATGCCCTTCCACGTGACCCCGGAAGAGAGACATGGGGGTATGAGTGTGGGCATTAATCAGCCCTGGCATCACCAGGCGGTTCTTCAGTTCGATTACCTCGTCAAATTTCCTGCGGCTGTCTAGATTTTTTTGCAGGCCCATTTCAATAATTTGATCGTTTTCAATGACAAGGTAGCCTTCCTCTAAGATGCGGTCCTCCAGATCAAGGGCAACCACGAGGTCAGATTTGATAATTTTGCTGGTCATAAGGGGGAACTCCTGTATTGCTGATGATCGCCTGGTCTTTTCGGCCGGCCGTTTCAATCGTGCTACAATATTATACAATCTTTGCTCAGTGTTGCAGGTTATCTGAACGAAGAAAAAAACAACTCCTGGAGGCAAACATGGAATGGCATATCAAGTGTGATGCAAAGGATATTTCCCGGTATATTTTCTGCCCGGGCGACCAGAAACGC
>CAIVSQ010000553.1 GCA_903908605.1 uncultured Anaerolineae bacterium
GAGGTCGGCTTGCACCCAGCGGCTGGCTGAGGCCTGGCGCAATGTAAAACAGACCCAGCGAATATGTTTGCTGGGTCTGTTGTTAAATTCGTCAATCGGCTTGAAATCTCCAAAAATCAGTTCCTGGTAGCACGCAGCTGAGTTTTCCCGAATAAATCTGGCAATATTTAATAAGTATAGCAAATGTTGCCAGAATAAAAAGTGAGAAATGTCATCTGTTTTCGTGAGAAGTATAACCCAGGGGAAAAAGCTGCCAGGTTTATTCGCAGTAATGGCTTCCCCATTTTCTTTCCACCCCCCTTTAATTCAACAACCACACGATCCCGGAGCATGGTAATTCGTAGTAATGGCTTCAGCCATTACCTCACCAACATCCACAACCCCACAAAGGCACGATCTCGGGTCATGGTAATGCTTGCTTAAACCCTCTCCCTCCGGGAGAGGGCAGGGTGAGGGCCTCTTTCGTTTCAACCCCACAACGACGACATAATCAGCAAATATCCAAGAACACACCCACAACCAACCCTGTCTCTGCGGCAACAATTTCAGTGGGCGAGTTTTACTGGGGTTACGGTTCAGGTGTCGTCGTTGCCAAGGTCCCTGATTACGGTGAATTCGTCCTGGCCGAAATGACTCAGACCTTCGACCAGCCCGATGTCAGCTATTTCTTCCCACTTATGGCCAAAACAGAGCAAATTCTGGGCTTCAAACCCCGTTTTGGCACCTTTGACGCCGCTTTTGACGCCTGGTATGTTTACGATTACTTCAATCGTGAGGAAGATCCCGAGGCTTTTGCGGCTATCCCGTTCTCTGAAAAAGGTGGTTACAAAGCCAAGGGCCGCCAGTTTAGCCCGGAGGGTTTGCCAATTTGCGCTGCAGGGCTGGAAATGCCGCTCAAATTCTCCTACATGGATCAAACTATTTCCATCATTCCACATGAGCGCGGCAAATATATCTGCCCTTTGTTCCCTAAGCAAGAAGGGTCTGTCTGCCCCATCAACCATGAAAACTGGAAAAAGAAAGGTTGTTCAGCAGCCATGCCAACCAGCATTGGAGCCAGGTTGCGCTACCGTCTTGATCGAGATAGCGATCTGTATAAAGAAACCTATCGACAACGTACTGCTGTTGAGCGTATTAACAGCCAGGCTTATGCCCTGGGTATCGAACGTCCGCATGTCCGAAACAGAAACGCCATTGAAAACACCAACACACTGATTTACACACTCATCAATTTGCGCCTGATCCAGCGCTTACGCCAAAAGGGATGAATGTTAACGAATTCTGGAAACGGCGTAATCAGTCATTTGACTCATTACGCCGTTTTTAGTTAAAAGCGTAATCAGTCCTGACTCATCCAACCCTCCTCAATCGGGGCATGGTAATGCTGGGACTGGGACAAAACCTGCAAGGAACAAAGCTCCAAGCTCGTTTCAATCCCTCAATCGGGGCATGGTAATGCTGGGATGGCCACGCCATTCTTTTAGAGTGGTCAACGAAATCGAAATGGGGTTTCAATCCCCTCAATCGGGGCATGGTAATGCTGGGATTGGGTTGAAAATGCAGTAGCATATAACACTGCAAAGGTTTCAATCCCCTCAATCGGGGCATGGTAATGCTGGGCTCACCGCGCCTGTTGTGGAATATTCTGAAAAAAGTTTCAATCCCCTCAATCGGGGCATGGTAATGCTGGGTTTTTGGGGTAGCAGGCAGCGAAAATGCTGCCTATGTTTCAATCCCCTCAATGAGGGTTAGACCAGTGAAATGACTGGATACGAAAATTCGTAACCACAGCGTAACCAGTGATAAAGACCTCCTTCAAAAACGTAACCAGTCTACCACTGGTTACGTTTTTTATTGCCAAAACCAGGACTGGGGACGTTCTACTTCTTGAAAGCGTAACCAGTGTTTTCACTGGTTACGCTGCCCGGCAGCTCTTTGGGGCTAAAATAAGATTGCCAAATCCGTTTTTCAACCACCGAAAGGAGCAAAATATGTCGAGCAACCCTATTCTACCCCGTATGAAGTCGGGGCTTGCCCGTTTTGGCACGGGAATTTCTCATTTTCACTGGCTGCAGCCTCCAAAACCAGACTTACCACGACCCAACCTGCACGAATTATTCTTGGCTCCGCATTTACTTCCTGAAAATGTCGCCGCTTCACCGGAAGCCATGCACTGCCTCAACTTACTCGGGCCATTGGATTGGAGCGGTTTTCCGGAGCGCGATTTGCAGCGAGACTGGGGTCACGAAACCACGCCCTACTCCGCATTCGCCGCAACCTGCCTATTCAAAATCGACCAGCGTTTGTCCTCATTTTCGCATCTGGCAGACTACCTGGCCGACCATCCAGAATTGGCTTGGCTGCTAGGTTTTCCGAGTTCCAATGCCGCAAATAAAACCTTGCTGACAAACCTTCCTTCAGCGCGACATTTCCCTCGTCTGCTGCACAAGATTCCTAATGACTGCCTGCAATTTCTACTCGATAGCAGTGTCAAAGCCTTGATCGCAGAATTTCAGCGACATTATCTTGTCATTGGCGAGGTGGTTTCCCTGGATACCAAGCACATCCTGGCCTGGGTTAGAGAGAACAATCCAAAAGCTTACATCGATGGCAAACGCTACGATAAAACCCAACAACCAAAAGGCGATCCGGATTGCAAACTGGGATGCAAACGCCGCCACAACCAACGCGCTTCGGGTAAAGAACCTCCTGCCACTCCCACCAGTAATCCTGTTCCAGCAGACACTATTTCGATTGGGGAATATTATTGGGGTTACGCCTCGGGCGTCGTCGCCTGCAAAGTTCCCGATTGGGGCGAATTTGTGCTGGCGGAGATCACACAGCCCTTTGACCAACCGGATGTTTCATACTTTTTTTCCGCTGATGAGCATTGTGGAGCAGCGTTTGGGTCACAAACCCCGCTTTGGTACGCTGGACGCCGCCTTCGATGCCTGGTATGTCTATGAATATTTCCATAACCCAGGCGAACCAGGCTTTGCCGCAGTCCCCTTTTCTGAAAGAGGCGGAGGCAAGAACCGAAAATTCGACCAGTATGGGGCTCCATTTTGCACGGCTGATCTGGTTATGCCTTTGCGCTATTCCTTTACCTGTGGCACCAGCCTGATCGAGCACCAGTCCCAGCGTTATGCCTGTCCACTGCTTTATCCCGAACCATCCGGAGAGCTCTGTCCGGCAAATCACAAGAATTTTGCCAAAGGAGGCTGCACTGCTACCTTGCCTGCCAGCATTGGATCCCGTTTGCGTTACACCATTGACCGAGAAAGCCAAAAGTACAAAGATGTGTATAAGCAGCGTACTGCAGTCGAAAGAATTAACAGCCTGGCTAAGGATTTAGGGATTGAACGACCTCACTTGCGCAATGGCCTGGCGATTGCCAACCTGAACACGCTGATCTACACCGTGATCAATCTTCGGCTGCTCGAGCGTATCCACCTACGAAAATAGCTAAATGTTAAAGAACTTTTAGACCGGCGTAACCAGTCACCTGCACTGGTTACGCTTTTTCGTATCCAGTGCGTATCCAGTTATCACTGGTCTAACCCTCCCTCGCGGGCATTTGTTGATTTGGACCAAAAAGTGGCGCAAGGTTGTTGAAGAAACTATGGCTGTCCGTCATAATGCCCTCGCGGGCATTTGTTGATTTGGACGGATGATATTTCCCGCATCGGGAACTATATCCAGAAGTCATAATGCCCTCGCGGGCATTTGTTGATTTGGACAATGTCTTTGTCTCCATTCAGGATGATGGTGATGGCATCAGTCATAATGCCCTCGCGGGCATTTGTTGATTTGGACCAAAGGTGAATATTGGAAAACGATTATGAGCGACGTCAGTCATAATGCCCTCGCGGGCATTTGTTGATTTGGACGTGTATTCGTCACCATCTGGCGTCTACGTGAACGACGTCATAATGCCCTCGCGGGCATTTGTTGATTTGGACTTTATAAGTTATATCTAACAGCACTATGATTCTATAAGTCATAATGCCCTCGCGGGCATTTGTTGATTTGGACCGTGATTTCGTGAATAAAAAACGGTCAGGTAAGATGTCATAATGCCCTCGCGGGCATTTGTTGATTTGGACTCCTGTATTTAGTCCAGA
>CAIVSQ010000554.1 GCA_903908605.1 uncultured Anaerolineae bacterium
CCCGATGGTATGCTCCATTTTCATATCCTGGCCGTCTTTGCCGACTGGTATCTCAAGAACTTGACCCGTGAAACCAAGAAGGGCAAGTTCAGCCGGATTGTATCTGGGAAAGCCAATAACCAACTGCCCTTTGGCTACATCCAGGATGCGGCTGGCAATGCGATCATCGTTGAAGAAGAGGCCAAAGCCATCAGGGGTGCGTTTGAGCGGTATGTCACCGGTAACTATACCGACCGTCAGATTGCGGATTGGCTCAAAACCCAGGGTTTTATATCCCGCAAAGCGCGGGAGTGGCACAAGGATAATGTCCGCACAATGCTCAATAACGATTTCTACTATGGCGTGGTGCGTTACCATGATGACCTTTACCACGGCAGCCATGTCGCAATTATCACTAAAGAGTTGTTCGAACAAACCCAGGAGATCCGCCGCCAGCACGCTCGCCAACCGCGTTCCAATTCCCCCAGCCTGCGGGTCTACTTGCTCAATACCATTGCCCATTGTTCTGCCTGTGATCGAACCCTGCGCGCCCAGGGAGGTCGTGAGGACTATCGTTACTACAGGGAACCATCAATCCTGCGAGGATTCAGCGATTGTCCCCATCGCGGTCTTAGCATCCATGCCGGGATCGCTGATGAACAGATTGGCCGGATCATGCAGGCCTTCAGGCTGCCTGAAAACTGGCAGGAAATTATCAAGAAAATGAGCAGTGGGGAAGATGAACGCCAGCAAATGCAGGCAGACCGAAAACGATTGGAAGAGCGCCTGCACCGTATCGCGGAAATGTATGAAGACGCAGTACTTACACGGGTAGAGTACGAAAAGCGCCGCATGCTGGTGATGAAGGAACTGGATACCCTCGTGCTACCTGATGGCAATAATTTACTTGGGCATGGCGTACAGATTGAGACATTCCACGAAATTTGGCCGTTAGCGACCCCCGAGGAGCAGCGTGAGATCTGTCGATTGATGCTTGGTTCGGTGGTGATCGATCTCAAGGAAAAGCGCATTGTGCGGTTGACCCCCAACCAGGAATTTCTTTGGTTCTTCAAACACAACCATTTATTGCGGCAAGAAGAAAATCGAACCGATTTCCTAATCAGCGTGAATTTGGGAGAGTTGGCCTAAATTTTGCGATAATTCAATAACGGTGGCCTGGCAGTGCTGACACAGCATAATTTCAACATGATACACCCGGAATTTGTAGTGATCCGAAAAACGGCAGCGGGGATAAAAATGAGTTACCGGGAAACTTAAAATCTGGCTCTCGAACACAACCCAAAACAATGCGGGTCTTAATTTAATCAGTTTAGCGAAAGCTATGAATTTATTCTGGCTTTTGCTTGACCTTTGAGGCAAATCGTAGTAAATTAAAACGAAATAGCTTCTGTGTCACCAGAAGCTATTTCTTGCAAAACAATTGCACCTTACTATTACTCGGTCAGAGTATTTTTTTGTGCCTCAGCGATCAAGCTAAGACTAGGCGCCAAAGTTTTACCATTGGCGGCCCCGACGGGGTTCGAACCCGCGATCTCGGCCTTGACAGGGCCGCATGTTAGCCGCTACACCACGGGACCATTTGTAAAGCGAGCGATAGTTTATCATGTCGACCAACACTCGTCAAGGAATTTGGGCACCCAATTTCGAGATGAATTTTATTCCATTTTTAAATAGCCAAAAAGACCCCAGAGTTTACGCATAAAGGCATGTGCGAAATCTGGATTGAGGAATTGATTGGGGCAGGAGCCCGGAATAACCTCAATGCCCTTATCCTTGCACATATCGACAGCTTCTTGCGAGACACTGCTGGTGCCTGCTCCCAGCCCAGGGCGAACGCCCATCATGCAGTGCATCCAGATATGAGTAACGCCGAGTTCGGCGGCTTGCCGTACGATCTCCTTTGTGACGCGTGGATTGGTCATGATAAAAATAGCGTCAGGTTTTTCGGGAATCGATACGATATCAGGGTAACACGGTTGACCCTGGAATGTTGTGATGCGGGGGTTGACAGGTGTAACTCTGTAACCTGCATCCTTGAATCGGTTGTAGGTTAGGTTGCAGCCGGTGTCGCGCTTATCCGAAATACCCACAATGGCGATGTGTTTGCATGCCAGAAAGTTTTTCACAAGATGATCAAGGCTATTCATGTGTTCTCCTGTTATGGAAAGGCGGGCCAGTGAATTGCTAAAAACCTGTCGCCTGGTATTCACCCCAGACGCCACGCAGGGAATTGCAAACTTCACCCAGGGTCATCCTGTTTTCAACACTCTCAACAAAAAGAGGGATCAGGTTCTCACTACTGCGTGCAGCCGTTTCAATCTGTGCGCGCAATTCGTTAATCTTGATATTGTCGCGTCCGGCTCGCAGGGCTGCCAGGCGGGCATGTGCAGCAGCTTCAATGGAGGGATCAATTTTTTGGCGTTCGAGCGTAATTTTTTCCTCGATCTGGAATTGGTTGACGCCTACCACGATTTGCTCATTCTTTTCGATGGCCATTTGGGCGGCATAGGCAGCATCCTGAATTTCATTTTGCATGTAGCCGTGTTCGATGGCCTGCATGGCACCACCCATTTCATCGATGCGTTGAATGTAATCGTTTGCCAATCGTTCAATCTCATCCGTCAGGTATTCAACCAGGTAAGAACCTGCCAATGGATCAATGGAGTCAGCAGTACCAGATTCGTATGCAATGATTTGTTGGGTGCGCAGCGCTACTCGAACCGATTTTTCCGTCGGCAGCCAGAGAGCTTCGTCCATTGAATTGGTGTGCAGTGACTGAGTACCGCCCATCACGGCTGAGAGAGCTTGCAGGGTGACGCGGGCAACATTATTTTCCGGTTGTTGGGCGGTCAGCGTGGAACCGGCAGTCTGGGTGTGAAAGCGCAGCTGCCAGCTGGCTGATTTTTGAGCCCCAAAGCGCTGGCGCATAATTTTTGCCCACATCCGCCGCGCAGCGCGGAACTTGGCTACTTCCTCGAGGACATTGTTATGGGCATTGAAGAAGAACGAAAGTTGGGGGGCGAATTCGTCCACGGCCAGGTTTGCTTTTATCGCCGCTTCTACATAGGCGATGGCATTTGCCAGGGTAAAGGCCACTTCCTGTACGGCTGTAGAGCCGGCTTCGCGGATGTGATATCCCGAAATTGAAATCGTGTTCCAGCTGGGAACATGGCTGGAGCAAAATTGGAAGATATCGGTAATCAGGCGCATCGATGGCCCGGGCGGGAAAATATATGTGCCTCGGGCAATGTATTCCTTGAGAATATCGTTTTGGATGGTGCCTTTTAGTGCGTTCATTTCAACACCCTGGCGCCTGGCTACAGCGATGTACATGGCCAGCAGCACCCCAGCGGGTGCATTGATGGTCATGGAGGTTGAGACCTTGCCAAGTGGAATCTGATCAAAGAGGATGGCCATATCCTCGATCGATGAGATTGAAACACCCACTTTGCCCACTTCGCCTAGCGCCATCGGGTCATCGGCATCGTAACCTATTTGGGTGGGAAGATCAAAAGCGACTGAAAGCCCGGTTTGCCCGGCGTTTAGTAGGTAACGGTATCGCCGGTTGGATTCTTCGGCGGTGGAGAAGCCAGCATACTGGCGCATAGTCCAAAAACGTCCGCGGTACATGGTTGGCTGCACACCGCGGGTGAATGGATATTCGCCGGGCAAGCCAAGCTGTTGCATGTAAACCGGATCATCCTGGCCAGGTGACTGGACAGGGGGAATCTCGATCCCAGAACTGGTCTGGAAGCTGGCTCTTCGTTCCGGGAATTTATCCACGGATTTTTTATAGGTTGATTCTTTCCACCGGCTGTACTGTTCCTGGATCGTCATTGTGGCTCCGTATTTTTTTCAGGATAATCGCGTTGTATTGGGCAGCGCGAAAAATTGGTTACTGGTTCTGTTATTCTCAAGTAGTAATTAAAAGCCTAGCAATGAAATAAATCTTGCGAATTTTATCACCTGGTGCTGGCGATATAAAAAAACGAAAGTCTATTTTGAGCGAACATCAAAAAAAGCTTTTTCAGCATATTTATTTTATACCCTGCGGCAGGTTTTCGAAACTATTTTTTTGACCAAACCCATGTTTCATTTTGTAATAATTCAATCAAAGCAAGACTGTATAATTGTAAAATCGCCTGCTAGATTTAGGTATTGCAACCAAATTAGTCAAAACAACGTAGAAAAAAGAGACGAAAGTCATTTGTTTCGATTAAAACAAAGTGCTACACTAAGTTATTAGCATTATCCGTGGAGGTTTTTATGGGTCGCACAATATCGTATGTTGGTGCAGCAATTTTGTTTTTGGTTGGGTTGTGCCTGGTTGGTTATGGGGCACTAAGTGTAATCGGATCGACATCTGAAAAAGGAACACCCGCATGGCTGACCTTTGGCTTGGGTTTTGTGTTTGTGGGGTTATTATTTTTAGCCGGCGGTGGAGCCATGGTCTGGTTGGGCATGCGCATAACTGGTTCAGACGCCGCACCTCAGCAGGTGGTGATGAATATCGATTTGCCTGGCGATACCAAAATTAGTAAAATGAAATGCCAATCCTGCGGAGGCGCCATTACATCCACCGACATTAAGATCATGGCTGGGGCGCCTGTGGTTACCTGTCCATACTGCCAGGCGACTTATCAGCTTACCGAGGAACCGAAATGGTAATCGGCCATGCTGGGAGGATAACGATGAAAACAAAGATCATTAGTCTGGTATTGGCCTTTGTAGTCCTGTTTAGCTTGACCAGCTCAGCCTCTGCCCAGGCCAATTATTCTTTCGCCTTGACCAAGGAAGATGTTCACGTTTTCCTTAATCAAGATGGTACTGTCGCATTGGATTACATATTGACCTTCGATAATGATCCAGGCGCTAGCCCGATCGATGTTATCGACCTGGGGCTGCCGAATGGGGATTATGATTTCAATTCAATCTCTGCTACATCGGGTGGAAATTCCCTCAATATTTCGAGCGATTATCAGGGAAGTGGTACAGGTGTAGCTGTTGAGCTGGGTCAGTACGCTATCCAGGATAAAGGCTCAGTTCGGATTTATGTTGGGCGTGTATCCAATTTATTTTTTCCAGATAGCGATGATCAGGCGTATGCCAGCAGCGAATTCTCTCCTTCGTATTTTAGTTCGAAGTTCGTGCACGGAAATACCGATCTGAGTGTTTCCATTCATCTGCCGCCAGGCGTAAAACCTGAGGAACCCAAGTATCACCTCGCACGCGGAGGATGGCCTGGCGCAGCAGAACCCGCCACAATGCTGGATGGAGATGGACGGGCGACTTACTATTGGACCAGCGACAGCGCCAATGCCTACACTGAATATATTTTTGGGGCGTCATTCCCAAAACAGTACATCCCAGAATCAGCCATTGTCGTCGTCACTTTTTGGGATTTGGTGGTTGGTTTCATTGGAACGATTGCTGGATTTTTGCCATTTTGTTTCTTTGGGTTGCTTTTCTTTGGTATCCCTGTCCTCAGTGCAATTAGTGATCGTAAACGCAAGCTGCAATATATCAAGCCTACTATTTCGATTGAAGGCCACGGAATTAAGCGCGGCCTGACCGCCGTGGAGGCTGCGATCTTAATGGGGCAACCATTGAATAAAATCATGACTATGCTCCTGTTTAGCACAGTAAAAAAAGGTGCCCTGGAAGTTGCTAGCAAATCACCAATCAAAGTAAATATATTACAGCAGGTGCAAGGTTTGCATGAATATGAGCAGCTCTTTGTGGCAGCCATGGTGAAGGAAGATCGTGAACGCAGAAAAGATTTGCAGGCCATGACGGTCGCCCTGGTCAAGAGCGTTACCGAAAAAATGCGTGGTTTTAGTCGTAAAGAAACCCTCGATTATTACGCTTCCATCAACGAGAAGGCCTGGCAGCAAATTACCGCAGCTGGTACTCCCGAAGTTCAAAGCCAGGTATTCGAAGAAGCTTTGGAATGGACCATGCTGGATAAGGATTATGATGACCGCGCTCGCCGCACGTTCCACCAACCGGTATTTCTGCCCAATTGGTGGGGACGCTACGACCCGGTTTTCCGCGGTTCAACCACAACCCATACATCCACGCCGATGAACATGCCATCAATGTCCAGCGGATCTGCCGGACGCGCATCTTTGCCAGGCGCCGATTTTGCTGCCACAGTTGTTGGTGGAGTGCAGGATTTTTCAGGCAGGGTGCTTGGAAACCTGAACGATTTCACCAGCGGGGTAACAAAGGTTACCAACCCGCCTCCGCCTCCCAGCCAGTCCTCTGGTGGACGCAGTTCCAGTGGCGGCTGTGCCTGTGCATGCGCCGGGTGCGCTTGCGCCTGCGCAGGTGGTGGTCGTTGATGAATAAGAATTTTTCTCAGCAAGAACAACGGACCTATTTATGAACTTTGCTAATCTTCGAGAAAAGCTGCACGGTTTCCTCCCCGAGCGAGGTGTTGTACAGCCCACGGTGGTTAGCGCAGGCGCAAAAATTCACCATTATCGTTTTGAAGATGGCGAGGAAAAAAGCCGAGTGCACTTGCGCCTGGATCCTGATGGTCACGGTACCCTGATGGTCAATGCCAACCGGGTCATACACCTAAACCCTACTGCAGCTTTAATCGCTTTCCTGGTTCTTGAAAAAAAGCCAGAGGCAGAGGCTATTCGGCAGATTCGCCAGGCCTATAAAATCGACGCCCGCCAGGCAGGGTTGGATTTTGCTGATATTCGTACCCAGGTAAATGAATTGATCCGCCCAGATGGTGCCTGCCCGGTCCACGACATGGACCTTGATGTGCTGGCGCCGTTCAGCACTCGCCCTTCGGCACCTTACCGGATGGACCTGGCCCTGACGTACCGCTGTAATAACGACTGCAGTCATTGTTATAACGCGCGCGAGCGAAATTTCCCAGAACTTTCGACCGAAGAGTGGAAGCGTATCATCGACCTGACCTGGTCACTGGGTGTGCCTCACGTGGTCTTTACTGGCGGAGAGCCAACACTGCGCAGCGATTTACCAGAGCTGATTGCCTATGCTGAAGCTGTTGGCCAGATAACGGGCTTAAATACAAATGGGCGACGCCTGGCAGATGCCCATTATTTGAAAAGCCTGGTTGATGCGGGTTTGGACCATGTTCAGATAACAGTCGAATCCCATGACCCGCAAATTCATAACAGCATGGTCAACAGTAAGGCTTTTGAACAAACGATACAGGGAGTGCGCAATGCCCTGGCGAGTTCATTGTATGTGATGACGAATACGACCATGCTCACCAGTAACTTTGAGAGCATTCCCGAAACCATTGATTACCTGGCTGATTTAGGAGTGCCAACCATCGGGTTGAATGCCCTGATCCATTCCGGGCATGGTCAAACAGTTGGAACGGGTTTGCGTGACAGCGAGCTAAAACCTTTGCTGGAAGTTGCCCGATTAAAAACAGAAACACGCGGCCAGCGACTGATTTGGTATACGCCTACCCAGTATTGTGGTTTTGACCCGCAATCCCTCGATCTGGGATTGAAGGGTTGCACTGCGGCTTTGTATAACATGTGCGTGGAACCAAATGGAGATGTATTGCCCTGTCAATCTTATTACAAACCAGTCGGCAATATGCTCACAGATGACTGGAGCACTATTTGGAATCATGAGTTGTCCGCCAGCTTGCGAGATCGCAAGGATTTACCGGGTAAATGCAGTGGTTGTGTGTTGTTACCTGAATGTGGTGGTGGTTGCCCGCTTCAATTTCGAAATTAGCCCTATTTTTCATTTCTGATTTCATTTCTGAGATTGCGGGATTAGCGTGGAGGTATTATGAATCTAATTAGTCGTCTTACCGAATTGTTCACACCGGCCAAACCTTTGCCGGAAGGAATGTTTCATCGCCTTGCCCTGTCGGTTGATGATAAACCGTATCGAATGCACTTGCGCCTGCAAAAAAATGGCAATGGTGTCTTGATATTAAACGCCTCGACTGTTTTGCAGTTAAACTCAACTGCCTGTGAATATGCCTATCATATGATCAAAGGCGCTCAACCAGAGCAAGCAGCTAAGGCCATATCATCGCGCTACCGGGTGCCGGTCAAGGATGCCTTGCGGGACTACCAGGAGTTTTTTGAGAAAATTGAAATGCTTATCAATGCCACTGATCTTGACCCGGTTTCGGTGTTAGGGTTCGATCAGGCTCAGCCTAACAGCGCGGAGTTAAGTGCTCCATTACGGTTGGATGTCGCGTTGACGTATCGGTTGCCCTCGGGGAGTGACCCGATCAACGCGCCTGCCAGGCGGGTAGATCGTGAATTAACCACTCAGGAATGGCAGGATATTTTTGACAAAGCCTGGGCAAAGGGCGTGCCTCAAATTGTGTTTACCGGTGGAGAAGCCACGTTGCGTGATGATTTATTCGCATTGATTGCGCACGCTGAAAAAAATGGTCAGGTAACCGGGTTGATTACCGATGGAAGCCGGTTGTCGGAACAAAATTATCTGGATGAATTGCTACAAACCGGCCTGGATCACCTCCTTCTATTGCTGCCAATTTCTGCTGTACCAGATTGGAAGCTGATCAGCCACATCGTCGCTCAAGACATTTTTTTTGTCGCCCACCAGACTTTAACCCAACAGAACATTACCCAGGTTTCTCAAAACCTCAGCCATCTCAAAGAGCTGGGGGTGGAGAATGTTTCCATTAGCGTCACTGATCCGGCGTTACTGTCCCAATCGGTTGAAATTGGCAGCCGGGCAATTGAGTTGGGATTACGACAGATCG
>CAIVSQ010000555.1 GCA_903908605.1 uncultured Anaerolineae bacterium
TTCTTTCATCACTAGCCTCATTTGGGCGTCGGTTGCAGTCATTGGCTCTCCTTTTGTCTATGAGAGTCTAGCCGTTTCCTCGCCCCTATGCTTGGGCATTTCTAATTGTCGTTGATGGGTAATTCTAATTGTCTTTAACAGGTGCGTTGGCATCGACATCACCGACCTGAAATTGGCCCAGGAAGCCATTCGCCAATCGAATGAGCGCTTTGAAGAGCTGGTCCAGCGCATCGAGGAAGGTTTTTGGGTCACCAATCACAATCACAAGAAGGTGGAATACCTCAGCCCGGGCATGGAAAAAATCTTCGGGATCGACCTGATCGAGCTAACCGATCATCCTGACCTCTTTGATAAAAACCTGCCGCCCGAAGATGCCAAAAACATGGCACTCGCCCGCCAGGGTGAACAGGCAGGCGAAACAACCGAGCTTGAATATCGCTACAACCACCCGGATGGCAGCCAGCACTGGATTTGGGAACGCAGCTCGCCGGTGAAAGATGCGCAAGGGAACGTGGTGCGTACGGTTGGCTTGAGCACCGACATGACCGCCCGCAAGCAAACCGAGCTGCAGCTGGCCGCCAGCGAAGAAAAATACCGCCTGTTGAGCGAAGAGCTTGAAGAACGCGTAGACGCGCGCACTGCAGAATTAAGCCGGACCAACCAGGCCCTGGAAAACGCCCTGCGCGCGCGCGATGAGTTCCTGGCGGCAGTCAGCCATGAACTGCGCACCCCGTTGACGGGCATTTTGGGCGGCGCCGATGCGCTAAATATGTATGGTGACCTTACTGCCCGGCAATCCAAGGCTGTGCAGATCATCGACCAAAGCGGGCGACGTCTGTTGGGCACGGTCAACGACGTACTTGACTATACGCAGCTCCAGACCAGCCAGCCGCAACTGCAAATACAGCTGTGCCAGCTTGGCTCAGTCTGCCAGAGCTGCATGGTGGCCGTCAAAGCGCGCCTGGAGGCTAAAAATCTGCGCCTGGAATTTAGCATTCAGCCCGAAAAAATTGAACTGCGTGTGGATGAGCGCCGCCTTCGCCAGGTAATTTTCAACCTGCTCGACAACGCCATTAAGTTCACCCCCGATGATGGCGTGATTACCCTGGCGGCGGAAAGCCTGCCCGAGCAAGGCGTGGTACAGGTGCTGGTAGCCGATACCGGCATCGGCATCGCCCCGCAGAACCTCTCCAGGCTGTTTCAACCCTTTGTGCAGTTCGATGCCCGCCTCAACCGCCAGTACGAAGGCACCGGCCTGGGCCTGGCGCTGGTCAAGACCCTGGTGAACCTGCACGGCGGCAGCGTCAGCGTGGAGAGTGAGATGCATAAAGGCAGCCGCTTCACCATCCGCCTGCCGCTGTCTTGAGCTGGGGGGATGGGGGGCGGGGGACGGGGGACGGAGGACGGGGGACGGAGGACGGGGCAGAGCTCGTGTCATTCTCGATAGTACTTTACTTCGCACCCAAGTGGCGAGATTGCCCCAGCCCGCCGCGCAGCGGCAGGGCGTCCCCGCAGGTGGATATATCCATTAAAAATTTATCCTTCGCGCGCGGGCCAAACCGTAATCTCTTCCCAAATCGCAGCTCCGCGCGCGGCCGGTGATCTTTGCGACCAAAGGGCGAGATTGCCACAGCCCGCCGCGCAGCGGCAGGGCGTCCCCGCAGGTGGATATATCCACTAAAAATAATATCCTTCGCGCGCGGGCCAAACCCCTCTCTCTATCCAAACTCAGCTCTGCGCGCGGCCAGTGATCTTTACGCCAAAGTGGCGAGATTGCCAAGCCCGCCGCGCAGCGGCCGGGCGTCCCCGCAGGTGGATATTTTCGCGATGCACTCTCACAAAAATATCCACTAAAAA
>CAIVSQ010000556.1 GCA_903908605.1 uncultured Anaerolineae bacterium
CCCGGGGTCATCGGGAATGATGGATGCTTGTAGGGCTGCTAGCGCGGCAAACTGCTCTTTGCGCTAAATCTCTTTGAATTTCATGCGTTCACCGCAAGTGATTTTTTTTCGCGCGCGGACATTATGCCCTCAATGACAGACGAGCAGATCGCCACACCCGCAGAGTGCAAGAGCGCGGGTTCGCGATGACATTTTATTGTAAATTATCAGTAGCGAGCGCTCCCCCGAGGTAGGCCCTGGCTCTTGTAGGGCTGCAAGCGCGGCAATCTCACCCCTCTGGACACAAGCGCCACCGGCCGCACGCGGAGCGGGGTTTAGCCAGGGTCAACATTTGACCCGCGCGCGAAGAATATTTTTTTATGTGTATTTTTTCGAGGGAATTCACCTCGAAAAAATACACTTGCGGGGGACGCCCGGCCGCTGCGCGGCGGGCTAGGGCGAGCGTGGCAATCTCACCCGCCGAACGCGAGGCCGCCACGCCCTTCCCCGTCACCCGTCACCTGTCCTCCGTCTCCCGCCATTCCTTCCCCCGTCTCCCAGCGGAATCAAAAATATCCCACACTTCTTGTTGCAAAATTTGCGAAAAGTGTTAAAATTAATATAATCCGTTTATTCAATTTCACATAATAGCCAGCAGATGTTTTGGTTTAAAGCAATAGCGAGCAAATTACGAATACGATGATGAGAGGATTGTACTAACGAGGGAGGTTGAGTATGAAGAACGATAGTCCACTTATTGCTGAAATAAATGCCTTACGTGAAAGGATTGCCGAATTGGAAGCCCAATCGGTGATCGGTCACATGCAAGACGGCCCGATTCGCTCGCAGGAAGAGGGCGTGTACCGCGCCTTGTTTAATAGTATGGAACTGGGCGTGGTCTACCAGGATGCAAACGGCGCCATCAGCATGGCCAACCCGGCCGCTGAACGGATCCTGGGCCTGTCGCTGGATGAAATGCAGGGCCGCAAATCGGTTGACCCACGCTGGCGAGCTATCCGTGAGGACGGTTCGGACTTCCCGGGAGAACAGCACCCGGCCATACAGTCCCTGCGTACCGGTAAGGTGATTAAAGATGTGGTCATGGGGGTCTATCACCCACGAGAAAATGAATATCGCTGGATCCTGGTCAACGCAGTGCCCGAATTCCTGGATGGTGAAAACCACCCCTCGCGTGTCTTTACCACCTTTTCCGACATCACCGAAAAAAAACGTGCAGACGATGCCCTGCGTGAAAGTCAGCAGCGCTATGAATTCACCGTGGATGCCGCCAATGTGGGCACCTGGGATTGGCACATCCCAACTGGGGAGGTGATCTTCAATGAACGCTGGGCAGAGATATTGGGCTATACCCTGGCAGAGCTGGCCCCGCTCAGCATTCAAACCTGGCTTATGCTGGCTCACCCGGTTGACCTGCAGCACTCCAACCGGCTGCTGGAAGAACACTTTAACGGCGAAATAGAAACTTACCACTGTAAATGCCGCATGCGCCACAAAGACGGCACGTGGATCTGGGTATATGACCGCGGCAAGGTGGTCAGCCGCGATGCGCACGGCCGGCCGCTGCGTATGCTGGGCGCACATACCGACATCACCGAGCTGATGCAAACCGAAGAGCAGCTAAACCAGGCCAGGAACTTCTTGCAGGAAGCCCAGGATTCACTCTCCGAAAATATCGCCATTTTGGATGAGGATGGGGTCATCGTACACGTCAATTCGGCCTGGAACGAGTTTGGCAAGAACAACGGTTTTCTGGCCCTCGAACACGGTCTTGGAACAAACTACCTGCAGGTTTGTGATGCCACCACCGGCAGTGATGCCATGATGGCGCAGCGCATGGCCCAGGCCATCCGCTCGGTTCTGGCTGGCACAAAACAATCGGCCCAAATCGAATATTCGACCCACAACCTGCAGGAAGAACATTGGTTCATCGTCAGCATTACCCGCTTTTCGATCGATACCCAAACCTGGGTGGTATTGGCGCATGAAAACATCACCCAGCTAAAAATGACCCAGCACGAGTTGTTGGAGTTGAACCACACCCTGGAAGAACGTGTACAGGCGCGCACCACCGAGCTGGCGCAGCTGAATGAAACCCTGCAGGAAGAAATCAGAAATCGAAAATTTGTGGAAAAGGTTCTCGAGGAACAGAGAGATTTCTTTCAACAGGTCATCAACACCATGGGCCAGGGCCTGGTTGTAACGGACACGTATTCCAGAATCGAGATGGTCAACCCGGCATTCGCCGAATTATCTGGTTACAAGCCTGAAGACCTGATTGGTCAGCTGGCATTCGACTTCCTTAAAAATGAAGACCGGGCTCTAGCCGGGCAGGCCAGGCTGGCCAGTGCATCGGGAAAAACCACCAGTTACGAGGTCCGCGGGGTACGCAAAGATGGCAGCCTGCTGCCCGTCTTGATTACGACCGCCCCACGGTTGAAAGATGGCAACTTCAACGGTTCCATCACGGTGGTCACTGACCTGGGCCAGATCAAGCAAGCCGAACAACTGCGCCGTGAGGCCGACGAGCGTTTCAACAAGGCTTTTCGCTCCAGCCCGGTTGGCTTGCATGTTTTCAGCCTGGCCGATGGGCGCTCACGGGACGCAAATGATACCTTCCTGGCGACGACCGGCTACACTCGTCAGGAGCTGATCGGCCATAGCGCCGCCGAGTTAAACCTGCTGGTAGACCCGGGTGAGCGCGCAGTGTGGATGGAGAAAGTCCAACAGGTGGGCAGGGTTGAAAACACCGAAACCCGCATTCGCACAAAAAATGGCGAACTTCGCAGCATCCTTTTTTCGATTGAAGCCTTTCAGATGCAAGGCGAGTGGTTCTGCATGGCTTTAAGCATGGATATTAGCGAGCGGGTACAGGCGGAACAGGCCCTGCGCGCAAGCGAGCAGCTGTATCACAACATGTTTGAGAACAACAGCGCGGTGAAATTGTTGATTGACCCCGAAACAGGGGCGATTGTACGGGCCAACCAGGCTGCGGCCGAATTCTACGGCTGGCGTGTGAAGCAATTGGAAAGCATGAATATTAATGAAATCAATACCCTCGCCGCTAACCAGATCCGCATGGAAATGCTGCTTGCCAGCCGTGAAGAACGGGGATTTTTCAGGTTCCGGCACCGGTTAGCATCTGGTAAAGTGCGTGACGTGGAAGTCCATTCCAGCCCGCTGGATATTGGCCAGCGCAAGTTGTTGTTTTCGATCATTCACGATGTCACCGTGCGCAAACAAGCCGAAGAAGCGCTTCGGTTGAGCGAGCAGCAGTACCGCAACCTGGTGGACCTGCTGCCCTCGGGGGTGGTGGTGCAGGCAGCGGACAAGATCGTGCTGGCCAACCAGGCCAGCGCCACCCTCTTTGGCGCTAGCAACCCTGTCGATTTGATCGGTGACTCGCTGAATGAACGACTGCATCCGGATTACCGCCAACCCTATTCTGTTCACAGTGAGCAAATGCTGCAGGAATCGGGGCAGATCCCCTGGACCGAGTTGATGCTGCGCAAGCTGGATGGTTCGCACTTTGAGGCAGAAGTGGCGGCAATGCCCACCACCTATCAGAACAACCCGGTCTTGATCGCGGTGATCAACGACATCAGCAATCGCAAACGCGCAGAAGAAGAACTGCGCCTGTTCCAATTTACAATGGATCATGTCGCCGATGTGGTTTATTGGACCGATACGGAAGCCCGCTTTATTTACGTCAACCAGGCCGCCTGCAGCATGTTGGGCTATTCACAAGCTGAATGGCATAACATGCGAGTCGGTGATATAGATTCTAGCTATCCAGCCGAGGTCTGGTCGATGCATTGGGCGGATATGCAACAAAATGGGTCAATGACCATCGAGACCGTCCATCGCGCCAAAGATGGGCACGAAATTGCGGTGGAGGTGATTACCAATTTTATGAGGGTGGGTGAACACGCCTTTATCTGCGCTGTTGTGCGCGATGTCAGCAAGCGCAAAGAGGCAGAAGACAAGATCCTGGCCCTGAACGCCGAGCTGGAACACCTGGCCGTGACGGATTTCTTAACCAATTTACCCAACCGGCGCTTCTTTAAAGAACGCAGTGATGAAGAGTTCAAACGGTCCCGGCGCAGCAACCAGCCGCTCTCGGTCTTTATGATGGATATTGACCATTTTAAGAAGTTGAATGATACCTACGGCCACGAAATTGGCGACCTGGCGCTTCAACAGGTTGCTGCCATTCTACGATCGAACCTGCGCGAGATCGATCTGCCGGCCCGCATTGGCGGCGAGGAGTTTGTGGTCCTGCTGGCCAATACGGACCTGGATGAAGCGATCCTCTCTGCCGAACGCATCCGCAATGCAATCTCTACTTTCGTATTGCACACGCACGAGAAGGAGATTACCTGGACAGCTTCTTTTGGCGTTGCGATGCTGTCAGATGAGATGACCGGCCTGGAGGATTTGATCCGCATGGCCGATGATGCCATGTACAGGGCCAAGCAGGCCGGCCGCAACCGGGTGATGGATTAATTTTTGTATATTTTTTCGAGGGATTGCACCTCGAAAAAATATACTTGCGGGGAAAACCTGGCCGCGCGCGAAGATGGGTTTGGGTAGAGAGTTCGGTTTGGCCCGCGCGCGAAAAATATTTTTTTATGTGAATTTTTTCGAGGAAAACCACCTCGAAAAAATTCACTTGCGGGGGACGCCCGGCCGCTGCGCGGCGGGCTTTGTGCGAGCGAGCGTTCTTCCGAGGTAGGCCCTGGCTTTTGTAGGGCTGCAAGCGCGGCAATCTCACCCCTTTATATTGTCATTGCGAGCGAGCGTTCCTCAGCGAGCGTGGCAATCTCCCCCACCGAACGCGAGACCACCATGCGAGAACCAAGAGCGAGATTGCCACGCACGCGAAGTGCAAGAGCGCGTGCTCGCAATGACAGCAAATTCGAGAATGACAGGAGCTTTAGGGCTGCGAGCACGGCAATCTCCCCCCTTTATATTGTCATTCCCGATGTTGCTGGGACCCCGTGCGAGCGAGCGTTCCTCCGAGGTAGGCCCTGGCTCTTGTAGGGCTGCGAGCGTGGCAATCTCCCCCTCTGGGCGCAACGAACACCAAGAGCGAGTTTGCACGCACGCGAAAAGCAAGAGCGTGTGCTCGCACACCGTCCCGGGGTCATCGGGAATGACGGAAGCTTGTAGGGCTGCAAGCGCGGCAAACTGCTCTTTGCGCTAAATCTCTTTGAATTTCATGCGTTCACCGCAAGTGATTTTTTTCGCGCGCGGACATTATGCCCTCAATGACAGACGAGCAGATCGCCACACCCGCAGAGTGCAAGAGCGCGGGTTCGCGATGACATTTTATTGTAAATTATCAGTAGCGAGCGCTCCCCC
>CAIVSQ010000557.1 GCA_903908605.1 uncultured Anaerolineae bacterium
AGAGTTGGAACAAATCATTGCCGCTTTGGTATCGCCAAGAACTACCCATCCGGATTGGCAGTCACAGGTGATTACAAAAAACAACTGGCTGTTAACTCGCATGGCCAGTAATACCAAACGTATGAACCTTTTTAGTTATCTCAACGAACCGGAAATTTTGGATCAGATCGTCAAAAATATTTACCCAGTGCATCCATTGGCGACGTACTGTCTCACAAAAATGTCTTCGGAACTGGGTTCTGCGGCGCGGTCAGTGTTTTCGTTTTTTCGGGAATTCCGCGAAATGGAAGATTCTGTTCCCGAAGGCAGCTATGCCTGGTTCGTGCGCAACCGGGATGTAACCAGGCCATCCGGCGAGCTAAGTATATATACCCCCGAAGTGCTGGCTTTGTACTTTAAGCCGGGCATTACCTCATCCAACCTCACCGTGCGTCCCGAAATTCGTGACCACATCCGCAACTATTTGGGTGCAGTTGAAGAAGCTCGGCGCTACGCTTACAAAAACACGTTGACCCAAAAGGTGGATGAATATACCCAGCGGGTGCTCGATATTATCATCGTGTACCGGGTCAGTAATCTGAATGTGACCATCCCCAATCTTGAGGCAGGGCTGAATGCCCAGCAGCCGACAGAGAAGAAACAGCTCGAAAGTGAACTTAAGAGCCTGATCACAAACCGGATATTGTTCCAATCTCCAAGCGGCGAATACGAATTTCGACGTACAGACATGCAGGACATTGAAAGCCTGCTTGGAGATACCAAAAAGACAGTCCTTGACCAAAGCATTGGTTATGCCAGCCAGATGGTTGGATTGACAAAGAAATGGGATGAATGGACAGAGGCCAAGGGGCACAACCCCGCTTATCTTGGAGATAAACGTCTGATCCGCGTTTTTGCCACGCCAAAAGAATTGGCAACCAAGTTTAAGGGTTCAGATGGCAAAGAAATCAGCTATTTCGAACAACTTGAACAGCGCCGGCGCATACCAAAGGGTTGGGCAGATCGCTACGATGGCACAATGGTGTATGTGCTTTGTGAAACCGAGATCGATATCCAACAAGCACAGCAAAGTGTCCGGGAAAATCTATGCCCGACTGTGATCGTGGGCATACCCAGGACGCCAATTCCATTTGGCGAAATAGTTCTCAATCTTATGACACTGAATGCCTTTATCGGTTCCGAGGCTTACAGCAAACTGGAATTTCAAGAAAAAGCCATTGTTGATGAAATGCGCGGCACAGAGAATCAAAAGAGTGGCGCTGTGGGCGAGTTCTTGCGCTTGCGAGAGCGCTATCTGGAAGCCAAGGGGCTGCATTGGTATCGCGAGGAGGGTAAAACCCTCGTGTCGGACCCGGTCAATGACTCTGAACCTGCAGATGTGTTGATGAATAATTTGTTCAAAAAGCGCAATACCATTCCACACGAATATTTGAGCAAGGCGCATCCCAGGTCGTTTGCTGGCCCCAAAGATACAGCCCTACAAGAGGCCGTTTCTGCGCTGATCCAGATTGAAAAACCGATCGAGATTGACCCGACAGAAAATGATAATCGAGGAGAGATCCGCTATCTCCATTCCGCGCTTGTCCAGCAAGGCGTGCTGGTCCAAAAAGGGGATTTTGTGGGGCATAGCGCGAAATTTGAATTGGAAATGAACCTGGCAAAATACAATTATAAATTCCCAGGTTTAACTGACTTAATTGAGAAGTTAAAATCCATTCAGCCGGGAACGCCTCTTAACATATCC
>CAIVSQ010000558.1 GCA_903908605.1 uncultured Anaerolineae bacterium
GTTTCGTTGCGGGCATCCGCTGCGGTAATCAGTTCTTCGGGGTTGGCACCTTGTTTCTGGGCCAGTGATTCAAGCCAGGCCAGCGCATCATCCTGTTCGGAGGCGCTGGTGCCAGGGCCAGTGACCAAAGCAGAAAGAACGGGTTCTTCGGGTGCTGATGCAATTGGTTCTACCTGAGGTTCAGCAGCAATCACCCAGCTTGGAGCGGTTTCGCTGCGGGCATCCGCTGCGGTAATCAGTTCTTCGGGGTTGGCACCTTGTTTCTGCGCCAGTGATTCAAGCCAGGCCAGCGCATCGTCCTGTTCAGGAACGCTGGTGCCAGGGCCGGTAACCAGGGCAGAGAGTGCAGACTCTTCAGTCGCCGCGGCGGCCGGTTCTGCCTGAGGTTCAGCAGCAGTCACCCAGCTTGGAGCGGTTTCGCTGCGGGCATCCGCTGCGGTAATCAGTTCTTCGGGGTTGGCTCCCTGTTTTTGCGCCAGTGATTCAAGCCAGGCCAGCGCATCGTCCTGTTCAGGAACGCTGGTGCCAGGGCCGGTGACCAGGGCAGAGAGAACGAGTTCTTCAGGCACATCGATAGCAGGTTCCGCAGCAAGCACTGCGCTGGCTGTCGGACTTTGCGAATTATCAACCGATTCAGGTGTTTCTACTAACGCGTCTGGAGCTTGGACGAGGGACCCAAGCCACTGCTGGGATTCATCCTGACCGGAGACCGTATCATCAACTGGCGAAATTGATTCTTGAGCAGAATCGGCAGGCTTGTTCAAGCTCACGCCTTGACCAACCATCAAATTTTCCAACCACTTAAATGCTTCTGCCTGATCGGATGGCATATCCTCAAGCAACTTACCGGACGTCTCGGGCGTAACCTGGGCGTCGAGCCGATCGAGTTCATTTACCGCATTTTCCACTTCATGGTTGGCATCCTCAGCTGGTTCGGTCTCCAGGTTATAACTAGTTTCTTCCAACGAACCACGCCATTCGTCAACAGGTTCGGAGGCAACGTCAGGAGCCTCTGGAGAAGATAAAAATTCACCTGTCCAAGCGGCATCATTTTCTTGCACAGCAGCTTCTGGCTGTTGCACCTGTGCTGATTCGGCTGTCGGAGCCTCACCAAATATATCTTTCATCCAGGCGGGTAAATCCTCAGGGTCGGGTGTAACCGCAGGTGCGATTGTTGCAGCTGTTTGCATCCACCCCGGAACATCCTCAATATTTTCCGGGGTTGGTTGCGGGGTACTAATCTCGGCCGTTGGAACATCCGGAGGCTCAATGACGAGATCCTTCATCCAATCCAATGGATTTGCAAATTCGCCACCATCCTCGTCATGCAGGTCGTCTGTTTGGAGTGCCATCTCCTGCGGCTGAGGCACAGCTGGGGTCACCTGCAGCACATCTCCGCCACCCGCAGCATCCTGCGAATCGAAGGAAAGTGATTTCATCCAATCCGGAATTGATTCATCAGTTAACTGTGACGTGGAAGAATCGCTGGCGAGGTCAGACAACCAATCCGGCACATCCTGGTTGAATACAGCCTGATCTGGCACAGGGCTTTCCAAACCGCCCAACCAACCCGGCAGTTCAGACGCTGCTGGCTGAGCCGGGGTGGTTTCCGGCTGGACAGCATTCAATTCATTCAACCAATCCGTATTTCCCTGGGGAGACTCAGCCTGGGCATGCAGCCCTTCGTGTAACATTCCACCATCTTCAATAGCAGACGGTGGCAACGCATGTAAACCTTCCTGCGCAGGAGCAACTTGATCGGATGACTGTCCAACGGGTGGAGTTCCAAGACTGTCAAGCCAGGCAAAGTCAGCTTCCTCTTCGGGAACATCTACCTGGGGTATGCCAGGTTGAACATCTGCCGGGGCAACATCCAGGTTCGCAGGGGGTGGCGCCATGGCTTGCAACCAATCGGGAATCTCAGCCTCTGCCAATCCAGAAACAACCTGGTCGGACGTGCTGATCTCCTCAAAAAGATTGGTTTCTAGTTCCGGCCCACCATTGGAGGGTTCCCAACCAGACTGTTGCATCCAATCTGGAAGTTCCGATCCTGGATGAATGCTGGCAACCGGCACAACTCTCGAACCCGTTTGACCTGGATCCCAATCAAGCTGCTCTATCATGACCATATCTTCGGAGACGGTCGTGGTATCAAAAACAGTGCCTGAAACGTGGGATGCGTAGGGATCCAACGAATGAATCCGGCGGCGATATTGATCGATACCTTGTGATATGTTAGCACTCGCAAGAATTTCAACCAGGATCCGGTTTGCATCCAAATTATACGGGTAGAGCTTAATCAGTTCATTACAAGCTTCAACCGCCTCGTTTTTCATACCAGCATGGAAATAGGCACGCGCCAGCAGGGTCTTCATATCATTACGGGTATTATCTTCTGCCAGGACCGACTTAACTTCGGCGATCGCCTGCTGAAATTCACCCGCTTTCAGGTAAATTTGAGCCAGCGCGCCGCGGGTTAGGTGAATCCGTCCAGGTTCCGCACCATCACGACGACCATACAAACGGCGTAGTTCATTCTGAATACCTGCATTGGTGGAGTTGATTTCAAATGCACGTTCCATGTGCCAGATCGCACCAGGCAAGTCATGTTTTTCATCCCTCACAATGCTCATGCCAAGATGAGAGACAAAATCATCCGGAACAGCCAGCAGTACCCGCAAAAAGATATCGGCAGCTTCAGAATACCGGTGGGCTTCAAGATATGCTTTGCCCATCAGCCGGTACGTTTCCAGATGTTTTGGAAATACTTTGAGGATGTGCATGCAATGAGCCACAGCCTCCTCAGTATGTCCCTGGTCGATCAGGGACTCAATTTCTCGATTATAAGCACGCAGGGAAATATTAATCATGAAGGGACTCCCGCTTGACACACAACATACCGTAATATGAAAACTGCTGGCTCATGCATAGAATAATGGCAAAGGTTCGACCGGATTTTGGCTGAAAACATGGGCACCCAGGACAGCCTGCCTGGCCTGATCTAATTTACCAGGGTGATTGGCGTGAATGATAAAAAGAGGATCACCTGCCTTAAGATACTCGCCAACCTTGTGCAAAATTTCGAAGCCGACCGCGTGATCAATGCCATCGGTTTTCTTCACACGCCCAGCCCCCAGTTCCACGGCAGCTTCGCCAACCAAGCGGGCATGAATCTCTGAAAGATAGCCACTTTGCGACGCAAGAACAGTTTCAACCAGGCTTGCCCGGGCCATTTTCTCAGGCTGATCGATATACGTAACATCGCCACCCTGGGCAATGACCAGGCTGCGAAATTTTTCATAAGCGGAACCATCCGCCACAACCGATAAAGCCAGCTTTCTTGCAGTCAGCAGATCGGGAGCGCGTCCACCCAACACCAGCATTTGTTCGCAAGCCGCAAAGCAGTGCTCGCGAAAATCCGCTGGACCAGCGCCATGCAGTACATCCAATGCTTCCTTCATCTCAAGAACATTTCCAACTGCAAACCCGAGGGGTTGATTCATATCGGAAAGCATGGTCTTGACCTTACGACCAGCAAGCTCCCCAATCGCAACCATCGTGTCAGCAAGTTCACGGGCTTGATCAAGTGATTTCATAAAAGCACCCAGACCAACTTTTACATCCAATACAATCGCTGTGGCACCACCGGCAATTTTTTTGCTCATGATGGAAGATGCGATCAAAGGGATGGATTGGACTGTGCCAGTAACATCCCTGAGCGCGTAGAATTTACCATCTGCGGGAGCCAGGTCAAGCGATTGGCCGGTCAACACGATACCAATTTCCTTTAGCTGTGAGCGAAATTGTTCTGTGCTCAGATTCACCTTGTAGCCTGGGATAGATTCGAGTTTATCGATCGTACCGCCACTGAAACCCAACCCTCGTCCAGACATTTTGCCACAGGGCAAACCACAGGCAGCCACAATTGGCAGAATCGCCAAAGTAGTTTTATCACCCACTCCACCGGTGGAGTGTTTATCGACCACGACATCGACGATATCAGAAAGATCCAAGATTTCGCCGGAACGCGCCATGGAGAGGGTTAAATCGGTGGTCTCACGTGCGGTCATGCCGTTTAACAACACCGCCATAGCCCAAGCTGAAGCCTGATAATCGGTTATTTCTCCACGCGTATAACCCTGGACGAAAAATTCAATTTCCTCCGGGCTGAGTTCATGCTTATCACGCTTGTTAATAATGATGTCTATAGTGCGCATGTGACTCCTGATTATTGTTCTACTATTGTAACTTAAATTTCTCTACAAGGCGCGGGGTCCGAATGTCCTGGCATATACACGAATGAAATATTTGCCTTTGGGACACCAATTCGCGTTATTAAAACCATTCCTAACAGGGACTGGAGCATGATGGAAATGCAAACAGCCTATGGACGAGGTATTTGGTATCTGGCATTCCCTGGTAACACCCTGATAAAACCGCGCTTACGATGATAGTTGGCAACCAGGCACATCACGCGGAAACAGTGGCAAAGCTTGTGAGTGATTATTGCAGCGCCAGGCCCTGGCCAACAGCGTTCATCGAAAAAAATCTCCCTCAAAGAAAATTCGCTTTCAAGGGAGATCAACCAACACCATGGATTTAGTTACGCGTTAATTTCCAACCCTGGGGGGTATCCAGGACACTCCAACCCAGGTCGTTAATTTGGTGACGTAAGTCATCAGAGGATGCCCAATCCTTCCGAGAGCGAGCCGCCTGGCGCGCTTCAGCCAATGTGACCACTGCTGGCGAAGGAGTCTCTTCTACCAGGTTTTCCTGCTCGGGCACGCTTGTTACCATATCCCATGCAGCAGCTGAGATTCCATCAAAAGGCTGGGAAGGCGGCGGCAAGGGACCGATTTCATGCAGGGGAAATACTGACCCGGCTGGATGAATAACTGGGGAACAAGCCCGAACAAGTGAAACAGAACTAACACCCATCACCTGGCATTCCCGCCGTTCAAAATCCAGGATAATCCCGGTATGTTCATCCAACCCCAAGACAGTATGGTCGGCAGGTAAGCTGGAACACCACTCATTAAAACGATCCATGCCAATAAAGCAACGGCTGGTATCAACTTCCGCACCGCCCTCGGTATTGTTCCAATGAGGTACGATGGATAGTGAGGTCTGCAAGCTGGCAAAAAAATCGAGCCCTGGAACAGTATGCACATCCATACCCACTTTGAAAATTTCATAGACCGGCAAGCCAAAAGCACCCACCGCAATGGTGGCTGCACTGGCGAAAACCAGGGTCGCCCCCATGCGGTGCCTGGCACGGATAATTTCCCAGGCCAGGCTGCCTTGCAACTGGCGAATGGCATATGTCGGGCTTCCAGGCCCCATAAAAATCAAGTTCGCGCGCAATAGTGGTGCGCATATCTCTGGATCATCCGGGCTAAAGGTACTCCCCTTCTTTCGGGCGGCAATCACATCCACCTGCGGATGATAGTTACTGAGGCGATTTTTTAAAAAGTCGGCCACTTTACCAGCCACTTGGGCTGAGTTTAGCTCAAACCCGGCTGGTGTTTCCAATACAGCAATCCGCAATGGGCCAGTAACCTGGCGGGCAAGATATTCAAAAACCCGGCCCCCGGCCAATGATGTTTCACCAGAACCAAGAAAAGCAATATTTCCCAATTTCATAATTCACCTATAAATATTTAGCAATCACTCAGTATTCATCTTTTGTAAAATAGCCAGGACAAGGGTGTTTTCAGGGATATCGGACATCCAGTCACTATAATGCTGGTAACGAACCTGGCCTTTTTTGTCGATCAACAGCAAGGCAGGAACCCGACCGAGCTTAAACAGGTTCCATTCCTGACCATACAAATCAGCAACTTTGTGGCGAGGATCGGGCAAACCGCGGAAAGGGAGGTTTTCACTTTCCCAATATCGCTTGTAGGCATCCGCGTCATCAGGCCCAATCGCCAGGATCACCGCGTCACGCGCGGTAAAAGCCGCTATATCATCTCGTAAATGAACGAGATGAGCACGGCAGTGCGGTCACATAAAACCGCGCAAGAAGGCCAGGACGACATTCTTTTCACCTAAAAAATCCGAAAGCTTAACTGTTTCACCACGGAAGTCGGGCAGTTCAAAATCTGGCGCATTTTGAAATTGTAAAGGCATATTGTTCCCTGTTGAAATTAATGATTAAACGTTTTGAGAAAAGACACCGTTGCATCGGTAGTCTGACGCCATTGTTCCTGGGAAGATATTTCAGCAGGATTATCTCCTGGCTGGGGGCCATAATCAGCAAACTGGCCGTGATTGCCACCTTTAATCACAACAAAGATCGTATCGTCCGGTTCAAAAGCACTGTATTGCTTAATCATCGCACCATCTTTTAGCCCACCGTCACGAGTTCCATATATGGAGAGCATGCGAATGCCGGAGTTTTTCAGGTTGGCATTGGCGGGGTAGGAAGCCCAATAAATCAGCCCGCGAATTTGCGGGAACTTTTCAGCGAACAATGCGGAAGCGACACCTCCCAAGGAGTGACCACCCGCCACCCACGTCTTGATTTGTGGAAAGTCATCCAGGGCAGGTGCGCCAGCCTCAATATCAAAAAAAGCCAGGTTGAGACGAACTGGAACCAAGACCACCAGGAATCCGCGCGCGGCAATCATGTGCAAGATTGGTGCATAGGCCCGGTATTCAACATGCCCTCCCGGGTAAAAAATAAAACCCGTTGGAGAAACAGCCGAAACAGGTTCAAAAACAATGTATTTTTCTGTCTGCCGAACCGTAACATCCTTATCCGACTGAAGCGCTGCCAGGGCATCCGCACCAGGCTGGCTTGGGTTTACAGCCCAAAGGATAAACCCCAGGCTACCCACCAGAACAATCAATAACAAGCCAATGGAAAACCACTTTAATATTTTTTTCATTGAAACACCATTTTTCCCTAAATTTATTCCTTGCGATATAGCAGCTAACCAGGCCGGTGGTCGTTCAGCAAAGCGAGAGCTGTTTGCCAAACCAGATCAAACATAGCGGGTGTCAACCTGCCAGTCTGAGTATTTTGCTGTGAGGGATGATAAGAACAAACCAAAGAGGGACCATGCTCCATCTCAAAGACAGCATTATGTGAGAATTTCCAAGATTTGTCCCGAAGAGAGTATATTCTCAAGATACTCTCAAAGGCTATCCGCCCAAGGACAACTATAACTTCGGGGTGGATGAATTCCAATTCAGCCTGTAAATAGGGCTGACACTGAGCCATCTCAAGGGCAGTGGGTTTGTTATCCGGCGGAGCACAGCGACAAACTGGTGCAGTATAAACGTTATATAATGTGAGTCCATCATCGCGGGAAGTTGCATTGGGTTGATTGGCCAAACCCGCACGGTAAAGCGCGGGATAAAAAAAATCACCAGAAGCATCCCCGGTAAATTGCCGGCCTGTGCGGTTGGAGCCATGCGCCCCGGGAGCCAAACCAACGATAAATATCCTCGCATGGGGGTCGCCAAATCCAGGCACAGGCTTACCCCAATACGGCTGGTCTTTGTAAGAGCGGCGTTTTTCACGGGCAACCTGCTCACGCCATGCCACCAACCGTGGACATAGCTGGCATTCGAGCAAATCGTGATTAAATGTATCCAGATCCATAAAACGATTTTACCCGAAGCTCTTCTATTTCAACCCATTTCGCGCTAAACTTTGACTATAAATGTTATTCGCAGCAAAGGAGAACGGTCACCATGAAACCATTTCGGAAAAATGTAGCCATAGCGATAGATGGAGGCGGAATACGCGGGGTGATCGTCACTAGAGCCTTGATGAAGCTGGAAACTGCAATGGCCAAACCTGTCGACCAGATTTTTCAATTGGCCGCCGGCACCTCAACCGGGTCGATTATCGCCACTGGAATCGCTGCCGGGCTTAGTGCTGAGAAGATGTTTAACCTTTACGTCGAATTGGGCGATACGATCTTCAAGAAAAGCTGGCGCTCGATTTTTTGGCCATTAACCCGTTACCGTTACCCAAACGAACCATTGGCCCAGGCTTTGTACAACGCGTTAGGTGATATCAATATGAGCGATATCTGGGAACGGAAACCACCCATCGACCTTGTGATTACCACCTTTGACTTATTGCTCAATAAGACACGTTTCATCAAGCCGTGGAAACAGGAATACCGGGATTGGCCCGTACTCAGTTCAGTCCTTGCATCCAGCGCTGTGCCAACCTTTTTCCCAGTGGTCGATGGACGCCTGGTGGATGGAGGTGTGGGATCGTATGCCAACCCGTGCTACCTGGCAGCCTATGAAGCCAGTTTTTGCCTGCATTGGAAACCGGAAGAAACCACGCTAATCAGCCTGGGCACAGGCAGAGACCCAACCAACCTACAACCCGGGCAACCCGACCGTTTCTGGCCGTGGAATTGGATCAATCCCATCCTGGGAGCCTTTTTAAGTTCAGCAGACAACCAGCAGGTGCACCTGGTGGAAACATTTTTTGAGAAATTGGATTTTCGTCGCTTCCAGATCGATTTGAAAGAACCCATCCAAA